>CAMAWG010000008.1 GCA_945861855.1 Rhodoplanes serenus
CCGCGTCATGTTCAAGGCCGACGTCGACAACAACATCAAGTTTTTCTTGCCCAACGGCTGACGGTTTTTCGGGCCGCGCCTCGTGCGCCGGTCACGTCATCATGTTGCAGGCTTAACATTTCAGGAGATCGGTCATGGCTCGCGTCAAACGCGGCGTCACGTCACACGCCAAGCACAAGAAGGTCTACAAGGCGACCAAGGGCCACTACGGCCGTCGCCGCAACACCATCCGCATCGCCAAGCAGTCGATGGAAAAGGCGATGCAATACGCCTACCGCGACCGCAAGAACAAGAAGCGCACCTTCCGCGCGCTCTGGATCCAGCGCATCAACGCGGCGGTGCGGCCGTTCGGGCTGAACTACTCGAAGTTCATCGACGCGCTCGCCAAGGCCGGCATCATGGTCGACCGCAAGGTGCTGTCGGAGCTCGCCATCGCCGAACCGGCAGCCTTCCAGGCGATCGTCGAGAAGGCTAAGGCCGCGCTTCCCAAGGCGGCGTAACATTTCACAAGGCCGTCATGGCCGGGCTTGTCCCGGCCATCCACGCCTTGCCTCCCGCCAAGGCGTGGATGCCCGGCACGAGGCCGGGCATGACGCGGAGAGGCGACGTCATGACCGACATCGCGCAGCTTGAACAAGAACTGAGCACTGCCGTCGCCGCCGCCTCCGACGAGGCGGCGCTCGAAGCCGTCCGCGTCGCGGCGCTGGGCAAGAGCGGCTCGGTCACGGCCCTGCTCAAGACGCTGGGCGGCCTCACACCGGACGAGCGCAAGGTGCAGGGTCCGGCGATCAACGGGCTCAAGGATCGCGTCAACGCCGCGCTCAACGCGCGGAGGGATGGCTTCAAGGGCGCAGCGCTGGACGCCAGGCTCGCCACTGAAACCGTGGACGTGACGCTGCCGGTGCGCGAGACGGCGGCCGAGGCCGGCCGCGTGCATCCGATCAGCCAGGTGGTGGACGAGTTGACCGCCATCTTCGCCGACATGGGCTTCGCCGTCGCCGAAGGGCCGGACATCGAGACCGACGACTACAACTTCACCAAGCTCAACTTCCCCGAGGGTCATCCCGCCCGCGAGATGCACGACACGTTCTACTTCCCGCCGAAGCCCGACGGCTCGCGCATGCTGTTGCGCACCCACACCTCGCCGGTGCAGGTGCGCACCATGCTGGCGCAGAAGCCGCCGATCCGCGTCATCATCCCCGGCCGCACCTACCGCAGCGACAGTGACCAGACCCACACGCCGATGTTCCACCAGGTCGAGGGCCTGGTCATCGACAAGGGCGCGCATCTCGGCCACCTGAAATGGATCCTGCAGGAGTTCTGCAAGGCGTTCTTCGAGGTCGACAACGTCAACATGCGGTTCCGGCCGTCGTTCTTCCCGTTCACCGAGCCGTCGCTCGAAGTCGACATCCAGTGCCGGCGCGACAAGGGCGAGGTGCGCTTCGGCGAGGGCGACGACTGGCTGGAGATTCTCGGCTGCGGCATGGTTCATCCGAACGTGCTGCGCAACTGCGGGCTCGATCCCGACGAGGTTCAGGGCTTCGCCTGGGGCATGGGGATCGACCGCATCGCCATGCTGAAATACGGCATGCCGGACCTGCGCGCGTTCTTCGAGGCCGACGTGCGCTGGCTCGCGCATTACGGCTTCCGGCCGCTCGACTTTCCCACGCTGGCGGGAGGATTGAGCACGTGAAGTTCACCCTCGCCTGGCTGAAGGAGTATCTCGACACCGACGCCTCGCTCGACGAGATCGTGCAGAAGCTCACGATGATCGGGCTTGAGGTCGAAAGCGTCGAGGACAAGGGCAAGCAGCTCGCGCCCTATGTCATCGCCAAGGTGGTCGAGGCCAAGCAGCATCCGAATGCGGACCGGCTGCGCGTGTGCATGGTGGATACCGGTGACGGCAACCCCATCCAGGTCGTCTGCGGCGCGCCGAACGCGCGCACCGGCATGACCGGCGTGTTCGTGCCGCCGGGCGCGTTCGTTCCGGGCAAGGGCATCACGCTCCAGGTGGGAACCATTCGCGGCGTCGAGAGTCGCGGAATGCTGGTCTCCGAGGCCGAGCTGGAGATTTCCGACGACCATGACGGCATTATCGAGTTGCCCGACGATGCCCCGCTCGGCGCAAGCTTCGCCAAGTACAAGGGCCTCGACGACGCGGTGATCGACATCAACCTCACGCCGAACCGGCCCGACTGCACCGGCGTCAACGGCGTGGCGCGGGATCTGGCCGCCGCCGACATCGGCGCGCTCAAGGAACGCACGCCGAAATCGATCAAGGGCGAATTCCCCTGCCCGGTCTCGGTGAAGCTCGACTTCGGCCAGACGCATCCGCTGTGCCCTGCTTTCGCATTGCGCCTCGTGCGCGGCGTCAAGAACGGGCCGTCGCCGGAGTGGCTGCAGAAGCGACTGAAGGCGATCGGCCTTCGCCCGATCAACGCGCTGGTCGATATCACCAATTTCATCACCCACGACCGCGGCCGTCCGCTGCACGTGTTCGACGCGAAGAAAGTGAAAGGCAACCTCATCGTCCGCCGCGCCAACAACGGCGAGCAACTGCTGGCACTCGACGGCAAGACCTACACGCTCGACCAAGCCATGTGCGTGATCGCCGACGACAGCGGCCCGGAGTCGCTCGCCGGCATCATGGGCGGCGAGGCCTCGGGCTGCGACGAGAACACCACCGACGTGCTGATCGAGTCGGCGCTGTGGGATCCGATCAACATCGCGCAGACCGGGCGCAAGCTCGGCATCAACTCGGACGCGCGCTACCGCTTCGAGCGCGGCGTCGATCCGAACTTCATGGCGCCGGGGCTGGAGCTCGCCACGCAGATGGTGATGGAGCTGTGCGGCGGCACGCCCTCGGAAGTCACTGTCGCCGGCAAGGCCGAGGCGCCGGAAAAAATCGTCGACTTCCCGACCAGCGAGTTGAAGCGGCTGGCCGGTCTCGATCTCAGCCTGATCGAGATGCGGCGCGTTCTCACCAAGCTCGGCTTCTTCGTCGCCGGCCAGGATAGCCGCGTGAAGGTCGCGGCGCCGTCATGGCGTCCGGACATCGAGGGCAAGGCCGACATCGTCGAGGAGATCGTGCGCATCGTCGGCGTCGATCGAATCCCATCGACCCCGTTCGACCGCGGCGACGCGCCGCGCAAGCCCGTGCTGACCACCGCGCAAGTCCGAACGCGCAAGGCCAAGCGCGCGCTCGCGGCGCGGGGCCTGACTGAAGCCGTGACCTGGTCGTTCATCTCCAAGCCGCAGGCCGAATTGTTCGGCGGCGGCGCGAAGGAGCTGGCGCTGGCCAACCCGATCGCAGCCGAATTGTCCGACATGCGCCCGAGCCTCATTCCAGGCCTCGTCGCGGCGGCGCAGAAGAACGCCGACCGCGGTTTCCCCGATACGGCGCTGTTCGAGGTCGGACAGATCTTCAAGGGCGACAAGCCCGAGGATCAGTTCATGGCGGCGACCGGCGTGCGGCGCGCGCTCGCCAGATCAAGCGGCGCCGGCCGCCACTGGTCGAGCAAGGCCGCCGACGTGGACGCCTTCGACGCCAAGGCCGACGCGCTTGCGGTGCTGGCTGCCGCCGGCGCCCCCGCGCAGGCGATGCAGGTCGTGCCCGGCGGACCGGCCTGGTTCCATCCCGGCCGCTCGGGAACGATCCAGATCGGCCCCCAGAATATCCTCGGCCATTTCGGCGAGCTGCACCCCCGCGCGCTGGAGGCGCTCGACGCCGAAGGCCCGCTCGTCGCCTTCGAGGTCATCCTCGAACGCATCCCGGAGGGCAAGGCGAAGGCCACGCGAGCCAAGGCGGTGCTGGAGTTGTCGCAATTCCAGCCGGTGACGCGCGACTTCGCCTTCGTGGTCGATCGCGCGGTGAAGGCCGCCGACATCCAGCGCGCCGCGCAGAATGTGGACCGCAAGCTGATCTCGGGCGTCGGCGTGTTCGACGTCTATGAGGGCCAGGGCATCGATGCGGGCAAGAAGTCGGTCGCCATCGCGGTGACGATCCAGCCGCGCGAGAAAACCATGACCGACCAGGAGATCGACGCGCTGGCGGCGAAGATCGTCGCCGAGGTCAGCAAGCGCACCGGCGGCGTGCTGCGGGCTTGACCCTCAAACCACCGTCCGCCGACTGACTGCGCCAAACGCAGAGCGCCCTGCGACGAGTGGCCCGTGACCGGGCAGGCAGCATTCGGCTAGGATCGCCGCAACTTGTGCGTCAGGGAGTGAAGTCTATGGAAATGGGCGTGAAGGCCGGCGGGAACGCCGTCACCATCGAGCAGCCGAAGAACCGGCCCACCCGCAATTCCAGCGAACTCGACATCTGGCTGGAGAAGGCCGAGGCGATGGGCGAATTAAAGCGCATCACCGCCGAGGTCAGCCCCGACCTCGAAGCCGCCCACATCACCTATCTGGTCGGCCTGGAAAAAAGTCCCGCGCTGCTGTTCGAGAACATCAAGGGCCACCCCGGCCACAAGGCCCTCTACAATATGATCGGCTGCAACCTATCGCGGTTCTGCCTGATGATCGGCGAGGAGCCGGTCGAGCATCCGCTGGAGGCGGTGAAGCTCCTGCAGCAGAAGTTCGGGCGCAAGATGGCCTCGGTCGAAGTGCCCGCCGAGCGCGCGGTCTCCAGCCAGAACATCGTCAACGGCGACAAGATCGACATCCGCCAGTTCCCGGCGCAGCGGATGTGGCCGCTCGACGGCGGCATGTATCTCGGCACCAACGACGCCGTCATCACCAAGGACCCCGAGACCGGCCGCATCAACGTCGGCTGCTACCGCATGATGATCAAGGGGCCGCGCGAGATCGGCGTCTACACCTCGCCCGGCAAGGACGCGACCAACGACCGCGAGAAGTACTGGAAGGCTGGCAAGCCAATGCCGATCGCCGCCTGCTACGGCATCGATCCGCTGCTGTTCCTGGTCGCCGCGACCAGCCTGCCGAAGACCGAGTGCGAGTACGACTACTACTCGGGGATCAAGGGCTCGCCGATCGAGCTGTTCACCTCCGACCTCACCGGCCTGCCGCTGCCGGCGCATGCCGAGATCATCATCGAAGGCCATCTCTATCCGGACGAGACCTTCGCCGAAGGCCCGTTCGGCGAGTTCACCGGCTATTATGGACGGCCGAGCGGCGCCACGCCCTACATGCGCGTGGAGCGCCTGCGCTACCGCAACAACCCGACGCTGAGCTGCGCGCTGATGGCCGACGGGCCGTCGAACGAGTGCGGGTTGTTCTGGGCGGCGGTGCGTTCCGCCGGCATCTGGGCCGACCTGCAGAAGCTCGGCATCCCGGGCATCCAGGGTGTCTGGTCGGTGCCGGAGGCCGCCGGCTGGGGCATGACCGTGGTCTCGGTCAAGCAGATGTACGCCGGCCATGCGCCGCAGGTGATGGCGCTCGCCGCGCAATGCACCGCCGGCGCCTACTTCGGCAAATACGTGATCGTCGTGGACGACGACATCGACCCGAGCAACATCGGCCAGGTGCTGTGGGCGATGGCGACGCGCTCGCGGCCGTCGCAGTCGATCGACATCCTGCGCGAGACCTGGAGCACGTTCCTCGACCCGAGCCTCAACCCGCAGGAGATCCGGCCGTGGGGATCGAAGGCGCTGATCAACGCCTGCATGGACTACAAGCACATCAAGACGTTCTCGCGGCGCACCAAGCTCGACAAGAAGACCTATGACCAGGTGGCGGCGCGCTGGAACGAGCTCGGCTTCGAGGGTAAGGCGCCGGTGATGACGATCTTCGAGGACATGATCAGCGCGAAAGATTTGACGTAATATTCAACCGCGCATTGGCGCAAAACATTGCCACGTCATGCCTGGCTTTATGCCGGGCATCCACGTCTTCCTTATTGCAAGAAGCAAGACGTGGATGGCCGGACCAAGTCCGGCCATGACGAACGATAGGTTCTTCAAAGGGAGGATCGCATGAACATTCAGGATCAACCCAAGGGCTCGCGCGAACGCACGCTCGACGAGGTCAAGGCCGAGTTCATGCGGCGCGCCGGCAAGCTCAATCCGTTCGAGGACATCAAGCGCGAGGACGCCGAGGCGGTGATGGCGGCGCTGAAGAATCTCGACAAGGATCATTGGGCCGAGGAGTGGAGCAAGATCGGTCATACCTACGAGGCGAAGGGCGACGCCGCCGCGAAAACGGGCACGGCCGGCAAGGAACTCGCCGAAATCTACATGCACGCCTTCGACGCCTGCCGCGTCGGCCGCTATCCGTCACCCACGTCGCCGGGAAAGCTCAAGGCGTATCGGGATTCGCTTCGCATGTTCCGCAAGGCGGCGAAGCATTTCGATCCGCCGCTCGAGATCATTGAAATTCCATTCGAGGGCAAGACGCTCGTCGGCTATCTGCAGAAGCCGCCGGGCGTGTCGAAGCCGCCGGTTGTTCTGCACTGGGGTGGCGTCGATGGCTGGAAGGAGGACCGCCTGAAGATCGCCAAGGCTGCGATGAACGCGGGGCTCGCCTCGCTCACCATCGACATGCCGGGCAGCGGCGAGAATCCGGTGCTGTACGGCGATCCGTCGGCCGAGCGGACCTACCTCACATGGCTCGACCACCTGCCGGGGCGCGCCGACGTGGACGGCAACCGCGTCGCGGTCTGGGGCGGCAGCTTCGGCGGCTATTGGGCCGCGCGGCTCGCCTTTACCGCCGCCGACCGCATCAAGGGCGCGGTGTTCCACGGCGGCAACGTGCATTACGGTTTCCAGCCTGAATGGCTTGTCCCGGCGTTCACCACCGGCGGCGCCACCTATCTGTTCGGCGCGCAGAGCCTGCTCGACGCGCGGGGCCGGGCGATGGGCGTGAAGACCGTCGAGGAGTTCCTGGCCGCCGTCGCACCGCTGTCGCTGAAGACGATGGGGCTGCTCGACAAGAAGTCGGCGCCGCTACTCGGCGTCAACGGCAAGCTCGACGACCAGGCGCCGATTGCCGACGTCTATCTGCTGCTGGAGCACGGCAATCCGAAATCGGCGCGGGTCTATCCGGAAGGCCACCACATGGGGCGCACGCCGGGGCAGCATCCCGACGAGATCGCCAGCACGATCGTGGGCTGGCTCAAGGAGCAGTTGGCACGGTAACGGTGCTTCGGCGCGTCAGGGATTGCGGCGCGACGGCTTGCAGAAGCTGGAATCAGGGTTCGTGTAGCACCATCCCGCCGACGACCCCGGCGCCGGCCGCTCGCCGGACGGCATAGCTCTTGCCGGCTTTTTTTCCGACAGCACTTCGATCTCGGCCTTCGGCGCCAGCGGGTCGGGCTGGCCCGTGATGCGGCGGATCACCGCCTCCGCCGCGCGGGTGCCGGAGTCCCAGGCGCCGCCGACAGTGCCATACAGGGTTTCGTGCACCGCCTCGCCGGCGAAGAACACGCGGTTGCGGATCGGCTCCATCAGGTTGCGGCGCGCGCCCTGCCCGCCGGGCGACGCAGCCGCGAACGCGCCGAGCGTCCAGGGGTCCTTGTTCCACTGCGTCGTCTGGGTGCGCTGCACCGCCTTCTTCACGCCAGCGCCGAACATGCCGCTGAGCCATTCCACCGCGAACTCGGTCATCGCCTTGTCGCCCTGCTCGGCGAGCTCGCGGCCGAACTTGCCGCCGACCTCGACCACCGTCAGCGGCGTGCCTCCGACGTTGGCGAGCAGCGCCGCGGTGCGCGGCCCCGAGGACTTCTCGAACACCAGATCGTCGCGCTGCAGGCCGAGCGGATTGCCCGTGAGCTCCAGTGCGATGTGGTCGAAGCTGCCGAGCTTGAGACTTTCGAGCGCGTCCTGGTGGCGCTTGGGCAGGCCGCCGTCGAACTTGATGCGGTCGAGCACCACGTTGGTGGACGCGGTGATGATGATGTGGCGGCCGGTGACGGTGCCCTTGGTGGTGGACGCCTCCACCTTGGTGCCGCGGCCGGTGATGTCCACGAGCTTCACCGCCGTGTCGAGCGACACGGGGATGCCGTCGGCGAGCCTGGCGAGCAGCGCGCCGTAACCCTGGCGGCAGAACGCGCTGGCGTCGCGCTCGGCGGCCCGGCTCAGGTCCATCGCAGAAACTTCGCCGAGATCCTTGCCGCTGTTGTAGGGGCCGAGCATGAACTCCACCGTGGAACGCCACTCGCCAAGGTCGCGGGGCATCACGCTCAGGCAATCGGCGTCGGCCCTGCCGCGCGCGGCGTCGGCGATCGCGCGGCTGGCGCGCCCGGAGGCTGCCAGATAGTCCTCTAGCTCGCTTTCGCGTGCGTTGCGCCGGCCGATGCGGATGCGCTGGGCCGACGGCGCCGCGTAAATCTCGAGCCCGGTCCGCGCCGCAAGCTTGGTCAACGGATTGCTGTCCGGCGTGTAGATGACGTGCGCCGCGGTCGAACGGCACGCCGAAGCTCTTCGACTCGGCGAAGCAGCGCCCGCCGATCCGGTTCGACGCCTCGACCAGGGTGAAGCTTCGGCCGGCAGCGGCCAGCCGCCGCGCGGCGGCAATTCCCGCCGCGCCGGCGCCGACGATGATGGCGTCGACCTCGGTTGGGGCTGGCTTGCGAGCCCGCTGGCCGAACGCCGGACCCATCGCCAGCAACGAGGCGGAGCCGGCGAGGAAGCTTCGGCGGGACACAGGACTCATGGTTCGCAGTTCATGGTTTGCATTTGGTTTTACGCTGCACCGCGATGAACGCAATTCTTGGCAGAACACGCGGGGGAGCGCAAAGCCATGGCTAACAATTCATTGTCATTGGCGCGGAGCGATGAACCGGATCGCAACAAGTCTCGTCTAAATTAGGACGCAATCGAGCGACGTGCGGCTAAAATAAGCACGCGCCAAATCGGGTTCGGGTGTCATGCATTGGATGCTCAGCGGAATCGGGCAGACGCTGGCCCGGTATCTGGAGCGCCCGGAGGAGGGCTACGAGCCCTTCACCCCGAGCGACCCGGAGGCGTTGCGGGCGGCGCTCAAGCCCGGCGACGTGCTGCTGGTCGAGGGCAACAGCCACATCTCCGGCGTCATCAAGTATCTCACCCAGTCGACCTGGTCGCATGCCGCGCTCTACGTCGGGCCGATCGGCGAGCGCACCGCCGCGGACGGCGAGCCGCTGGTGCTGGTCGAGGCCGTGCTCGGCCAGGGCGTGGTCGGCGCGCCGCTGTCGAAATACCAGCGCTATCACACCCGCATCTGCCGCCCGATCGGCCTGACCGACGACGACTGCGCGCGGGTGTGCACCTACGCCGCCGAGCGCATCGGCTTCGATTACGACGTGAAAAACATCTTCGATCTTATGCGCTACCTGTTTCCGCTGCCGGTGCCGCAGCGCTGGCGGCGGCGCATGATGGCGCTCGGCTCCGGCCATCCGACCCGCATCATCTGCTCGGCGCTGATCGCCCAGGCCTTCGAGAATGTCTGTTATCCGATCCTGCCGAAGGTCAGCCGCGCGGAGAGCGAGGCCGCGCGCCGCGACATTCTCGAAATCCGCCATTCCTCGCTCTACGCGCCGCGCGATTTCGACATCTCGCCCTACTTCGCGCTGGTCAAGCCGACGGTGGAGAAGGGCTTCGACTACCGCTGCATGGCCTGGGCGCACCTGCCGCACACGCATGAGCCGGTGCCGGAAACCGCCGCACCCTCGGTCGCGACGGCGCACTGACGCAGCACGCCGCTCTTGCCCAATCGCCAGCGCGGACATACCTCTGCCCGGTTGCGGAGGAGCCCGATGTTCGAAGCCGCCATCAAGGCGCTGACCCAGATGTTCTCGCCCCCGTTCCGGCGGGTGCTGCTCAAGTCGATCGGGCTCGGCCTGGTCCTGATCGTGCTCATGGGCATCGGCCTGCAGCGCGTGTTCTCCTGGATGGCCACGAGCGGCGCGACCTGGGCCGAGGCCGGCGTCGGCGGCCACACCGCCTGGCAGATCCTCGCCTGGGTGCTGTCGATCGCGGCGACGCTCGGCATCATCACCGGGGTGCTGTTCCTGATGCCGGCGGTGACGGCCTTTGTCGGCTCGTTCTTCGTCGATGAGATCGCCGACGAGGTCGAGCGCACGCACTACCCGATGGAGCCGCCGGGCACGGCGCTGCCGCTGTTCCGCGCGCTCATCGAAGGCGTCAAGACCGCGCTGTTCGCCGTCGTGGTCTATCTCGTCGCGGTGCCGTTCCTGTTCGTCGCGGGGCTTGGCCTCGTCATCATGTTCCTTGCAAACGCTCATCTGCTCAGCCGGGAGTATTTCCTGCTCGCGGCCATGCGCTTTCGGACGCCCGACGAGGCCCGTGCGATGCGCCGCGCCCACCGCGCGCAGATTTTCCTCGCCGGACTGCTGATCGCGATGTTCGTCTCGATTCCGGTCGTCAATCTCGCCACGCCGCTGTTCGCGATGGCGATGATGGTGCACCTGCACAAGCGGCTGTCCACGCGCCGCATCGAGGTCATCGCGCCGAAGCGGGCTTAGCACTCACCTCTCAACGTCATGCCCGGCCACCCGGGTCCGGCCTTCGGCCGGCCCGAGTGCAAGCTTGTGCCGGGCATCCACGCCTTTCCTTTGAACCAAACAAGACGTGGATGGCCGGGACGAGCCCGGCCATGACAAACTTTAGTTATCCCGTTGTCAAAACCGTCTTCCCCGGCCATTTGCACAGGTCGGCGATCACGCATTTCTCGCAGAGCGGCCGCCGCGCCAGACAAATGTAGCGCCCGTGCAGGATCAGCCAGTGATGCGCGTGCATCATGTATTTCTCGGGGATCGCTTCGAGCAGCTTCAATTCCACCGCCAGCGGGTCCTTGCCCGGTGCCAGCCCCGTGCGGTTGCCGATGCGGAAGATATGCGTGTCCACCGCCATGGTCGGGTGGCCGAAGGCGATGTTGAGCACGACGTTGGCGGTCTTGCGGCCGACGCCGGGCAGCTCCTGCAGCGCCTCGCGCGTGTTGGGCACCCGGCCGCCATGCTCGGCGATCAGCTTGTGCGACAGCCCGATCACGTTCTTCGCCTTGGTGCGGAACAGGCCGATGGTCTTGACCAGCTCGCGGACGCGGTCCTCGCCCAGCGCCGCCATCTTCTCCGGCGTGTCGGCGAGCGCAAACAGCGCCGGCGTCGCCTTGTTCACGCCGGCGTCGGTGGCCTGCGCCGACAGCACGACGGCGACCAGGAGCGTGAACGGGTTGACGTGATGCAGTTCGCCCTTGGGCTCCGGCATCGCCTCCTGGAAGCGGCGGAACGCCTCTTCGACTTCGGCCGGGCTCCACGGTTTGGTCTTGCCGTGCAAGGCCTTGTCGTCGGCCTTGGCGCGGGCCTTTGCAGGCTTCACCCTGGCGGCCTTGCCCTTTTTGGCTTTCTTCAGCGCCTTGGCGGCTTTGGTCGATTTCTTGGCCATCTCTGCCCTATATTGAGGTCAGCATGACCGCACAGAGCACCGCCGACAACGACCCCGGTTCCGAGCCCACGCTTTTTTCGGGATCATCACGCCGCATCGCTCGCTGTCGGGCCAGGGCTTCCTCCTGGTGATGGCGCAGGTCGGGGGCTTCAGCTTCATCTGCGGCATGTTCTTCTTCTGGCTCGGCGCGTGGCCGGTGATCGGCTTCCTCGGGCTCGACGTTGTTCTGGTCTACTGGGCGTTCCGCGCCAACTACCGCGCCGCCGCGGCCTTCGAGCAGGTCACCGTGACGCCGTCGGAGCTTCGGCTGCGCCGCGTCAGCCATCGCGGCGAGGTCGCCGAGTGGACGCTGAACCCGCTGTGGACCAAGCTCGACCGCGAGACCAACGAAGAGTTCGGATTGCTCAAGCTGTTCCTGGTGTCGCGCGGCCGCAAATTTTCGGTCGCAGGCTTCCTCTCGCCGGGGGAGCGCGAAAGCTTCGCCTCTGCGCTGTCGGCGGCGCTCGGCGAGGCGCGGCGGGGGCCGACGCGGACACTGGTTTAGGATCAGAAATCGGGTGGGCTGGCCGCTCCCGGCGGCCTAGATGGAGAGCATGATGATGGAGAACGCCATGCTCTCGCCCGAACGCCTTTCCGATCTCGCGCCGCTGTCCAGCGCCGCCGCCGACTACGACGTCGTGCGCCGCGCCATCGCCCACATCAAGGGCAACTGGCGCGCGCAGCCGGAGATCGAACAGATCGCCGAGGCGGCCGGCGTCACCCCGACCGAACTGCACCATCTGTTCCGCCGCTGGGCCGGATTGACGCCGAAGGCTTTTCTTCAGGCGCTGACGCTGGACAGCGCGCGCAATCTCCTGCGCGATTCCGCGAGCGTGCTCGACGCCTCCTACGAGGTCGGGCTGTCCGGCCCCGGCCGGCTGCACGACCTGTTCGTCACCCACGAGGCGATGTCACCCGGCGAATGGAAGACCGGCGGCGAGGGGCTGACGATCCACTACGGCTTCCATCCCGCCGTGTTCGGCACCGCGCTGGTGATGGCGACGGATCGCGGCCTCTGCGGGCTCGCGTTCGCCGATCCCGGCGAGGAAAAGGCGGCGATCGCCGACATGCGCCGCCGCTGGCCCCGGGCGAAGTACGTCGAGGACTCCGCCCGCACCGCGCCGCTCTGCGCGCGCATCTTCGACAGGAAGCTCTGGCGCGAGGACCGGCCGCTCCGCGTGGTGCTGATAGGGACCGACTTCGAGGTGCGGGTGTGGGAGACGCTGTTGCGCATCCCGATGGGCCGCGCCACCACCTATTCCGATATCGCCGGCAACATCGGCCGGCCGAAAGCCTCCCGCGCGGTCGGCGCTGCGGTCGGAAAAAACCCGATCAGCTTCGTGGTGCCCTGCCACCGCGTGATCGGCAAATCCGGCGAGCTCACCGGCTATCACTGGGGCATCACCCGCAAGCGCGCCATGCTGGGCTGGGAGGCGGGGACGGTGGCGGCGTAACGAGCCTCGTGTCCCGGGCGCGGCGCAGCACAAGCGAAGCGAAGTGCTGCGCTGCAGACCCGGGACCGTTCCAAGCTCCGAGTCCGTAACGGTCCCGGATCTGCGGTGCACCGCCATAGCGCGTCAAAGACGCGCGTAACCGCGCTAATGGCGCTGCACCGCGTCCGGGACACGAAGCTGTGCAATTGCTCGCCGCTCGTTTCATCGCTATCTAGCGGCGATGACCGATACAAAGCAGAAGCGCCGCCCCGTCATGCTGGTCGTCCTCGACGGCTGGGGCTGGCGCGAGGAAACTGCCGACAACGCCGTCCGCCAGGCCAGAACGCCCAGCTTCGACCGCCTGTGGGCCAACGGCCCGCACGCCTTCCTGCGAACCGACGGCCGCGAGGTCGGGCTGCCGCCCGGGCAGATGGGCAACTCCGAGGTCGGCCACCTCAACATCGGCGCCGGCCGCGTGGTGATGCAGGATCTGCCGCGCATCGCCGACGCCATCGCCAGCGGCGAGATCAAGCAGGCCGAGGCGCTGACCGGCCTGATCGCGGCGTTGAAAAAGAGCGGCGGCACCTGCCACCTGATCGGCCTCGTCTCGCCCGGCGGCGTGCATTCGCACCAGGACCACGGCGCGGCGCTGGCCAAAATCCTCATCGATGCCGGCGTGCCCACGGTGGCGCACGCCATCACCGACGGCCGCGACACGCCCCCGCAATCGGCCGGCGAGGACCTCAAGCGTTTCGCCGCGGCGCTGCCGAAATCGGTGCCAGTCGCCACCGTAATCGGCCGCTACTACGCCATGGACCGCGACAAGCGCTGGGAGCGCGTGGGCCTGGCCTACAACGCCATCGTCGAGGCCGAGGGCCCGCGCTTTCCCGACGCGCAGGCGGCCATCGCCAACGCCTATGCGAAAAAGCAGTTCGACGAATTCATCGTGCCGGCCGCGATCGGCGATTATCGCGGCATCAGGGACGGCGACGGCGTGCTGTGCTTCAACTTCCGCGCCGACCGGGTGCGGGAAATCCTGGGCGCGATGCTCGATCCGGATTTCTCCGGCTTTCCGCGCAAGCGCAGAATCGAGTTCGCGGCGGCGGTCGGGATGGCGCAGTACAGCGAGCACCTCGACACGCTGATGCAGACAATCTTCGCGCCGCAGAGCTTTCCGAACATTCTCGGCGAGGCCGTGGCCAACGCCGGCCGCACGCAATTGCGCATGGCGGAGACCGAGAAATATCCGCACGTCACTTATTTTCTCAACGGCGGCCGCGAGGAGCCTTATCGCGGCGAGGACCGCATCATGGTGCCCTCGCCCAAGGTCGCGACCTACGACCTGCAGCCGGAGATGTCGGCGCCGGAACTGACCGCCAAGGCGGTGGAGGCGATCGACTCCGGCCGATACGACATGATCGTGCTCAACTTCGCCAACCCCGACATGGTCGGCCACACCGGCAGCCTTTCCGCCGCGATCAAGGCGGTGGAGGCGGCCGATACGGGCCTGGGCAAGATCGCGGACGCGATTGCGAAGGCGGGCGGCGCGCTGCTCGCCACCGCTGACCACGGCAACTGCGAATTGATGCGCGATCCGGATACCGGCGGCCCGCACACCTCGCACACCACCACTCCGGTGCCGCTCCTGCTCGCGGGCGGCGGCGAAGTGAAGCTTGCCGACGGCCGGCTCGCCGACCTCGCGCCGACTATCCTGGAATTGATGGAACTGCCGCAGCCCAACGAGATGACCGGCACATCGCTGCTGCGGGGGAACTGAGGATTTCGCTGCACGCAGCAGGGCCGCAAAAATCCTTCAGCAAGGGAGGTGCGGCATCGAGAAACGCAACCCGTCACCCTACCGGCCGTTTGGCAGGGCTTTGCTATACCGTTTGCTCAACGCTCACTGAAATCGTTGCACCTTCCAAGAGTCGAACTCTCTCGCGATCCGCACGAGCCAGGTGGGGGCCGTGCCGGTGCTCGCGTCCAGTTCCGAGACACTATAGACGTACTGGCCGTCCTCCACGAGATGCAGGCCCACCACCCAAATTGCAGCAAAGTCGGTCGTCGGCAGCCGCTTGGCAACCTTGTTTGGAAACCACCGCGCGCCTCCACCGGCATCCGAGAACACCACCAGCGTCTTCCCGGAGGCGTAGGCCGCCCCGCCTTTCTTCTGCTTGCCTTCTATCGCCTTCAAGATCAGCGCCTCCACGTCGGGCGGTTCGTCGCCGCGAGCCTTCGGCACCATCACGTGCTCTGTCGGCCACGTCTCTCCTATCGTGGTGTCGCAAATAATCCCGTCGCCACCGACGGGGTCGCTTGTGAACATGAACCGCTCGGTCCCGGCCTCCGCGTCAGAGACAGCGCAGAGCAGCCAGTTGGCCAACACCTCACGGGAAAGCATTTTCCCAAAACGCTTGAAAGGTCTACCGGACTGAAGGTGCTTGCCGTTGCGGATGAACGGCTCCAACTCCTTCAAGGCTATTTTCAGGTTCTTGAAACGCCTAACGGGGTACTTCATGGCGGAGATGCGGGCAGACATATTATAGGACTATCACACCGCCTCAGTGCGTAGGGTGAGTTAGCGCCGAAGGCGCGTAACCCACCGCTCAAGCGGCTGGCTGCGAAACCGATGGTGGGTTACGGCGCTGTGCGCTAACCTACCCAGAGGGCCCCTCGGGGCCTCAAAAATCTTTCAGCCCCAGCACATCGGCCATCGAATAGAGCCCCGGCGTCTTCCCCCGCGCCCAGAGCGCCGCGTGCAGCGCGCCGCGGGCGAAGATCATGCGGTCCTCGGCGCGGTGGATCAGCTCGATGCGTTCGGCGGGACCGGCGAAGATCACGCTGTGCTCGCCGACCACCGTGCCGCCGCGCAGCGACGCAAAGCCGATGTCTCCTGGCTTCCGCGCGCCGGTTTCGCCGTCGCGGCCGCGCGCCGAATGCGTGGCGAGATCGATGCCGCGGCCCTCCGCCGCCGCGCGGCCGAACATCAGCGCGGTGCCGGACGGCGCGTCGATTTTCTTGTTGTGGTGCATCTCGAAGATCTCGATGTCGAAACTTTCGTCGAGCGTCTTCGCCACCCGCTTGGTCAGCGCCGCGAGCAGGTTGACGCCGAGGCTCATGTTGCCGGACTTCACGATCACGGCTTGCTTCGCGGATTCCCGGATCTTCGCCTCTTCATCGGCCGAATGCCCGGTGGTGCCGACGATATGCACCTTGCCCGCGGTCAGCGCAGCGAAGGCGGTGCTCGCCTTGGGCACGGTGAAATCGATGATGCCGTCGGCTTGGGCGAGCACGGCCTTCACGTCGGCGCTGAGCTTGATGTTGTTGGCCGGCAGCCCCGCCAGCACGCCCGCGTCCTGACCGAGCAGCGGCGATCCCGCATCCTCGACCGCGCCCGCGACCACAAGCCCCTTGGTCTCGGCGATGGCCCTGACCAGCGTGCGCCCCATGCGCCCGCCGGCGCCGGCCACGATCAGCCGCATGTCGGACATGTGCTTGCTCCCGATTTACGGCTGCGGGCCGTCGTAGCCTTCGACGACAATCAGGTCGGTGATCGCGTTGGCTTGGCGGATTTTCAGATTGGCCTGATACTCCGGCGAATTGTAGCAGGCCATCGCGGTCGCATAGTCGGGAAACTCGATGACGATGTTGCGCGAACGGCTCTGCCCTTCCAGGCCCTCATGCTTGCCGCCGCGAACGACGAACTTCGCGCCGAACCTCTTGAAGATCGCCGGGTTCGCCGCCGCGTAGGGCTTGTAGCCCTCCTCGTTGTTCACTTCGACGCGCCCGACCCAATAAGCCTTTGCCATAGGTACCTCCCAGTCGTTATTTGCCGTCGTAAGCCTCGATGACGATCAGATCGGCCTCGGCCTTGCCTTTGCGCAACGCCAGCGCCTTCCGGTACTCGGGCGAACGGTAGCAGGCCAGGGCCGCGTCGTAGCTGGGAAATTCGAGCACCACGGTGCGGGCGCGCTGCCGGCCCTCCGTCACCTCGCAGCGCCCGCCGCGGACCAGATACCGCCCGCCGAACGTGCCGAACGGCGTCGCGACGTAGTCCTGATAGGGCTTGTAGCCTTCCGGGTCGTTCACATCGAGATGGACGATCCAATAGCCCTTGAGTGCGGCGGGAGCCGGCGGCGTGCCGACCGGCGGCGGCTGCGGGCCGTCGTGGCCCTCGACGATCAGGAAATCGCACTCCGAATGCGGCTCGCGCAGAGGGTGCGCGCGCGAATAGTCCGGCCCGTGATAGTAGGCGATCGCCTCGTCGTAGGAATTGAACTCGCGCAGCACGTTGCGTCCGCGCATCTTGCCTTCCATCACCTCGCGGCGGCCGCCGCGCGCCAGCAGCCTGGAGCCGAAGCGCTTGTGACCCTCGTCCGCCATCGTGCGGTAGGCCTGGAAGCCCTCCATGTTGCTGACGTCGAGATGCGGGATCCAATAGCCCTTGGGCATGATCTGCTCCTGTTATCGGGTCGCGCCGGCGATCTCGGCAACGATCGCCTCGGCCGCGGCTTTGGGGTCGGGCGCTTCCAGGATCGGCCGCCCGACCACCAGATGATCGGCGCCGGCTGAGATCGCGGCCGCGGGCGTCATGATGCGCGTCTGGTCGCCCTTCTCCGCTCCGGCCGGCCGGATGCCGGGCGTCACCAGCACCATGCCGGCGCTGGCGATGCTGCGAAGCCTCGCCGCCTCCTCGGCCGAGCACACCAGCCCATCGACGCCGATGTCGCGCGCCTGCGCGGCGCGCTCGGCCACGAGCTCCGGCACGGTGAAGTCGTAGCCGGCGGCGGCAAGGTCAGCGTCGTCATAGGAGGTCAGCACGGTGACTGCGAGGATGCGCAAGCTCGACCCTTTGCGCGCATCGACCGCCGCATGCATGGTCTGCGGATAGGCGTGCACGGTGAGGAAGGTAGCGCCGAGCTTGGCCACGCTCTCGACGCCTTTGGCGACGGTGTTGCCGATGTCATGCAGCTTGAGATCGAGGAACACCCGCTTGTCGGCGCGGATGAGCGTCTCGGCAAAGCTCAGCCCCCCGGCGAAGGCCAACTGATAGCCGATCTTGTAGAACGACACCGAGTCGCCGAGCCGCGTCACCAGCGCCTCGGCGGCGGCGACCGACGGCAGGTCGAGCGCAACGATCAGGCGGTCGCGAACATTCATCACGCCATCTCCCGGGCCGCATCGGCGAGCCGCGCCACCACGCGCTTGAGCGAGGCCGCGGCGCGCTCCTCCTTCAGATTGTCCATCTCGTCGAACGCTTCGCTCGCACGAAACACCGTGATCTGCTCCGGCAGCACCAGCGCGCCGCAGCCGAGCTCCAATACCTGGCGCAGCGCCATCAGTGAGCGCAGCGCCCCATAGGGCGAATCGGACGCGCCGCCGAGCGCAAAGGCGCAGTTCTTGAACACCGCGAGCGGCGTCTCCCCGCGCTCGCGCACCCGCGAGATCCAGTCGATGGTGTTTTTCAAGAGCGGCGTCACCGAGGCGTTGTATTCCGGGCTGGCGATGAAGACGCCCTGATGCTCCGCTATCGTCTGCTTGAGCCTGCGCGCATTGGACGGCGCGCCAGACTCGGCCTCCAGATCGCCGTCGTAGATCGGCATCGGATAGTCTTCGAGGGAAATGCGGGTGACGTCGGCGCCGGTCAGCGCCAGCTCCTTGGCCGCCAGCGCCGCGAGCCGCGCATTGTGCGAGCCGGTGCGGATCGAGCCGGCGAAGACGAGGATTTTAGGAACAGGCATGGGCGGTTCTCAGCACGCCTCATCATACGCGGTCATTCCGGCCGAGCGAAGCGAGAGCCGGAATCCATAACCCCGGTTTCGATGAAATTGGAAACGCAGGGGTTATGGATTCCGGGTTCGCGTGCTTCGCACGCGCCCCGGAATGACCGCGGGGTTAGTTCTTCCGATAGACCCACACCCGCGCCGGCGGCAGGTTCTGCCAGATCAGTTCGGCGGCATGGGCGGCCACCTCGGGACGCTTCGGGATCGGCGTCACCATGGCATAGGTGAACTGCACAAACGGCGCGTGGGGCGCCATCAGCTCGAAGGCTTCGTCGATCAACCGAATCCGCTGCTTGAACGGCTTGGTCTGCAGCGGCAGGCCCGACACTACGGCGGCGGCCGGCTCGCGCAACAATCCGCCCAGCAGATGCTGGATGCGGTAGGCATCGCCCTGGATCACGGTCGCTTCCGGATAGCGGGTGCGCAACAGGCGGCAGAACGAGGGGTTGAATTCAACCAGCACGAGGCGCGACGGCTCGATGCCACGCGCCACCAGCGCCTTGGTCACCGCGCCGGTGCCGGAGCCGAGCTCTATGACGGGGCCGGTGGTGTCCGGATCGACGCAACGCGCCATCGCCCGCGCCAGCATCTTCCCCGACGGGGTGACCGCCCCCATCGAAAGCGGCTTGTCGATCCATGACCGGATGAAAGCCACCTCGTCCAGGAAGCGGAGAGCACTCTTCCGCTCCAAAAGACGGATCCGCCTTTCGATCTTTTTTTCAAGCATCTGTAAGGCGAGCAATGGCATGGGGAAATTCGACTTTACGCACAGCGGTACGCTGGACCTGTAATCGGTAAAGGCCCGGGGGCCGGGGGTCAAGGCGGGATGCAGCCGGCATCGGCTCTGGTATCATCCCGATTTGGCGTTGTTGCCGAAGAAGTCCTTGACCTTGGCGAAGAAGCCGGAGGCCTCGGGCTGAGTGTCCTTGGACGACAGCTTCTCGAACTCGGCCAGAAGCTCGCGCTGGCGCTTGGTCAGGTTCTGCGGCGTCTCGACCACCACCTGCACATACATGTCGCCGGTCTGTTTCGAGCGCAGCACCGGCATTCCCTTGCCTGAAAGGCGGAACCGCCGGCCGGACTGGGTGCCGCCGGGAACCTTGACCCGCGACTTGCTGGCGTCGATCGAGGGCACTTCGAACTCTCCGCCCAACGCCGCCGTCACCATCGACACCGGAACCCGGCAGTGCAGATCGGCGCCGTCGCGCTGGAAGAACGTATGGGCGGCCAGCGAAAGAAAAATATAAAGATCGCCCGGCGGCCCGCCGCGCACGCCGGCCTCGCCTTCGCTGGCGAGACGGATGCGGGTGCCGTCCTCGACGCCGGGCGGGATGTTGACCGAGAGCGTGCGCTCGCGCGTCACCCGGCCCGAGCCCGAGCAGGACGGGCACGGGTCCTCGATCACCTGGCCGCGACCCTGGCAAATCGGACAGGTGCGCTCGAGGGTAAAGAAGCCGCCCTGGGTGTGGCGGATGCGGCCGTGGCCGTTGCAGTGCTGGCAGGTCTTCGGCTTGGTGCCGGTCTTGGCGCCGCTGCCGGAGCAGGATTCGCAGGTCACCGAGGTCGGCAGCCGCATCTGCGCGGTTTTCCCCGCGTAGGCCTCCTCCAGCGTGATCTCCATGTTGAATCGCAGGTCCGCGCCGCGCTCGCGGCCCGTGGTGCGCTGCCGCGCCCCGCCCATCCCGAAGATACCCTCGAATATATCGGAGAAGGCCGAACCGAAATCGGCGCCGAAGCCGTGCGCGCCGCCGCCCGAGCCCTGCTCGAAGGCGGCGTGACCGAAGCGGTCGTAGGCCGCGCGCTTGTCGCCGTCCTTGAGGACGTCGTAGGCCTCGTTCAGTTCCTTGAAGCGGTGCTCGCAATCCTTGTCGCCGGGATTGCGGTCCGGATGGTGCTGCATGGCGAGCTTGCGGTACGCGGCCTTCATGTCGGCCTCGCTCGCGCCTCGCACCACACCCAGGACTTCGTAATAGTCTCGCTTTGCCATCACCGGCATGCCTCGCCCTCATGCCCCGCCGCAGGATAACGTCCCCGATCCCGGCGCCGCTTGCGTTTGTCTTTAACTCGCCCTCGCAAACAAATGGCCCGGCGCTGATGCACCGGGCCCTCGCTGCTTACTGTTGATCGGCCATGATTCCGGGTCCGCGGAGGTTCAAGCGGATTTCTTCTTGTCGTCATCGACTTCGGTGAACTCCGCGTCGACCACGTCCTCCTTCTTGCCCGGCTCGCCGCCCGGCGCCGCACCGGCACCCGGGCCATCGCCCGGCTGACCTTCCTGCTGCGACTTGTACATCGCCTCGCCGAGCTTCATCGAAGCCTGCGCCAGCGCCTGCGTCTTGGCCTGGATCGCGGTCGCGTCGTCGCCCCTGAGCGCTTCCTTCAAGTCGGCCATGCCGTTCTCGATCGCCTTGCGCTCGGGCTCGCCGACCTTGGCGCCGTGCTCGGCCAAAGCCTTCTCCGTGGAGTGGAGCAGCGCCTCGGCGTGGTTCTTCGCCTCGACTTGCGCTTTCCGCTTCTTGTCGTCCTCGGCGTGCGCTTCCGCGTCCTTCACCATCTTCTCGATGTCGGCTTCCGACAAACCGCCGGAGGCCTGGATGCGAATCTGCTGCTCCTTGCCGGTGCCCTTGTCCTTCGCCGACACGTTGACGATGCCGTTGGCGTCGATGTCGAACGTGACCTCGATCTGCGGCACGCCGCGCGGCGCCGGCGGTAGCCCGAGCAGATCGAACTGCCCGAGCACCTTGTTGTCGGCCGCCATCTCGCGCTCGCCCTGGAACACGCGGATCGTCACCGCCTGCTGACCGTCCTCCGCGGTGGAGAACACCTGGCTCTTCTTGGTGGGGATCGTGGTGTTGCGGTCGATCAGGCGCGTGAACACGCCGCCCAGCGTCTCGATGCCGAGCGACAGCGGCGTCACGTCGAGCAGCAGCACGTCCTTGACGTCGCCCGCCAGCACGCCGGCCTGGATCGCCGCACCGATGGCCACGACCTCGTCCGGGTTGACGCCCTTGTGCGGCTCCTTGCCGAACAACTGCTTCACGACCTCCTGGACCTTCGGCATGCGCGTCATGCCGCCGACCAGGACCACCTCGTTGATCTCGGCTGCGCTGAGACCTGCGTCCTTCAACGCCTGCCGGCACGGCTCGACCGTCTTCTGCACCAGGTCATCGACCAGCGCCTCGAACTTGGCGCGGGTGAGTTTCATCGTCAGATGCTTCGGGCCGGATGCGTCCGCCGTGATGAATGGCAGGTTGATCTCGGTCTGCGTGGTGGAGGACAGCTCGATCTTCGCCTTCTCGGCGGCTTCCTTCAGCCGCTGCAGCGCGAGCTTGTCGCGGCGCAGATCGATGCCCTGGGTCTTCTGGAACTCATCGGCGAGATAGCTGACGAGGCGCATGTCGAAGTCTTCGCCGCCCAGGAAGGTGTCGCCGTTGGTGGACTTCACCTCGAACACGCCGTCGCCGATTTCGAGAACGGAAATGTCGAACGTGCCGCCGCCGAGGTCATAGACCGCGATCATGCCGGTCTTGGCCTTGTCGAGGCCGTAGGCCAGCGCCGCCGCGGTCGGCTCGTTGATGATGCGAAGCACTTCAAGGCCGGCGATCTTGCCGGCGTCCTTGGTCGCCTGACGCTGCGCGTCGTTGAAATAGGCCGGAACGGTGATGACCGCCTGCTCGATTTTCTGCCCGAGATTGGCTTCCGCCGTCTCCTTCATCTTCTGAAGGATGAACGCGGAGATCTGCGAGGGCGAATAGGTCTTGCCGTCGGCTTCGACCCAGGCGTCGCCGTTCGATGCCTTGGCGATCTTGTAGGGGACAAGCTTCTTGTCCTTCTCGACCATCGGATCGTCGTAGCGGCGGCCGATGAGCCGCTTGACCGCGAAGATGGTCTTCTCAGGATTGGTGACCGCCTGCCGCTTGGCGGGCTGTCCGACCAGCCGCTCACCGTCATCGGTGAAGGCGACGATCGAAGGTGTGGTGCGTGCGCCCTCGGCGTTCTCGATGACGCGGGGCGCCTTGCCTTCCATGATCGCGACGCAGGAATTGGTGGTGCCGAGGTCGATGCCGATGACCTTGCCCATGATGTAACCCTCTCTTTCAAGCAGGCCGGTTGAGCCCTGAAAGGCGCCCTTGCCCGGCCCCCAAATTAACGCTTCGCCGCCCTCTGCGGCGTCTTGGCTCATATAGGAGGGACCCCTTGCGCCGCAAGGACTTGATAGCCCTCCGGTGGAATGCCCGGCCTGCCGGATCGGGCCCGGCCCGTCCCGCCCGGCGGGTGCTACCCCGGCCCCTCGGTGTCGATGAAGAAGAACAGGTTGGAGCTGAACGGTCCCAGCATGATGCCGGTGTGGCCAATGACCGGAGCCATGCCCTCCGGCGTCAGGGAGGCGAGGCGCTTCCGCGACATCAGAATCAAATTCCGCTCGTCCGCCCAGTCCGCCTTGCCGAGACATCGGCAGGCCAGCCCGAACGCCCTCGTCCAGAAATGCAGAAGCGGGATCGCGGTGTGGTGCTCGATCGGGAAGTACCGGTTCGGAACGCTGATAAACACCCGTCCGGCCACCCGGACCAGCTCGCGCACGAACGCCGCCTGGTGCTGCCCGCTGCCGACATGCTCCAGCACCGCGTTGGAAACCGCGATGTCGAAAGCCTTGTCGGCAAACGGCAACGGCCGGTTGGCCTCGATCCGGCGGTACGCAGCCTTCGGATAGGCGGCCCTGAACGCGCCGCCCTCGCCCAGCCCCGCGGCGGTGATGCGGTCCTGGTGCGGATACTTCCGTTCCAGCATATTGGCCGCGTCATTGACGATATCCGACACGCCGACGTCCAGAATCGTCTCGCCCCGGTCCGGGCGGCAATGCCTGATGATGTCGTCGTAGATCCGGTCGCGCGCCACGATGGCGAGCCGCTCGCCCAGCGAACGCGGCGACGCGACCTGGTAATATTGGTCGTCGGTCTTGATGTTTGCGCCGGCAATATTGGCCATCGGCTATCGCTTCACGCGGTACACGGCGAAGACCTGACCGGCCGCGGGGCCGACCGGCTCAAGCCAGCCCGGAACGTCGCCCGCCCGCAGCCGGCCCCACAGGCTGCGGCTGCGCGCAGGCTCCGCCAGGCCATCGGGCGGCCGCGGGCCGCAGATCATGACGTAGGTCACCCGGTTCTCGGCCAGCACCGCGCGGGCCAGTTCGGGAGGCTCAGAGAGGCTCCGGTGCGCCGCGACGATGCCTCTCGACAGGTGATGATAGGGGCCCGCCAGGACCGAATGCGGCGTCAGCGCCAGCAGGAACGGCCCGTAGCTGACGTCGGTCGCGACGATGCCCGGCGGCAGTTGCGCCAGCGGGGCGTAGTTCGCAGTGCGCAGGCAGGGCTTGGTGTCCGGCCGGTCGAACCCGTCCTTGTCGTCGAGGCCCACGGCATGGGCCATGGCGATGGCACCCGACGAAAGCGCCATGGGCGTCAGCATCAGCGCGGCGAGCAATCGCGCCACCACGGTCTTCAGCCGCAGCGCCGCGAACAACCGCAACGCCATCGCCGCGACCATCGGCATGCCGAACCAGATCGCATAGGAGTAGCCGCGGATCGCGCCGACCGTCACCGCCACCGCGATCAGGAACACCCCCGCCGCCGCGAGGAAGCCCACATCCCGGCGCGCCTCCCGGTTGCCCAGCATCACCAAGGTCGCCACCACCGCGACCGCCGGGAAGGCGGCGATGGCGGCGCCGGTCAGCGGATTTTTCTGGAACACGGAGAACAGCGGCTGCATCTCGCGCACCTCGCCGAGCCACATCGGCCAGATCGCCGGATCGACCATGGCGAATGGTCCCCGGGCACAGAGCGGCTCGATCAGAACCAGGACCGCAACCGCGAGGCATCCTGCTCCCAGGATCGCAGCGGCGCGGGTCACCTTGTCCTCGTGCTTGAGCCAACCCGCCAGCGCCAGCATCGAGCCGCCGCAGATCACCGCGGCGAGCGTGTTGACGGCGATGCTGTCGCAAGAGTGGCGCAGCCAATGCTGCGAGCCGATGGTGACGAAGAAGCCCGCGATCGAGCTCGCCGTCAGCCAGCGGCCATAAGAAAGAAGGTCGGCGGCATTGTCCCGGTCGAGCACATAGCGGATAGCGAACACGGCGCCGCAGCCGGCGAGATAGGGCGCCGCCTCGAAGCCGATGGCCAGAGCTGCGCCCGTAAGCAGGCCCGCCGCCATCGCCGCCCAGCGAACCCGGTCCGACCACACGGTCGCCGCCAGGGCGAGCGTCGTCAGCGCGATCTGCACGTTATGATGGTCGATGCGGCCCGGCGTGAACTGCTGGTAGCCCGGGACGCCGACCAGAGCGAGCAGGAGCGCCACCGTCGCCGCCTCCCGGCCGCCGACGCGCCAGGCGATCGCCGCCATGCCTGCGATCGTCGGCAAGAGCCAGAGCAACGGCCACCACGCTCGCATCAGCCGCTCGGCGGTGGCGCCGTCGGTGAACAGGCCGAACAGGAACAGCAGGCCAGCAAGCCCGGCATCGATCAGCCGCGACCAATGGGTGTCGTATCCCTCCGGGGGCTGAATTCGCGCCTGGTGCAGATCGAACCAGCCGCTAAGAAGTCCTGGGCCGCCGATCCAGCTGCGTAACTGGGCGAGCCGCATGGCGTCGTCGGTATCGAGCAGCGTCTCCGCGGTCTGCGCCCAAAACCGCAGCAGCAGCGCAAGCGCGACGAGGAGCCACACCAGCGTCACGAGCGCTGCGAAATTCGGCTGGCGCAGCAAGTTATTGGGCATGAATGCCGCCGTTGCGGAGGGAGTTTTCGATGCCCACAGATGGCGCAACAGGGTTGAGTTTCGCTTAACGGAGCCGCATACCGGGCGGATGAGTTTTGCCCTCCTGAATCGCCCGTCAATTCTGAGATTTCTGACGGTCTGCGCCGTTCTGTCGGCGCTGCTGACGCCTGCCGCGGCTGCCGACGCCATGTTCCCGATCGGCTCGCGGCTGGGGCTCGTCCCGCCGCCCGGGCTGAAACCCGCCACGGCCTTTCCCGGTTTCGAGAATCCGGAAAGCGGCGTCTTCGTACGCCTGGTCGCCCTGCCGGGAGCCGCCTTCCCCGAGATCGAAAAGACCATGACCAACGAGGCCCTCAAGAAGCAGGGCATGACGGTCGAGAAGCGCGAGTCCCTGTCGCTGGGCGGCGGCAGCGCCATCCTGGCGATCGTGCGCCAGCAGACGGCAGGAGGACGCATCCGCAAGTGGCTGATGATCGCGCCGATCGACAATCTCACCGCGCTGGTCTCGCTCGAGATGGCCGCCAAGGCGCCGGCGCCCTATCCCGACGCGGTGATCCGCACGGCACTGACGAGCCTCGCCACGCGGCCGGAAGTCCCCGTCGAGGAGCAACTCGCGCTGGTGCCGTTCAAGATCGGCAACATGGGCGGAATGCGGCTGGTCCGGGTGGTGCCGGGCGTGGCGGCGCAGTTCACCAACGGCCCCAAGGATACGCTGGAAGCAAGCGAGCAGCCGCATCTCGTGATCGCGGCCACGCCCGGCGGCCCGCAGCAGCCCGGCGACCGCGACAAGTTCGCGCGCAACGCGCTCAGCGGTTTGCCGCCGTACAAGGATGTCCGCATCGTCAACTCGGAGCCGATGCGCATCGGCGGCCAGCCCGGACATGAAGTGCGGGCGCGGGGCAAGGACCCGAATACAGGCGAAGAGATCGAGATCGTGCAGTGGCTACGCTTCGGATCCGGCGCCTATCTGCGCATGCTGGGCCTCGCGCCGGCCGACAAATGGAACGAGTCGTTCACGCGCTTCCGTGCTGTGCGCGACGGGCTCGAACCCAGATAAAACTCTCCGCCGTCATTCCCGGCGCTCGCCAACGAGTCCGCGTCCCGGAATGACGAAGGCGAGCGCAGAGAGACCGAGCAAGGCACGGCAATCATAAAAAAGGCGCCGGCTGCGGTTACGCAGCCGGCGCAAGGTCGCGTGTTAACTGGTCAACACGCGGCTCAGTTCGATTCCTTCGGGATCACGTAGCCAAGCACGCGATGCTTGGGATAAGGGCTTTCCCAGACCTTGTTGCCGTGATTGCCCGAGATGACGATGATGTTGCCGGCGCCGTCGGTGCCGCGCACGATGCCGACATGGCCGCCGTTCTTGGCGCGGGTCAGCACGACGATGGCGCCGACGCGCGGGCTGTCGATGCGCTTGCCGTAATCGAGGAACGACTTCGCCGCGCGCGAATTCGTGGTGGCGTGGCCGGTGCGGCGCAGGATGAAGTTGATGAAGTCCGCGCACCACAGATCCGGATAGGGCACCCCGACCTGGCGCGACGTGGCGCCGACCCATTTGAGCGCCTCGCGGCCGATCGCGAAGACATCGTCCTTCTTGTCGGCTGCCGGCACGACCGAGTCGACGGCGGCGGTGTTGTTGGTGCGGTGGGTCGGCTCTGCCGCCGAACTCAGCACGAACCGCTCTTCCTTTTTCACTCCGGCGGCGAACGCAGGCGAGCACAGGGCGGTTGCAGCGGCCAAAACGAGGAGCGTCTGAATCGTGCGTGTCATGTCGCTTCCCATCCAAAGACTCTGTCTACGACCTCCTATTTCCTGAGCCGCCGCACGCGGGAAATGGACACTTTTTGTGGACTTTTGTTGTTTGATTTTTCCCATCGCGGTCACCAAGCCGCAAGCCTAAACGGCCGGCCGGGGCATTCATCCTTTGTTATGGTTAACGGCTGCGGCCTCCCCCAGCGCCGACGGCAGGTCCTTGAATCGCCATGACTATCGAGGTTTCGCCGCCGGGCAGCTTCAACGCCGCCGGAGATGCCGATACGGTGTCCAACGAAACGTGCGGAAGGTACCGGTCGGGCATCGCGGGGAGACGGCAATGGCGAACGAGGCGACTGAGGTTCTGGCGAATTTCGCGGCCTCGTTGAAATACGAAGACCTGCCCGGCCATGTCCGGGAGAATTGCAAGAATCTTCTGCTCGATGCGCTGGCCTGCGCGGTCGCCGGCGGCCACGGCGACGAAACCGAGCAGGTGGCGGCGCTGGCGGGCGCGCTGGCGCAGTCGCGCGAGTCGAGCGTGATCGGCGGCGACCGCCTTTCGCTCGCCGGCGCGACGATGCTCAACGGCTTCCTGATCACCGCCGTCACCATGTGCGACACCCACCGCTCGACGCTCACCCATGTCACGCCCGAGGTGATGCCGCCCGCGCTCGCCATCGCCGAGCGCGACGGCGCGTCGGGCCGCGACCTGCTGGTGGCGCTCGCCGCCGGAATGGAGACGATGACGCGGATCGGCATCGGGCTCGACTATCCGGAATTCCGCAAACGCGGCTGGCACGGGCCCGGCGTGCTGGGGCCGTTCGGCGGAGCGGCGGCGGTCGGCCGGCTGCGCGGCTTCAACGGCGAGACGATGGCAAAGGCCTTCGGCCTCGCGGGCAGCCAGTCCGCCGGCACCTTCGCCGCCTGGGGCACGCCAACGGTAAAATTCCACCAGTGCCGCGGCGCGCTGTCCGGGCTGATGGCGGCACTGCTCGCCGAGCAGAACTTCCTCGCCACGAAGGAATTCCTCACCGCCAAGGACGGCGGCCTCTACAACAGCTACTCCAACGGCGGAAAGCCGGAGGTGGCGATCGCCGATCTCGGGCAGCGCTGGGAGTTCGAGCAGATCGCGCTGCGGCTGTGGCCCTCGGCGTCGTCGACCCAGACCATGAACACCGCCCTGTTCGATCTGGTCGAGCAGCATGCCCCCGACTTCGACAAGATCGCGAAGGTGCGCGTGTCGCTGAGCCAGGCGGTGTTCGACCTGCATGGGAAGCTGCAGAACTACAAGGCGAAGTTCGACGCGCTCATTTCAGCGCATTACGTCGCCGCCGCGATCCTGCACGACCGCGCGCTGACCCTGGCGCAGTTCGAGCCCGCGCGTTACGACGATCCGAAGCTGCGGCGCGCCGCGGCGGAGCTGATCGAGGTGCGCCCCGACGCTTCCATCAAAGGCAACAACTGCGCGGTCGAGATCGAGATGGCCGGCGGCAAAAAGCTCACGTCGTTCTGCGAGCATCCGCGCGGCTCCTACGAGAACCCGCTGACGCGCGCGCAGATCGAAGCCAAGTTCCGCACCTATGCCAAGGGCGTGCTGCCGGACGCCCAGGCCGACGAGGTTGTCGCCGCGGTCAACCGGCTGGAGGACTTCGCCTCGGTGAGGAAGCTGATGGAGCTATTGCGCGGCGAGATGCAAAAGGCGCAGGCAGCGTGAGTCCTCCACGCCCTCAGATAGATTGGCACGCATGCTCAAGCTGATCACGATTCTGGCGGCGGCAATTCCGATCATCCTGTTCCTGAAGACCGTCTTCTTCGGAAGATCGAAAGTGATGCAGGAGGCCTCTTCTGCATTCAGGAAGCAGGTCGATTATTTGGTATGGGCGATCCTGTTCCTGGTCGGCTGCGCGCTCGTCTATTCGATTGCGGTGCTGATCTATTCGTCGACGAAATGAACGGCATTTCCGTCGCATCCATGCGCGCGACGATTGCGCCCGCATACGCCGCGGATCGATTGCGATTGCAGGAAACTGGTGCCGGCAGAGGGATTTGAACCCCCGACCCCCCGCTTACGAAGCGGATGCTCTACCACTGAGCTATGCCGGCACGGGCCGAAGTCGGCGGAAATTCGCGCCCGTCATAACGAGCAGTCCACCCCTTTGCAAGCAAAGCGGCCGCTCTTCGCAACCGCCTATTTGAACAGCCGCAAGCCCCGCGAACCGCTGGGCGGCTCGGGCTCCGGCTCCAGATCGGGCGTAGGCTCGGGGCCGGGATCGTCGGGCACATGGAGGAGCGGAATGACCGCCTCTACCCTCTGTGCGTTCTTCGGCGCGATCTTCGGCGGCTTCGGAGAAGCGGGCAGCGCGGGCGGTGCTTCCGGCAGCGTCGTGACCGGAGGCGCAGGTTCCTCGCTTCGCGCTGGCAATTCGGGCGGCCGGGCGGGCGGAGCGGCAACCACGACCGGCCTGTCATCGTCCTCGAAGTCGTCGCCTTCGATCACGTCGCGGGCGTCACCCAGTTCGGCGAGCGGCACCTTCCACTGAAAGGCGTCGAGCCGGCCGCTCACCGGCGACACCGGCATCCAGCGGTCGGACACGAAGCCGTCTGCGGTCCAGGCCGGATCGCGCGGCGCGCGGAGCGCCCGGCCCATCCACTCGCGGGCGCGGCCCTCGTCGCCGCTCTCGCGCTCCTCGATTTCCGCCATCAGCGCGGCGACGCGCTGCGTCGGTTCCTTCAGCAAGGGACGAATGGCGTTGCGCGCCACCGCGAACTCCTGTGCATCGAGGGCGGTGCGAGCGACCGCCAGCGCGCTCTCGACATGCCGCGCGCCTTCACCGGGCGCCTTCAGCGCCAGCGCCTGCACGCGGGCGAGCCGCTCGCGCGCGGAATCGCCCGGGCGGAGATGCGCATAGGTGTCGGCCAGATCGGGATGCGGATGGGCCGCCCAGGCTCTCTCAATGATGCGGCTGGCGCGGCGCAATTCGCCCGCCTCGCCGAGCAGCCGCCCGGCCAGCTCGGCCGCAGGAACCAGTTCCGGCGCGAGCTTCAAGGCGTCGAGCGCGAGCGATCGGGCGCGGTCGCGCTCGCCCTCCTCGGCCGCGAGCGCGCGCGCCGTCAACAGCACGGCGCGCTGGCGCTTGTATTCGGTCTTGTCGATCAGGCCGTAGCGGCTGTTGCGGTCGAGCGCCGACAGCGCGCCGGCCCAGTCGCCGGCCGCGCAGCGGAATTCGAGCGCCGCCTGTCCGGCCCAGCCGAGCGCCGGCGCTGCCTTGGCCGCCTCCTCGGCATAGGCGCGCGCCGCCACCGCGTCCTTGCGCCGCTGCGCCTCGACGTAGAGACCGCGCAAGCCCAGGAGCTTGGTGTCGGCGCGATCAGCCATGGCGCGGAACGTGTTCTCGGCCGCGGCACGGTCGCCCGAAAGCTGCGCGACCTGCGCATTGAGCAGAAGCGCCAGCGGCTCGCCGGGCGCGATGCGCTCGGCCTCGTCGGCGGCGCGGCGCGCGGCCCGCGCATCGCCCGAGCCGACCGCCACAAGCCCGCGCGAGATGGCGAGATAGCCTCGCACGCCGCGGCGGTGACTGAGAAACATCGCGACCAGGTCTGGCGAGCGCAGGACGGTGCGCACGATCGACCAAACCATCACCCCGATCAGCACGACAATCGCGACGGCGACCACGGCCACCATCACGGAGGTTTCGACGTGGTAGCCCTGCCAGGTGATGGCGACGTCGCCCGGACGGTCGGCGACCCAGACCACGCCGAAGGCCATCAATGCGACCAGCGCCAGATAGAAAAGGACGCGGATCATCTCAAGGTGCCACCTTCAGCGCAGCGACGGCGTCGGCGGCGAGCCGCCGGCCGGCGTCAAGCGCCTTGTTGCGCGCCTCGGCCTTGGCGACCCAGGCCTGCATCGGCGCGCGCGCATCGGCGGGCAACTTCGCCAGTTCCGCCATCGCGCCCGAGATATTGCCCTGCGCCGCCCGTTGCTCGACACGCGAAAGGATCGCGCCGCGGTCGTCGCCGCGCGCTTCCTCCTCGACCGGGCGGATGCGCACGAGCTGCTTGGCGTTGGCCTGCAGGCGGTCGAGGAAATTGCCGTCACGCACCGGCTCGCCGCTCGCGCGCAGGAGCGGTGCGACGATCGCCGCAAGCTCCTGGCCGAGTGCCGCGTTGCCCGGCACGCCCGAGGCGGCGAACGGCTCCAGCATCGCGACCGCGCCGGCGTCCGGCGCGAGCGGCTTGACGATGGCAAGCTCGGCCGTGAACGGGTCGCCATGCTCGACCGCGTTGCGCAGCGCCGATGCCGCGACGGCGAAGCGCGACGCGCGGTCGCTGCCGGCGGCGGCGGCACGAACGGTGGCCTGCATGTCGCCCAGGGCGGCTGTCAGCTTTTCGATCCGGCCATTGGTCTCGCGCACAGCGGCGTCGAGGGCGTCGGCGCGGCGCGACATCGCGGCCGTGTTGTCCGACAGCGACTTGGCCGCGTTCTCTGCTGCGGTCAGGCGGCCGAGCACCACCGGATCGGTCACCGGAGCGCGGGGCGCTGCTTGCGCGCCCTCGATCTTGGCGAGCTGCGCCGCGATGTCGTCCAGCGTTGCATTGATAGCCTTGGGATCGACGCCGGCCGGCGCGGGCCGGGCCGACATATCTTTGAGTTGCTGCTCGATCGAAGCGAGCCGCGGCGCAAGATCGGCGGACGCATCGCGTCCGCCGGAGAACGCGCCAAATATCCACAAAAACAGGACCACCAGCAGCGCGCTCGCAATCCCGGCGATGCCGGCCGCGAGCGGGGTCCGCGACGGCTCCTCCGGCAACAAGGTGAAGGCGGGACGGCGGCCGGATGACGGCTCGGGCTCCGCGCGCGGCGGCTCCAGAGGCGGAGGAGGCGGCGACGCCTTCTCGAAGGCCGCGGCGGCGGGCGTTACCGGCGGCGGCGGGATGAAGGCCTCGTCCGGCTTCGGCGGTGGATCGGATTGTGGGGGCGGCGCGGACGCCTCGACGGCCGGCTCCGGCGCGGGGTTTTGCGGCAGCACTTCGCTCGCCTCCAGGTCGATCACGGTCGGCGGCCGGCGCCGTCGTGAGCCCTGGGAACCCGGAGGACGCTTTTCGTTCGCCATGCGGTCATTCTAGACGATTCGACTGCGGCGGTGGCGTGACTTTGTGCGCGAGCAAAGCGAGCAAACTCGCCTCATCCGGCTGCGCGGCCACGAGAATCCGCGTGGCACCGGCGGCCCGGAGCGGCCCGGCTGCCCGCGCCGACAGGCAGTAATGCGCCGGCGCCAAAGCCGCCGTGGCAATTTCGCGGGCGCATTCGACGTAAGCTTCGACGCTGCGCCGGGAGAAATGCAGCACACCGTCGATCCGGCCCTGCTCCAGCGCGGCCCGCGCGGCGGGCAGAAATTTTTCGGCTTGGGCGGCGCGATAGACCACCACGGTGCGAACGCCGAGACCCGGCACGGACAGTTCGCCGGTGCGGTCCTCGCCGGCAAGATAGAGGAGCGGCGCCGGCGACCCGGCAAGGCGCCCGGCCGCGAGCCGCGCCAGGTCGCCGGCATCGCCATCGGCCGAGGTCACGTCGGAAAAACCCGCGGCCCGCGCTGCGTCGGCGCTGCTGCGGCCGACCGCCAGCACCGGCAGCGCCATGAGCTCGCCACGCCGGGGATGATTTTCGAGCGCACGCGCACCGTTGGCGCTGGTGATGAGGATCGCGGCCCACGGCGGCGCGCCTAGATCGGCGCCGGGCACGGCTTCGATCCGGAGCAGCGGCGCCAGCACGGCCTCGTGGCCCTGCGCGTGCAACGCAGCGGCGGTGCGCTCGTTGTCGGGTTCGGGGCGGGTGACCAGGAGCCGCATGCTCACACCCTGAAGAAGTCAGGGCCGGCGCGACGCTTCAGCTCGCCGCCAGCGTCGGCGCCGAGCCGTTCGGCATCGCGCACGTCTCCCTCGCGCGCCGCCTCGAACGCTTCGCTGCCGTCGGGCTTTATGATCATGCCGCGAAAGGAAAGCCTTCCGCCCGAGATGGTCGCATGGCCACCGATCGGCGTGCGGCACGAGCCGTCGAGCACGGCGAGAAACGCACGCTCGGCCACGAGCGCGCTGAACGTGTCCGCATGATTGATCTTCGAGAGCAGTTCACGCGTCCGGGAGTTGTTCTCCCGCGTTTCAATTCCAATCGCGCCCTGCCCGACCGCCGGCAGGAATTCCTCCACATCGAGCACCGCGGTCGCGGCATTGGCCAGCCCGAGGCGTTTCAACCCGGCGAGCGCGAGCAAAGTCGCGTCAGCCACGCCCTCGTCCAGCTTGCGCAGCCGCGTCTCGACGTTGCCCCGCAGCGGCACGATGACAAGATCGGGCCGCTGCCGCTTCATCATCGCCTGCCGGCGCAGAGACGCCGTGCCGACCGTCGCGCCGCGCGGCAATTCGGCAATGGATTTCGCCTTGCGGCTGATGAACGCATCGCGCGGGTCCTCGCGCTCCATGAAGGCTGAGAGCATCAGGCCGGGCGGAAGCACGGTTGGCATGTCTTTCGACGAATGAACCGCGAGATCGATCGCGCCCGCAGCCAGCGCCTCCTCGATCTCCTTGGTGAACAGGCCCTTGCCGCCAACCTCCGCCAGAGGCCGGTCCTGGATGCGGTCGCCGCTGGTGCGGATCACCTCGATCTCGATCCGTTCGGGCTCGAAGCCATGCGCGGCGGCCAGCGCCCCGCGCACCATATGCGCCTGCGCCAGCGCGAGCGGGCTGCCACGCGTGCCGAGCCGCAGGATGATGCTGGTGGATTGAGCCACAGTCCCTCAAGCTTGTTCTTTTGCAGCATGATCTTGTCCGAAAATCGGTATCCACTTTTCGGGATCATGCTCCGGTATGATAATAGACAGCCATGCTTGTACTCGGAATCGAAACCACATGCGACGAGACCGCCGCCGCGGTGGTCGAGCGCGGAATCGAAGGGCGGGGCAAGATCCTGTCCAATATCGTGCTGTCGCAGGTCACCGAGCATGCCGCCTTCGGCGGCGTGGTGCCGGAGATCGCCGCGCGCGCCCATGTCGAGGCGCTGGACCGCATCGTCGGCAAGGCCATGACGGAGGCCGGCAAGTCGTTCGGCCAGATCGACGGCATTGCCGCGGCGGCTGGCCCCGGCCTGATCGGCGGCGTGATCGTGGGCCTCACCACCGCCAAGGCGATCGCGCTCGTGAACAACAAGCCGCTGATGGCGATCAACCACCTCGAGGCGCATGCGCTGACCGCCCGGCTGACGGCGGGCATCGCATTCCCCTATTGCCTGTTCCTCGCCTCCGGGGGCCACACCCAGATCCTGGCCGTGCGCGGGGTCGGCGACTACAGCCTGATCGGCACCACGCTGGACGACGCCATCGGCGAGGCCTTCGACAAGACCGCGAAGCTCCTGGGGCTGGGCTTTCCCGGCGGGCCGCAGGTCGAGAAGGAGGCGACGCGCGGCAATGCCACGCGCTTTACCCTGCCGCGGCCGATGCACGGCCGCACCGAGGCGGATTTCTCCCTGTCGGGGCTGAAGACCGCGCTGCGGCTGGAGGCCGAGAAGATCGGCCCGCTCAGCGACCAGGACGTCGCCGACCTCTGCGCCTCGTTCCAGCAGGCGGTGGTGGAGGTGGTGCACGACCGGCTGCGGGCCGGCATGAAGGTGTTCCGCGGGCGGCACGGCACGCCCACCGCGCTCGTTGCCGCGGGCGGCGTCGCTGCCAACGAGGCGATCCGGAAAATCCTGCAGCGGGTCGCGTTCGAGGCCGGCATCAAGCTCGAGGTTCCGCCGGCGGCGCTTTGCACCGACAATGGCGCCATGATCGCCTGGGCCGGGGCCGAGCGGCTGGCGCTCGGTCTCACCGATCCGCTCGACTTCGCGCCGCGCGCGCGCTGGCCGCTGGAGGAGATCGCCGGGCCGCAAACGAAGCCCGGACTGATGTCGGAACAGGGCGCCTGACGATGACGTTCGACCGCATCGCAGTGCTCGGCGGCGGCGCGTGGGGAACCGCGCTGGCCAACGTCACCGCGGGCGCAGGGCGCAAGGTGACGCTGTGGGAGCATGAGCCGTCCAACGCCGAGCAGCTCGCGCAGCGGCGGGAGAGCCGGTTCCTACCCGGCGTGCGCATCGAGGACGCCATCGCGGTGACCCGCGATCTCGCGGTGGCCGCGCGCGCGGAGGCGATCCTGCTGGTGGTGCCGGCGCAGGCCATGCGCTCGGTGGTCAAGGCGCTGGCCGGCGCGATTGCACCGCGCACGCCGATCATCGCCTGCGCCAAGGGCATCGAGCACGGCACCCACAAGTTCATGACCGAGGTGATCGCCGAATGCGCGCCGGAGGCAACGCCGGCGATTCTCTCAGGGCCGAGCTTTGCCGCCGACGTGGCGCGCGGCCTGCCGACCGCGGTCGCGGTCGCCGCGCATGACGAGGCGTTGGCGGCGGGCTTGGCCAAGGCTTTGGCCTCGCGCGGCTTCCGGCCCTATCAATCGTCCGACGTGCGCGGGGTCGAGATCGGCGGCGCGGCCAAGAACGTGCTGGCGATTGCATCCGGCATCGTCACCGGCCGCGGCCTCGGCGCGAGCGCCTCGGCGGCGCTGACCACGCGCGGCTTCGCGGAGCTGGTGCGCTTCGGCCGCGCGCTCGGCGCCCGAACCGAGACGATGATGGGCCTGTCCGGCCTGGGCGACCTGATCCTGACCTGTTCGAGCCCGCAGTCGCGCAATTTCACCTTCGGCGTCAATCTTGGCAAAGGCCTCGCCACCAAGGACATCCACGGCAAGACGGGACTGGCCGAGGGCGCTTTCACCGCGCCGGTGCTTCTGGAAATGGCGCGCGAGCGCAGCGTCGACATGCCGATATCGGCGGCGGTCGCGGCCGTGCTAGCGGAGCGGATTACGGTAGACGAAGCGATCGAGTCGCTGCTGACGCGCCCGCTTAAATCGGAAGCGTAATCCACCACGTCATGGCCGGGCTTGTCCCGGCCATCCCGATTCATGGAGCACGTCAGTGCCATATTGGTCGGGATCACCGGGACAAGCCCGGTGATGACGGCGTAATGTTTTGCCGTCTCTGGAGATTACGATGGCCTACTGGCTGATGAAGAGCGAGCCCGACGCCTGGTCGTGGGACCAGCAGGTGAAGGCAGCGTCGAAGGGCGCCGAGTGGACCGGCGTGCGCAACCACACCGCCAAGCTCAACCTGATGAAAATGAAGAAGGGCGACCGCGCTTTCTTCTATCATTCCAACGTCGGCAAGGAGATCGTCGGCGTGGTCGAGATCATCCGCGAGCATCATCCCGATCCGACCGCGGAGAAGGGCGAGCCGTGGGTGGTGGTCGATGTCAAGGCGGTGGAGCCTGTGCCGCAGCCGGTGACGCTCGACGCAATCAAGAAAGAGCCGAAGCTCAAGGACATGGCGCTGCTCAAGCAATCGCGCCTGTCGGTCGGGCCGGTGACGGCGGACGAGTGGAAGCTGATCTGCAAGATGGGCGGAATGAAATAGGGAGGCCGAGATGGCGTTCGTGACCGTGAACTGGCTTTCGATCCTGATCGCAGCCGTGTTGGCCTGGCTTTTTTGCGGCGCGTACTACACCGCGCTGAGCAAGCCCTGGCTCGCGGCGCAAGGCAAGACCATGGAGCAGTGCCAGGCGGAGATGGCCGGCAAGGCCGGCCTGGCCAAGGCCATGCCGTTCATCCTGGCGTTCGTCGGCAACATCATCATCGGCTGGGCGCTCTACGGCATTCTCGTGCATCTCAACGCATTCACGCTGCACGGCGGCCTGATCGCGGCTGTGCTGGTCTGGTTCGGCTTCGTGATGACGACCATGACGGTCAACAACGCCTTCGGCGGGAAGAAGCCGATGCTCACCGTGATCGACGGCGGCGCCTGGCTCGGCGCGTTCGTCATCATCGGCGCGATCGTCGGCTGGATGGGGCGGTAGCCGCTACTCGACCTTCAGCCCGATCTCGCGGATCACCTTGCCGAAGGTTTCGTTGTCGCCGCGGATGCGCGCCTGGAATTGCTCCGGCGTGGTGACGTAGGGCTCACCCGAGCCGGACGCGATCAGCCGGTCGCGCACGTCCGGCTGCTGCAGCACGGCGGCGACCTCGGCGCGGAGCTTGTCGAGAATGGGCTTCGGCGTCGCGGCCGGCGCGAACATGCCGTGCCAGATCAGCACCTCGTAGCCCGGATAGATTTCGCCGATGGTCGGCAGGTCGGGTATGAGTGTCGAGCGCTTCGCACCGCTCACCGCCAGCGCGCGGATTTTCCCGGACTGAATCATCGGCACCACCGAGCCGCCGCCGAACATCGCCTGGATCTCTCCCGCCAAGAGCCCGATGCCGGCCGGCCCGCCGCCGCGATACGGCACATGGGTCAGATCCATGCCGACGTGCCGCTTGAGAATCTCCATGCCGATGTGGTGCATGCTGCCGTTGCCGATCGAGGCGTAGAACATCGGCGGAGCGGTCTTCTTCGACAGCTCGACGAACTCGCGCAGGCTGTTCGCCGCGACCGATGGATGCACGGCGAGATAGAGCTGGTTCGCGGCGAGGCTCGACACCGGCACGAGGTCTTTCAGCGGATCGAACGGCATCCGCGCATAGAGATGCGGATTGACCAGGAACAGGTTGTCCGGCCCGTGCAGCAGCGTGTAGCCGTCCGGATCGGCCTTGGCGACCGCGTCGCCCGCGGCGCTTCCGCCGGTGCCGGCCTTGTTCTCGATCACGATCGGCTGCCCGAGCCGCGCCGACAGCGCGTTGGCGACGACGCGCGCGACGATGTCGGCCGCGCCGCCCGGCGGGAAGCCGACGAACATGCGGATCGGCCGGTTGGGGTAGGCCTGCGTCTGCGTCTGCGCCTGCACCATGCCGGACGCGGCCGCTAGCAGCAGCAGGGCCGGAAGGATCAGTCGCATGAATACCGGCATGATAGCAGCCTCCCCGATGATCGTTCTTGGGCGGATATTTTCCATGCATTGCGCGCGCTGGACCATAGGGGACTTTGCCGCATTGATGCCGGTCAATCGACCAAAGTGGCAGGCGCTCCGGCTTGTGACTTGTCCGGGCGCCATCGCATAATGCCGCCGGAGAATACAAATCGCGCCTCATGAGCGCGCGAAGCGGCGTGCCGCGTGGAGGAGACGATGTCCGACAAGATCTACGAGATTCCCGCCGAGTGGAAGCAGCGCGGCTTCATCGACGAGGCCAAGTACCAGGAGATGTATCAGCGCTCGGTCAAGGACCCGAACGGCTTCTGGGGCGAGCAGGCCAAGCGCATCGACTGGATCAGGCCGTTCACCAAGGTGAAGAACACGAACTACAGCGGCGACGTCTCGATCAAGTGGTTCGAGGACGGCACGCTCAACGCCGCCTACAACTGCATCGACCACCATCTGCCGGAGCGCGCCAACCAGACCGCGATCATCTGGGAGGGCGACGACCCGAAGGACTCAAAGCACATCACCTATCAGGAGCTGCACGACGAAGTGTGCCGGATGGCGAACATCCTGCGCAACCGCAACGTCAGCAAGGGCGATCGCGTCACCATCTACATGCCGATGATTCCGGAGGCCGCCTACGCGATGCTTGCCTGCGCGCGGCTCGGCGCGATCCATTCGGTGGTGTTCGGCGGCTTTTCGCCGGACTCGCTCGCCAACCGCATCGAGGACTGCCGGTCGAACGTCGTCATCACCGCCGACGAGGGCATGCGTGGCGGCCGCAAGGTGCCGCTGAAGGCCAACACCGATGCCGCCATCGCCAAGTGCGGCGGCGTCGATCATGTGATCGTGGTCCGGCGCACCGGCGCTCCGGTCAACATGGAGCCGGTGCGCGACGTCTGGTACCACGAGGCCGCGGATGTCGTGACCAGCGAATGCCCGTGCGAGGAGATGAGCGCGGAGGACCCGCTGTTCATCCTCTACACCTCGGGCTCGACCGGCAAGCCGAAGGGCGTGCTGCACACCACCGGCGGCTACATGGTTTACACGTCGATCACGCATCAATACGTGTTCGACTATCACGACGGCGATATCTACTGGTGCACCGCCGACGTCGGCTGGGTCACCGGCCACAGCTACATCCTCTACGGGCCGCTCTCGAACGGCGCCGTCACCTTGATGTTCGAGGGCGTGCCGAACTATCCGACCAACTCCCGGTTCTGGGAGGTGATCGACAAGCACAAGGTCAACATCTTCTACACCGCGCCGACCGCGATCCGCGCGCTGATGCAGGCGGGCGAAGAGCCAGTGAAGAAGACCTCGCGCAAGTCGCTCCGGCTGCTCGGCTCGGTCGGCGAGCCGATCAATCCGGAAGCCTGGGAATGGTATCACCGCGTGGTCGGCGACGGCCGCTGCCCGATCGTCGACACCTGGTGGCAGACAGAGACCGGGGGCATTCTCATCACGCCGCTGCCGGGCGCAACGCGGTTGAAGCCAGGCTCCGCGACCAAGCCGTTCTTCGGCTGCCAGCCGCAGCTCGTCGATGCCGAAGGCAAGGTGCTCGAAGGCGCCGCGTCCGGCAATCTCTGCATCGTCGACTCCTGGCCCGGCCAGATGCGCACGGTGTACGGCGATCACCAGCGATTCATCGACACCTACTTCAAGACCTATCCCGGAAAATACTTCACCGGGGACGGCTGCCGCCGCGATGAGGACGGTTACTACTGGATCACCGGCAGCGTCGACGACGTCATCAACGTCGCCGGCCACCGCATGGGAACAGCCGAGGTCGAAAGCGCGCTGGTCGCGCATGTCGCGGTGTCGGAGGCCGCGGTCGTCGGCTATCCGCACGTCATCAAAGGCCAGGGCATCTACGCCTATGTGACCCTGATGACCGGCGTGCAACCGAGCGAGGAGTTGCGCAAGGAGCTGGTGGCGTGGGTGCGCAAGGAGATCGGCCCGATCGCATCCCCCGACCTGATCCAGTTCTCGCCCGGCCTGCCGAAGACGCGCTCGGGCAAGATCATGCGCCGCATCCTGCGCAAGATCGCCGAGGACGAGTACGGCGCGCTCGGCGACACCTCGACGCTCGCCGATCCGGCGGTGGTCGACGATCTGGTGAGGAACCGCCAGAACAAGAAGGATCACGCCAAGGCCGGCACGGCATAGCCCAAACCCGGGGCTCGTGTCCCGGGCGCAGCGCATCACGAGCGCAGCGAAGTGTTGCGCTGCAGACCCGGGACCCAGCTCTTCTTGAAACAAGAAGCTGGGCCCCGGATCAGCGGTGCAGCGTTGCACGCTGCACCGCGTCCGGGGCACGAGATCGAGACCGCGGCGGCGATCTGCTGTCTCAAAACAGGTCAGTTTCGCGCCCGGTGCAGCCCGCCAAGCCCTTGTCGTGCAACGTAAATTATGGTTAATGAATCGTTAAGATGCGGCAACGCCTAGTCAGGACGTTGCGTCATGAGTGCTGCGTACCGATCTGTTGCCGCCGCCATCGCGGCTGCCGCTCTCTATGTCCTCTCCATCCCCGCAGCCACCGCGCCCGCATCCGCGCGCGGCGAGGTCGTTGCCTTCAACGGCGATGTCTCGCCGGGCACGATCGTCGTACGCACCAACGAGCGCCGGCTCTATCTCGTGCTCGGCCAGGGCCGTGCGATGGTCTATCCGGTCGGCGTTGGCCGCGCCGGACGCCAGTGGGCGGGCCGCGCGTTCATCGACGGCAAGCACGTCAGGCCGGCCTGGGCGCCGCCGCCCGACATCGCCAAGGAACGCCCCGACATGGCAAGGGTCATTCCCGGCGGCTCGCCGGACAACCCCATGGGCGTCGCCGCGCTGACGCTGTCCGGCGGCGGTCAGTATGCTATTCACGGCAACAACAATCCGGGCTCGGTCGGAGGCTTCGTCTCGTATGGCTGCATCCGGATGTACAACCAGGACATCACCGATCTCTACGATCGGGTCGGGATCGGCACGCCGGTGATCGTCACCCGTTGAGAGCGCAGCCGCGGCTTACGTTTCAGGGGCACCAGCCGTCGCGCTGTCCGCCGGAGTAGCGCCGCCCCACCCCGGCGTTGAGCAGCGCCGCCGAGACATCTGGCGTTGCGCGCGTCGAGGCGTCGGCGAGAACGCGCCCGCCGTACTTGTCGAGCGTCACGCGCGCGATACCGACCTCGCCCTGATCGAGAATCGCGCGAAGCGCGTCGCGCGCGGCTTCGGCCTTGACGCGCTCCTCGCCGCAGCGCGCCTTCATCTCCGGCGCGTCGATGCCGCGCAGCCGCACGCGCGTGGTGATATCGAGGCCGGGCCACAGATTCACCCGCGCTTCGAACGTGTCGCCATCGACCACGCGCAGAACCTCCACCGGATGCGCGGCGCGCGCCATGTTGAATTCGCGCGCTGCGGCCGACGCGGCTGACGATGTCTCGCTGCGGCTCGCGGTCACCGGCCCGATCGCCGCACCGACCGCGATCCCGATCGCGAATGTCGCCGCCGCCAGTACGAAACCGGTGCTGCCTTGGCTTGCGGACAAAAGTCTCGGTCGAAGGATCAAAGTCCTAATTATCTAGTTGACACCACATATCGCAAAGGCTAGTATTTGGCTCAGAAAAGGGACTGAACCATGTCAAACGCCTTTGCCGCCGATCATTTCCACAACGATGAAGCCGCCCGCACCCTAATCGAAAGCATCCGCTGGCCTGACGGCCCGGTTTGCTCGCACTGCGGCACCATCGGCCACGCCTATGCCGTCAAAGGCCGCGCGGGCCTCTACCGTTGCGCCGAAGCCGAGTGCCGGAAGGATTTCACCTGCACCACTGGCACGGTCATGGAGCGGTCCAAGATCGCCCTGCACAAATGGATGATGGGCTTCTACCTGATGAACGCCAGCAAGAAAGGCGTCTCGGCCCATCAGCTCCACCGCGCTCTCGGCATCACCTATCAGACTGCTTGGTTCATGTGCCACCGCATCCGTGAGGCCATGCGTGATGGCGGCTTTGCCCCGATGGGCGGGGCTGGCGGCAGCGGCATTGTCGAGGCCGACGAAACCTATTTCGGCAACGTCCCGGAATCGAAGCGTGGCCGTTCCACCACGTCAGGCCGCCCCTACACCAAGAGCGGCAAATCAGGCCCATCGAACAAGCGCGCCATCGTCTCGCTGGTCGAGCGCGGCGGCAAGGTTCGCTCCTATCACGTTCCGACCGCCGACGCGGCGACGGTCGCCGGGATTGTGAATCAAAACGTGGCCCGTGAGGCGCGCCTGCACACCGACGAGAGCAGGCTCTATACGAAGGTCGGCGCGCAGTTCGCGGCGCATGAGACGGTGAACCACAGCGCCAAGGAATACGCCCGTGGCGACGTGACGACCAATTCAGTCGAAGGTTATTTCTCGATCTTCAAGCGCGGCATGAAGGGTGTGTATCAGCACTGCGACGAGAAGCACCTGCACCGCTATCTGGCCGAGTTCGATTTTCGGTACAATCACCGGGTCGCACTCGGCTACAGCGACATTGACCGCACCAAAGCCGCGATCAAGGGCATCGAAGGCAAGCGGCTCACCTATCATCAAACTCACTGAGCCGGATTTCAGATTTTTCGTCGCACGAATTGCGCGTCGGTGGCGACGTGATCGCCCGCTAGCAATCTGGCCAGCCCAACTTGAATTGCCGCTCTAAGCGGCCCTCCTAGCGCGTTTGCGCCGTTTCTTGGATTGTGCCGGAACACCCTTCGGAGTCATGCTCTTGAGCGGCTTGGGAGGCGTGTTCACGGCTGCTTTGATAGCTGCCAAGAAGCGTCGTTGCGCCTCTGGCTCACTGTATTCATCATTGCGTTGCGTAGGAGTTCTGCCCATGGCCGATGTTCCTGTGCTCGGCAAAAGAGTGTTTCGCCCGAGCGACCGATTTTTCAAGTTTGTAGAATACGTCACAATCTATTTGGATATGGAAACGTATGCCATTGTCGCTTCTCAGAACGTTGATGCCAGAGATATTTTTCCAAATGCTAATCCATATCAGCGCGGGCCTCTGATACCTCCGCCAGGACATTATAGAGCTTCGCTTCAATGCCGACAGTTTCCGATAGACATTAAGCATTTCATTTTCGGACCTTTTTGGGCGACGTTCCAGCCGGGCATAAGTACAGAATACGAATTTGATTTTGTTCCTACTGAAGGACCCAAACCGAAACAGCTTACATCACCCAAAATGGGCAGCATCGCAGTGATGTTTTGGAACAATCTTCTGGTCTTCTTCTACGAACAGCACGCACGATGGATAAGAAAGAGATACGGCCAACACGGGAAAGACATAGACAAATGGCCTGAACTATTTCGCTTTGCGTGGGCGCTTCGCAATGCGGCGGTTCATCATGACGGGCGCTTGAATATCACAGATGAGAAGGTGCCCCCGATAAAGTGGCATCACCTTCAATACGATCACAGCAACACCGGCCTGCGCGTCTTTGAGGAGGTTATGACCCTCGGAGATATGTTGCTTTTTCTCATTGAGATGTCGGATGAGTTAGATCGACTTGGAAGCCCTCATCCGCCGTAACGCAGCGAACAAAATCAATGCAAAAACATCTTCTCGAAGCTCATCGATGCTGCGGTAATTATGCGATCCGCGTATTCATAAAACGCTCTCTCCGCCGCCTCGATCATAGCGGGCGTGATCTCAATTTCGGGCGCGCCAGCAGGAATGTTGTCTTTGCACATGGACAACACCATATCTGGTTTTGTGGTGTTAACAATATAATTAGGAACATTATCCTATATATAAACCGAGTCGGCCGCGAGAGACAAGCACAATCTACAAGATCATTATACCATACTATATTCTAAAAGTTGTGTCAGAAATCCGACGTCAAACCCTTCTTTTCCCAATCCCCATAACGAGTCGGCTCGGGTCCCCGCGGTCCGCCAACCTCGTTCGAAGCGGCCTTAGCCTTTCGATCCATCTCGGCGCGGCGCAACGCCGCCTCGGCCAGCGCCCGCTCGGCCGCGGGCGAGAGCGGCTTGGCCACATCTGGCTTGGGGGACTGGTCTTTGGGCTCGGTCATGGCGCCCTTAAACGTCCGCCCGCCGGCCCGCGTCAAGGCCGGCGCGACGCTTCGGCGCAACCGCTTGAAGCGCGCGGCGGCGCACCCATTTTATCGCCGCGAAGGGTCCCGTTCGGGCTCCCTCGTTGGAGGCGTGCGATGAACTACCTGCGTACAGCCATTCTGCTGGCGGGCCTGACCGCCCTGTTCATGGGCGTGGGCTTCCTGATCGGCGGCGAGAGCGGCGCCTTGATCGCGCTCGTCATCGCGGCCGGCATGAACCTCATCAGCTACTGGAACTCCGACAAGCTCGTGCTGTCGATGCACGGCGCGCAGGAAGTCGACCGTTCGACCGCGCCCGAACTGGTGGACCTAGTCGCCGGACTCGCGGAGCGCGCCGGCCTGCCGATGCCGCGCGTCTTCATCATGGACAACCCGCAGCCGAACGCTTTCGCCACCGGCCGCAATCCGCAGAACGCCGCGGTGGCCGTGACCACCGGCCTGATGCAGCACATGAGCCGCGAGGAGCTGGCGGGCGTGATCGCGCATGAGCTCGCGCACATCAAAAATCACGACACGCTGATCATGACCATCACCGCGACCATCGCCGGCGCGATCTCGATGATCGCGCAGTTCGGCATGTTCTTCGGCGGCGGCCATCGCGACAACAACAACGGCGGCTTCGGCGTGATCGGAACGATCGCGATGATGATCCTCGCGCCGATCGCCGCCATGCTGGTGCAGATGGCGATCAGCCGCACCCGCGAATACGCCGCCGACGATCTCGGCGCCCGCATCGCCGGGCGGCCGGAATGGCTCGCCTCCGCGCTGCGCAAGCTCGATGCGGCGGCGCATGCCATTCCCAACGGCGCGGCGGAGCGGAACCCCGCCACCGCGCACATGTTCATCGTCAATCCGCTGAGCGGGCAGGGCATGGACAACCTGTTCTCGACCCATCCGGCGACCGAGAACCGCATCGCGGCGCTCCAGCAGCTCGCGCAGGAACTGGGCCGGAGCGACGCCGCCGCCCCGCGGCCCGCGCAACGGGCCCCGGCAGGGCCCTGGAATCGCCGTCCCGCCGGCCCTTGGGGCTGATCCCGGCGCTGGCACGCACTTAGGCGTTGTCAGGCCCGGTGCGGGCGGGGCATGACAAGGGCACATGCCAGCCCCGAACCCTTCCCCCTCGCCGCCGTCGCCCGGTCTTGCCGCGCGCCGCATCGCGGCCGACATCATCGGCGGCGTGCTGCGGCAGCGGCGGCCGCTCGACGAGCTGCTCGACCGCAGCGACCTCGGCGCGCTGCCCGAGCGCGACCGCGCCCTGGTGCGGACCATCGTCGCGACGGTGCTGCGGCGGCTCGGGGCGCTGCGCCATCTGCTCGCGGTCCGGCTCGAACGCGGCATGCCGCAAGCGGCGCCGACGGTCGAGGACATCCTGCTGATCGGCGCGGCGCAGATTTTATTTCTCGATGTGCCGGACCATGCCTCGGTCGATCTGTCGGTGCGGCTGGCGCAGGCCGACCACCACGCCTCGCACTATTCCGGCCTGATCAACGCCGTGCTGCGGAAGCTCGCACGCGACGGCAAGAGCCAGCTTGCTGCGCTCGACGCAGGCCTGCTCGACGCGCCGGACTGGCTGATGGCGCGGTGGATCGCGCACTACGGCGAGGCCACGGCGCGCGCCATCGCGGCGGCCAACGCGCAGGAGCCCGCGCTCGATCTGACGGTGAAGAGCGATCCGAAAACCTGGGCGTCCACGCTCAACGGCCGCGTGCTCGACACCGGCACGGTCCGCACCATCGCATCGGGGCCGGTTTCGCAGCTTGCGGGCTATGACGAGGGCGCGTGGTGGGTCCAGGACGCCGCGGCGGCGCTGCCGGCGCGATTCCTGGGAGACCTACGCGGCAAATCGGTCGCCGATCTTTGCGCGGCGCCCGGCGGCAAGACCGCACAACTGGCGCAGGCCGGCGCGCAAGTCACCGCCGTCGACCGCTCGGTGCCGCGCCTTGGCCGCCTGCGGCAGAACCTTGCGCGATTGCATCTCGACGCAGAGATCGTCAAGGCGGATGCCGCGGAATGGCAGGGCGGCCCGTTCGATGCGGTGCTGGTGGACGCCCCCTGCTCGTCGACCGGCACGATCCGGCGGCATCCCGACATTCCCTGGCTCAAGTCCGAGACCGATCTGAAAAAGCTCGGCGGCCTGCAGACCCGCCTGCTCGACAACGCCGTGACCTTGCTCAAGCCGGGCGGCACGCTGGTCTACTGCACCTGCTCGCTGGAGCCGGAGGAGGGCGAGGCGCAGATCGCGGCGCTGCTCGGCCGCAATCCCGGCCTGCAGCTCAGCCCGATCCTGCCGGAGGAGGTCGCGGGCCATTCCGAGCTTCTGACGCCCCAAGGGGAGCTGCGGACCCTGCCCTGCCACTGGACCTACGACGCCGAACCCCGCATGGGCGGGCTCGACGGCTTCTACGCCGCCCGAATCGGTAGGAATGACAGGGCTTAAGCGGTTGGCCGCCGTTTCAGCCTTCGCTATATGTGACACGGGGTAAGGCGGGGCGACGAGCGCCCGCGGTCCGTAGAGAGGCGAGCGCATCCATCATGGCCGGCCTGTCGATTGGGGAGCGGGCCAAGCTGTCGCTGCTCCTGACACGGCGCGCGCTCCGCAGCATCGCCGGGCGCCTGCGCGGCAATCCGTTCATCCGGTTGAGCTTCCTGCCCGGCAAGGCCGACCGGCTGCTGATCGCGCCGCAGGATTTGCTCACCGCCGACGGCACCCGCGCGAGCGAAATCTATGCCGGCCGGTTCGCCTTCGCCGGCAAGGTCGTCATCAGCGACGGCCGCTCGCCGTTCGAGATCGCATCGCCGTCCGAGGAATGGGCGGCGAGCCTTTTCGGCTTCGGCTGGCTGCGCCATCTGCGCGCGGCGGAATCGGGAATCACCCGCGCCAACGCCCGCGCGCTGGTGGACGAATGGATCGCCGTGCAGGGCGCCTATCATCCCGTTGCCTGGCAGCCCGAGATCCTGTCGCGCCGCATCACCGCATGGCTCAGCCAGGCGCCGCTGATCCTGCATGACGCCGACGACCAGTTCTACCGCCGCTTCCTGCGCAGCCTCGTCCGCCAGGTTCGCTACCTCCGCCACACCGCGCTGGAGGCGCGCGACGGCGTACCGCGGCTGCAGGCGCTGGTCGCGCTCGCCTACGCCGCGCTCTGCATGGCGGGGCAGGCGCGCCACATGCGCCGGACGGTCAAGCAGCTCGTCGCCGAGATTGAAAAGCAGATTTTGCCGGACGGCGGGCACATCAGCCGCAACCCCAACGCGCTGGTCGAGCTGCTGCTCGATTTCCTGCCGCTGCGCCACGCTTTCCAGGCGCGCAACATCGCGCCGCCGCCGCAGCTCAACAACGCCATCGACCGCATGATGCCGATGATGCGCTTCTTCCGGCATGGCGACGGGGTGTTCGCGCACTTCAACGGCATGGGCCCGACCCTGCCCTACCTTATGGCGACCATCCTCGCCCACGACGACGCGCGCGGCGCGCCGCTCTCCAACGCGCCGCATTCGGGATACCAGCGCATCGAGGTCGGCGAGCTGGTGCTGCTGATGGACACCGGCGCGCCGCCGCCGCTCAACATCAGCCAGGAGGCGCATGCCGGCTGCCTGTCGTTCGAGCTGTCGCAAGGGCTGCAGCGCATCGTGGTGAACTGCGGACTGCCGGGAACCAATCGCGAGACCTGGCGCCAGGTGGCGCGCGCCACCGCCGCGCACTCCACCGTCACGTTCAACGACACGTCCTCCTGCCGCTTCCTCGAAGGCGGGTCGTTCAAGCGCCTGCTGGGCACGCCGATCGTCAGCGGCCCGACCGATATCCCGGTCACGCGCGATGACCGCGCCGACGCCATCATCCTGCGCGCGTCGCACAACGGCTATTCCGACCGCTTCCGGGTCGTGCATCAGCGTGCGTTGAAGCTGGCGCACGCCGGCAGCCGCGTCGACGGCGAAGACCAGTTCGTGTCGATCGATGGCGATACGACCCCGTCCGATCTCCCCGACGAGTTCGCGGTGCGCTTTCACCTGCATCCGGCGATCAAGGCCAACAAGCTGACCGACGGCCACGGCGCCATGCTGATGCTGCCCAACCGCGACGTCTGGACGTTCAACGCCTACGAGGACCGCGTCGAGATCGAGGAAAGTGTCTATCTCTCCGGCTCCGACGGGCCGCGCCGCGCCGTGCAGATCGTGATCTACGGCCGCGCCCGGAAAATCCCGCGCGTGCACTGGACCCTGACCTATGTCGCGTCGGCAAGCTCCAGCGCGGGGCGCAAGCGCGGCGACGAACCCGAGCTGCCGTTGGATGTGCCATGACCGAGCTGCGCCGTGTGACCCGCGCTTTGTTGTCGGTGTCGGACAAGACCGGATTGATCGAGTTCGCGCGCGGCCTTGCCGGCCACGGCGTCGAGCTTGTCTCCACCGGGGGCACCGCCAAGGCGATCAAGGACGCGGGCCTGCCGGTCATAGACGTGTCGGAGCTAACCGGTTTCCCCGAGATGATGGACGGCCGGGTCAAGACGCTGCATCCGAAGGTGCACGGCGGCCTGCTCGCAATCCGCGACAACAAGGAGCACGCGGCGGCGATGGCTGCGCACGGCATCCGGCCGATCGATCTCCTGGTGGTCAATCTCTATCCGTTCGAGGCTACGGTCGCGAAGGGCGCCACCTACGACGACTGCGTCGAGAACATCGACATCGGCGGGCCGGCGATGATCCGCGCCGCCGCCAAAAACCATGACGACGTCGCGGTGGTGGTCGAGCCCGAGGATTATGCGATCCTGCTCGCCGAGCTTTCGGCGCAAGGCGGCGCGACCACGCTGGCGCTTCGTAAGAAACTTGCCGCGAAGGCCTATGCCCGCACCGCGAGCTACGACGCGGCGATCTCCAACTGGTTCGCCAAGGAGCTCGACGATCCGGCGCCGTCGTTCCGCGCCTTCGGCGGAAAGCTCGCCGAGGCGCTGCGCTACGGCGAGAATCCGCACCAGAGCGCAGCGTTCTATCGCGCGCCGGAGATGCGCCCGGGCGTCGCGACCGCGCGGCAGGTTCAGGGCAAGCAGCTTTCCTACAACAACATCAACGACACCGACGCGGCCTACGAATGCGTCGCCGAGTTCGATCCCAAGCGCACCGCGGCGGTCGTCATCATCAAGCATGCCAACCCATGTGGTGTGGCGGAGGGCGGAAACCTCGTGGAGGCCTACGCGAAGGCGCTCGCCTGCGACTCCACCTCGGCGTTCGGCGGCATCGTCGCGCTCAACCGCACGCTGGACGCCGAAGCCGCGCGCGCCATCACCGAGATTTTTACCGAGGTGATCATCGCACCGGACGCCACCGACGAGGCAATCGGGATCGTCGCGGGCAAGAAGAACCTGCGGCTATTGCTGGCCGGAGGCTTGCCCGACCCGCGCGCCTATGGCCTCACCGTGAAGTCGGTCGCCGGCGGCCTGCTGGTGCAGTCGCGCGACAACGCCACCGTCGATGAGATGCAATTGAGGACCGTGACGAAGCGCGCGCCGACCGCGGCCGAGCTGGACGACCTGCGCTTTGCGTTCCGCGTCGCCAAGCACGTCAAATCGAACACCATCGTCTACACCAGGGACCGCGCCACCGTCGGCATCGGCGCGGGGCAGATGAGCCGCATCGACGCCGCGCGGATCGCCGCGCGCAAGGCCGAGGATGCGGCGAAGGAATTGAAGCTTGCCGCTCCACTCACCAAAGGCTCGGTCGTCGCCTCAGATGCGTTCTTCCCGTTTGCCGACGGCCTCCTGGTCGCGATCGAGGCCGGTGCCACCGCGGTGATCCAGCCCGGCGGCTCGGTGAAGGACAACGAAGTGATCAAGGCCGCCGACGACCACGGCGTGGCCATGGTGTTCACCGGGACGCGGCATTTCCGGCATTGACGGGCGACGGCTCGCGCTTCAATTCAATCGGTTCAGGACCGGGACTTGCCTTCGGGGTTGGCCGAGACCGGGCGCGGCGCAGTGGGCGTGTTCGTCACCGTGCGTGGGCGATCGAGGCGGTCCATGACCTGCTCCGGATCGACGAGCCGATTGCGCTTCTCGTCCCACACCCGGATGTTGAGGGCGAGCGCCTCGTCGTTGGAGATTTAGTTCATCTGATTGGCATGGGCCCGCAGCATCAGCCGCAGGATGTCGAGATCGGCGCCGATCGACTTCAGATAATCCGCGACGTGGAACACCTGGGTCTGGGTCTGCTGAACGATGACCTTCATGTCGTCGGCGCTGTAGCTCTTGTTGTCGAACTCGCGCGAAAACGAGTGGAAGCCGACGCCGCTGTTTGCGGCCTTGGTCCGATGCGGCTTGCCGGTCTCGCCGTCGCGGCCGCCGAGGAAGGCAAGCGCACATGCGCTGGCGCAGGCGGTCTTGGTCTCGACGGTGGTCTCGATCCTGTTGTCGAAGAAGAACCGCCCAAGCCGCATGCCCTCGCGCAGGTTGCCGCCAGGCGAATTCAGGTAGACCGCGATGGTCGGCTTCTTCGGCAGGTTCGAGATGTAGACCTGCAGGCCGAAGGTGTCGCCGTCCTCGATTCGGCCCTTGAGCTGGATCGCGTTGACCTCCGCACTGTCCAAGGCGTGCTTGGAAATTTCGAGGGCGCCCGCCGGTTGGCCTAGCGAACCGAGCGCCAAGGCGGCGATGGCCGCGCCGAAGATGCTCCCAAGTCCGAAGCTTGGCCGCATGACACCCTCCTGGTGCATCGATGGCGGCCATGGATTCCAGCCGCCTCTTTGACCATTGGTGTGCGCAGGGCGGGCCAAGGTTCGGGACTTTTCGCACACCTCGCGCGGGTGGGCGACATCGGCGATTTTCTCCTAAACAGCTGAAATAACTTGTGAAAGACGGCTAGCCCTTCGCCAAGTCGCCCAAGAGGCTCGCAGCCACGGTGAGCTTCGACAAGGTCAGCCCGGAGCCCGAGATCTGGTGGATCGCCCCGCGGATGCGCTCGACCTCGCCCTTGCGCGGGGCGACCCAGGCCTCCACCGCGGCCGCACCAGTCTCGCCGGTTTCGACCATCGCCGCCGTCAATCGGCGCTCGGCATCGCCGATGGAATCCAGCGCCCGGTCGAGCGCCAGCCGGTCGAAGTAGTCGGACACCACGATGCCGCGCGACGCCGCCACCACGCGGTCGAGGCGGAAATAGGCCTCGGCGGCGAAGTAGGTCGCAACGATCGCGGCGATCGGCTTGCCCGTGCGGTCGGCGATCAGCACCACGTCGGGCGCCGCGGCGATCTCGGGGATTTCGGCGAGCCGACGGGCCAGCGCCTCCGGCACGCCCTCCTTGATCAGCTCCGCCTTGCGCGCCTCGCGCGCGGCCGCGGCCTCCTCCGGCAGCGCCTTGTCGAGCGCCTTGGTCAGCGCGGCGATTCCCTCGCGATAGTGATCGACGACGCCGGCCAGGCCCTTCGATAGGTCGGCGTTGCGCAGGAACCAGACCAGCCGGTCGAGCAACAATTCCTCGACGGCGGCGTAGAGCTTGAGCTGCACCTTGCCCGTCACCTTGCCGTCCAGCGCGTTGATCTCGTCGTTCAGCCCCGGCATGTCGTAACTGTTGCGGACCGCGGCGAAGGCAAACGCGATGCCCGCCGGCAGCGCGCCGGTCTGGTCGGCGATCCGCACAACGAGCGACGGGCCGCCTCGGTTGATCATGGAGTTGGCGAGCTGCGTGGCGATGATCTCGCGGCGCAGACGGTGCTTCTCCAGCGCATCGGGGAATTTGTCGGCGATCAGCTTCGGGAAATAGCGGCCGAGCTCGCGGGCGAGATAGGGATCGTCCGGCACGTTCGACTCGAGCAGGTCGGCGTAGAGCGACAGCTTGGCATAGGACAGAAGCACCGACAGCTCGGGCCGCGTCAGAGGCTGCTGGCGGCGGACCCGCTCGGCAAGCTCCACGTCATCCGGCAGATATTCCACTGCGCGGTCGAGTTCGCCGCGCTGCTCCAAGGTTTGCATCAGCCTCTGCTGGAAGCCCATGTCCTCCAGCCCGCGCCGCTGCGCCAGCGACAGCGCCAGCGTCTGCAGATAGTTGTTGCGCAGCACCAGGGCCGCGACATCGTCGGTCATTTTGCCGAGCAGCGCGTTGCGCGTCTTGATGGTGAGCCGCCCGTCGCGCACCGGCAGGCTCAGCGCGATCTTGATGTTGACCTCGACGTCCGACGTGTTGACGCCGGCGGAGTTGTCGATGGCGTCGGTGTTGAGCCGCACGCCCTTCAGCGCCGCTTCGATCCGGCTGCGCTGGGTCATGCCGAGGTTGGCGCCCTCGCCGATCACCTTGGCGCGGATCTGGCTGCCGGTGATGCGGATCGGATCGTTGGCGCGGTCGCTGGGCGCCTCGTCGCTCTCGGCCGTCGCGCGCACATAGGTGCCGATGCCGCCGAAGAACAAAAGATCAGCCGGCGCTTTCAGGATCGCGTTCATCACCTCGGCCGGCGTCGCCTTGGCCTTGGCGAGACCGATCGCGGCCTGTGCCTCCTTCGACAGTGCGATCTCCTTCAGCGAGCGCGGGAACACGCCGCCGCCCTTTGAGATGAGCGTCTTGTCATAGTCCTGCCAGCTCGAACGCGGCAGCGCGAACAGGCGCGTCCGCTCGTCGAAGCTTTTTTCCGCGGGATCGGGATCGATGAAGATGTCGCGATGGTCGAACGCGGCGAGCAGCTTGGTCGTTCTCTCGCGCAGCATGCCGTTACCGAACACGTCGCCCGACATGTCGCCGACGCCCACCGTCGTGAACGGTGTCGTGGTGATGTCGATATCCAACTCGCGGAAATGGCGCTTCACCGCCTCCCAGGCGCCTCGCGCGGTGATCCCCATCTTCTTGTGGTCGTAGCCTGCGGAACCGCCCGAGGCGAAAGCGTCGCCGAGCCAGTAGCCGTGCTCCTCCGAGATCGCGTTGGCGATGTCGGAGAAGGTGGCGGTGCCCTTGTCGGCGGCGACCACCAGATAGGGATCGTCGTCGTCGTGCCGCACCGCATTGTCGGGCGGCACCACGCCCTTGAGATCGAGGTTGTCGGTGATGTCGAGCAGCGTCGAAATAAATATCTTGTAGGCGGCCACACCTTCGGCCGCGATCGCCTCGCGCGGCCCGCCGACCGGCAGGTGCTTCGGCACATAGCCGCCCTTGGAGCCGACCGGCACGATCACCGCGTTCTTGACCTGCTGCGCCTTCACCAAGCCGAGGATTTCGGTGCGGAAGTCCTGCGGCCGGTCGGACCAGCGGATGCCGCCGCGCGCCACCTTGCCGAAGCGCATGTGCACGCCCTCGACGCGCGGCGAATAGACGAAGATTTCGTAGAGCGGCGTGGGCTTCGGCACGCCGTCGAGCTTGCGGCTCGAGAACTTGATGGCGATCTCGGCTTTCGGCTGCCCTTCGTTGTCGAGCTGATAGTAGTTGGTGCGGATCGCCGACTGCACGGCATTGACGAAGCGCCGCACGATGCGGTCCTCGTCGAGGCTTTCCACCGCGGCCAGCGCCTGTTCGATCTCGGCGATGATCGCCGACTCGCGCGCCGCGCGGTCGGCCACCTTGGCGCGCGGATCGAACCGCGCGTGAAACAGCTCAACGATCCTGGTTGCAAGCGGCGCATGCTTGCGCAGCGTCGCCCACATGTAATCCTGCGAATACGGCACGCGGATCTGGCGCAGAAACCGGGAGATGGTGCGGATGAGCGCCACGTCGCGCCAGCCCAGACCTCCGGCCATCACCAGCGCGTTGTAGCCGTCGTTCTCCGCGACGCCGCGCATCACGACGATGAAGCTCGCCTCCAGCGCGCCCTTCAGCTTGTCGAGATCGGCCGGGCCCCCGTCGGCGCGCTTCAGCGCCATATCGTGCAGCCAGGCATCCACGTCGCCGTCGGTCTTGCCGACCTCGAAGGTGCGCTCATCGACCACCCGGAAACCCATGTTCTCCAGCACCGGCACCCGCTCCGACAGCGGGATCGGGCGGCGATGGCTCCAGACCTTGAGGCCGACGCAGGGCTTGCCGTCCTCGCTGCGCGCATAGAAATCGACGCCGATCGGCCGTTCCGGGGTTAGCGCTTCGATGGCGCCAATGTCCTCGACCGCCTCGGCCGGCGTATAGGCGTCGCGATAGCCGTCCGAGACCGTGCCGCGATAGCGCGCCAGCAGCGCCGTGGTGCGGGCGGAATCGTAGGTCTTGGCCAGTGCCTCGACAAACGCATCGGTCCAAGTGCGAACGATGGCACCGACTTTTTCTTCCAACACCGCCTGAGCGGGGTCGGGCGTCGGCCCGGCCTTGCGGCCGATGATGAAATGCACGCGCGTCAGCGGCGCGTCGTGGATGTACGGGTAGTAGGCGCTGACGTGGCCCTGGAACACCTCGGCGAGATACTCGCCGATCTGCGCGCGCACCTGGCCGCTGTAGCGCTCGCGCGGCACATAGACCAGCACCGACACAAAACGGTCGAAACGGTCGCGCCGCGCCAGCACGCGCACCCGCGGCCGCTCCTCGAGCTGCAGGATGCGGAGCGCGAAACGATAGAGCGTGTCCTCGTCGATCTGGAACAGCTCGTCGCGCGGATAGGTCTCCAGCACCATCACCAGCGCCTTGCCGGAGTGGGTCTCCGGGTTGAAGCCGGCGCGGGTGACCACGGCGTCGACCTTGCGGCGCAGGTAGGGGATCGAGCGCGGCGAGCGGATGTAGGCGCTCGAGGTGAACAGACCGACGATGCGGAACTCGCCCGCCGGATTGCCGTCGGCATCGAAGCGCTTCACGCCGATGTAGTCGAGATAGACGCGCCGGTGCACGCGCGACTTCACATTGGCCTTGGTGACGATCAACGTCCTCGGCTCGTCGAAGAAGGCATGAAGCTGCGGCGTGATCGACACCACCTGGCCGCCGCGCGTCAGCACCGGCACGTCGCCGCCGCGCAGCACGCCAAGCCCGGACTCCAGCACCGGCTTGAGGTCGCGGTCCTTGCCATCAAGCGTGTAGTCACGCACCCCGAGCAGGGTGAAATTGTCGGCGGCCAGCCATTCCAGGAACTGGATCGCTTCCGCGATGTCGTCCACCGGCACCGGTGGCGGATTGGCCTTGAGGTCGGCGATGACCTCATTGACGCGATGGACCATCGGCCGCCAGTCCTGCACGCAGCGGCGCACCTCGGCCAGCACCTGCTCCAGCGCCGCGACGATCTCGGCGCGGCGCGCGCCGTCCTCGACGCGCTCGACGTGAACGTGGATGAAGCTCTCGCGCGACTCGTCCTTTTTCTCGCCCGCCTCGCCCGGCGGCGCCGTGAGCTTGCCGGACTTGTCGCGCGCGACGGCAAGAATGGGATGGGCGACCAGGCGCGTAGCCAGGCCGCGCTCGGTCAATTCGGCCATCACCGAATCGACCAGGAACGGCATGTCGTCGTTGACGATCTCGATCACCGAGATCGACTTGAGATGCTCGCCGTCCGACGCCCGCGGAAGGTCGAAGCGGATTTTCGCCACGCCCGGCCGGCGGGTGGACAGGAACGCCCAGGCCTCGCGGGCCAGCGCCGCAAGCTCGGCGGCTTCATAACCGACCAGATCCTCCGGCGCGGCGCGCCCGAGAAGAAGCGCCGTGAAACCCTCCGGCACGTTGGTCTTGTCGCCGCGCAAAAGCTTTCCGGCGGCGTCGATGCGGGTGCGCGCCGCGCGCTCCTCGCCGCCGGGACGCTTGCTGATGGCTTGCTGATTCATATGCGAGTCAAATCGGGAGAATCAATCGCGTCCCCAGCGGGCCTGTAGTGGTTTCGCCCGGCAGCGGAAGGGTTGTAGGCTTGCCTCAACATCCTGGGAGAGCGTGACGTGACGATGAAACGCAAGAAAACAAGCGATATCAAGGCAAAGCAAGCCAAACCGGCGGCCGTCCCGGCGGCTGAGCGGCAGACCGCGAAGGACGACGTCGAGATCACCGCGCTCTCGCTGCAGCGCGGTAAACTTTCACCGCCGATGGAGGCCTATTTCGCCAAGTGCCAGGAGAAGCTCGGCTTCGTGCCCAATGTGCTTGAGGCCTACGCCTTCGACAATGCCAAGCTCGAAGCCTTCGTCGCCATGTACAACGACCTGATGCTGGCGCCGTCGGGCCTCTCCAAGCTCGAACGCGAGATGATCGCGGTCGCGGTGTCGTCGGTGAACCGCTGCTACTACTGCCTGGTGGCACATGGCGCGGCGGTCCGCGCGCTGTCGGGCGATCCGGCGCTGGGCGAACTGATGGTGATGAGCTACCGCGCCGCGCGGCTGAGCAAGCGCCAGCGCGCGATGCTCGACTTCGCGGTGAAGCTCACCGCCGAATCCTGGGCCGTGGAGGAAGAAGACCGCGAGGCGCTGCGCAAGGCGGGCTTCACCGCGCGCGACATCTGGGACATCGCCGCGGTGGCGGGTTTCTACAACATGACCAACCGCGTTGCATCGGCCACCGACATGCGGCCGAATTCGGTTTATCATGGGCAGGCCCGCTAATCCCTCCGCGTCATTCCGGGACGTGCGCGCAGCGCACGGACCCGGAATCCATAACCCGCAGCGCGAACGCATCAGCACAGGGGTTATGGATTCCGGCTCTCGCTTCGCTCGGCTGGAATGACAAACTGAAAGTTCGAACATGACCGACATGACGATCAAATCTGTCCGCACCACCATGATCCGCGTGCCGTGGCCGGACACGCCGTGGCTCAAGGGCCATGCTTTCGGCGAGGCGCGCAATCTCCTGGTGCTCGAGGTCGAGACCAAGGGCGGCATCGTCGGCATGGGCTATCTGTTCTCGTTCCGGCCGGGCTTGAAGACCGTCGTCGCCGCGCTGGAGGAAACCATCCTGCCGCGCGTCATCGGCAAGGACGCCACCGCGGTCGAGGGCATCTGGAGCGATCTCTGGAAGGCGACCGTCACCTACAACCGCGGCGGCATCGTCACCATGGCGATGTCGGCGCTCGACATCGCGCTGTGGGACGCCATCGGCAAGCGCGCCAACATGCCGCTGCATCGCCTCTGGGGCCATGTGCGCAAGGAGCTGCCGGTGTACGGCTCCGGCTGCTTCCGCGGCTCCGGCGGCGACGGCATGATCGCCAAGGCGCTGCACTACAAGGAGCGTGGCTACAAGGCGATCAAGATGCAAATGGCGCACACCGATAATCTGCGGGGCGACGTGGAGAACGTGAAGCGCATGCGCGAGGCGCTCGGCCCCGACATCGACATCATGATCGACATCAACCAGGGCTGGAGCGCGGACGTCGCGATCAACCAGGGCCGCAAGATCGCCGACTACGACATCTACTGGCTGGAGGAGCCGGTGCCGGCCGACGACTTCAAGGGCTACATGCGCGTCGCCGACGCGCTGCCGATGCGGATCGTCGGCGGCGAGACGCATTTCACGCGGTTCGACCTGCGGCCGTTCTTCGAGAACCCGAAAATCCCGATCCTGCAGCCCGACCCGATGCGCGGCGGCTACACCGACTTGCGCAAGATCTCGGTGCTCGCCGACACCTGGGGAATCTCGATGGCGCCGCACCTGTTCCCGGAGTTGAACGTGCAACTGCTCGCCTCGATCCCCAACGGGCTCTGGATCGAGGACATGGGATTGTCCGAGGACCTCTGGGTCGATCCGGTGCCGGTCGTGAACGGCACCATCGCCGCTCCGGAGCGGCCCGGCCACGGGCTTGCGTTCAAGCCGGAGATTCTCAAGGACTACAAGGTATCCTGATGCACGCCATCCTCTCCGCGTCATGCCCGGCCTTGTGCCGGGCATCCACGCCTTGCTGTGATGCGAGGAAGGCGTGGATGGCCGGGACGAGCTCGGCCATGACGAACTTTACGGCTATGCCATGACCCAACTCATCACCGAAGAAATGACGGTGCCGTCCGAGCCGGGCATCGACATCTTCGTCCGCAACAAGCGCCCGACCAATCTGGCGAAATACACGCCGGAGCGCACGCTCTTGTTCGTGCACGGCTCGACCTATCCCGCGCATACCGGGTTCGACATTCCGCTCGGCGGGCAATCGTGGATGGAATATATCGCTTCGCGTGGCTATGACACGTACTGCCTCGACGTGCGCGGCTACGGACGCTCGACGCGGCCCAAGGCGATGGACGAGCCGCCGCAGAACAATGCACCGGTGGCGCGCACGCCCGACGCGGTGAAGGACATCACCGCGGTGCTGGACTTCATTCTCAAGCGGCGCGGCATCGCAAAGCTCAACCTGCTCGGCTGGTCCTGGGGCTGCACCCTGATGGCGACCACGGCCATCCAGAATCCGGACAAGGTCGCGCGGCTGATGCTCTACGCGCCGGGCTGGCTCCGCACCACGCCGTCCCTGCTCGCCGCAGGCCCTGGCCCGCTCGGCGCCTACCGGACGGTGACGCGCGAGCAGGCCAAGGCGCGCTGGCTCAACGGCGTGCCACAAGACAAGCAGGCGGCGCTCATTCCCGCCGGCTGGTTCGAGCAATGGGCCGACGCCACCTGGGCCACTGACCCGGTCGGCGCGAAGCAGAATCCGCCGGTGGTCCGCGCGCCGAACGGCACCGTACAGGACACCCAGGAGTTCTGGACCTCCGGCAAGACCATGTACGACCCGGCCAGGATCACCATGCCGGCGCTGATCGCCATCGGCGAATGGGACAAGGACACGCCGCCGCACATGGCGCAGGCGATTTTCCCGCTGCTCACGAACTCGCCAGGCAAGCGGCTCGTCATGCTGGCCGAGGGCACGCATCACATGATGCTGGAGAAGAACCGCGAGGCGCTGTTCAAGGCGGTGCAGGCGTTCCTCGACGAAGGCATCGAGTAAACTGCGAAAATGATTCGGACGATACGCCGCGCCTTGATTGCCGGCCTGCTGCTGGCGGCGAGCGCGGTCGCGCCGGCCCAGGCGCAACGCGCCCTGCAATTCCCGCCGGTCCAGCCGGTCGTGGCCCGGCATGGCATGGTGGTGGCGCAGGAGACCCGCGCCGCGCTGATCGGCGCCGAAGTGCTCAAGCGCGGCGGCAACGCGGTTGATGCCGCGGTCGCCGTGGGCTTCGCGATGGCGGTGACCTATCCACGCGCCGGAAACATCGGCGGCGGCGGCTTCATGGTGATCCACCTCGCCAAGGGCAAACGCGGCCCAGCGCAAGACCTGGCCATCGACTACCGCGAGACCGCGCTGGCCGCGACCACCCGCGAGACCTTTCGCAACGCGCAGGGCGAAGCCGACCCGGCGAAGTCGCGCGAGCATGGGCTCGGCATCGGCGTGCCGGGGACAGTCGCGGGCCTGACTCTGGCGCTGGAAAAATACGGCTCGGGGAAATTCAAGCTGGCGCAACTGATCGCGCCGGCGATCGATCTCGCGCGCAACGGCTACAAGGTCGGCGACGAGTTCGAGGACACCGGGCGCTCGTCGATCGCGCGCATGGCGAAATGGCCCTCGACCGCAAAACTGTTTCTCAGGCCCGACGGCTCGCTGATCGCGCGCGGCACGCTGCTCGTGCAATCCGATCTCGCCGCTACGCTTGACGCAATATCGAAACAGGGACCGCGCGCCTTCTATGAGGGGCCGGTGGCGGAAAAAATCTCCGCCGCGGTGCGCGCCGCCGGCGGGCTGATGACCCCCGACGATTTAAGGAACTACAAGGCCGTCGAGCGCCCGGTGCTGCGCGGCACCTATCGAGGCCTGAACATCATATCGATGCCGCCGCCCTCCTCCGGCGGCGTGGTGCTGCTCGAAATGCTGAACGTGCTGGAGGGCTTCAGGCTCAAGGCCGACGATCCGCAGTCGGTGCATCTCATGGTCGAGGCGATGCGCTACGCCTACGCCGACCGCGCACATCTGCTCGGCGATCCGGATTTCGTGAAGGTGCCGATCGCCGGATTGCTGTCGAAGCGTTACGCCGCGGCGGTGCGCGCGAAGCTCGACCGTCAGCGCGCGACGCCGTCGGACAGGGTCAAGGCCGCCAATCCCGCGGGCTTCGAGGGCGACAACACCACGCACTATTCGATTGTCGACCGCTTCGGCAACGCCGTTGCCAACACCTACACGATCAATCTGAGCTACGGCGTCGGCCTGATCGCCGAGGGCACCGGGGTGCTGCTTAACAACGAGCTTGACGATTTTGCCGCCGCCCCGGGCGTGCCCAACGCCTTCGGCCTGGTCGGCTACGAGGCCAACGAGCCAGGGCCGAACAAGCGGCCGCTGTCGTCGATGACGCCGACCATCGTGCTGCGCAACGGCAAGCCGTTCATCGTCACCGGCTCGCCGGGCGGCAGCCGCATCATCACCGCGGTGCTGCAGGTGCTGCTCAACGTCATCGACCACCGCATGACGATCGGCGAGGCGGTGCATGCGCCGCGCATCCATCATCA
>CAMAWG010000009.1 GCA_945861855.1 Rhodoplanes serenus
GCCCGGTGACGCGAACGCTCGTCGCGCCGGGGCCGATGCGGCTTGGACCGCCGCGCGTTGGGTGTGCGTGTTGCACCCGTGCGCGGCCACCGCCAGCCTGTCCCGCTTAACGACGCCTCATGAAGCGCCCTCGGATGGACCGGCCTGGCCATAGAATTAAGGCCGCCGGAACGAGCGGGGATAAGTTCGGGCAAGAACTTTATTTTGCGAGATGGCGACTTATCCCCGCGGGGATAGCATGAAGATTGCTTCTATCCCCGCCTTCGCGCTGCGCGCTTCGGCGGGCAAGCCCGCCAGCCGCCGCGGCCCCGGTCAACTCAGCTTGCGCGCGATGTCGTCCACGTCCGACAGCATCAGCGCGGGGTTTGCCGCCCGCAGCGCATCGGCATGCGCGTAACCCCACGTCACGGCGGCAAAGGCGATCCCCGATCGTCCTGCCGCTTCCGCGTCGCGAACCTCGTCGCCAATGGCAAGGGCATGATGCGCGCCGATGCCGGATCGCCGCAGCACCTGTTTGAACTTGGCATGCTTGCCGAACAGCGACGCGCCGCAGGCGTAGAGATCGACGAGCTGCGCGTTGTCCGGGCCGAGCGTGGCGCGGACATTGGCCTCGCCGTCCGAGCTGACGATGGCGATGCGGATGCCGCGGTCCTTCAAGTCCTGCAGCATGCGGCCGACGCCGGGAAACAGCGCAATCTCGCCGATGTGCTGCGCCTTTAGGGCGCGCATGTGGCGGGCGATCAGCGGCAGCTTCCAGCGCGGCACGCCGAGCCATTCTAGGATGCCGCGGGAGTCGAGCCGGCGCAGCGTGTCGATGTCGCCTGGCTCGATCCGGCGAAAGCGGAACCTGTCTGCGACGGTGTTCATGACCGTGACGAACCACGGAAAGCTGTCGGCCAGCGTGCCGTCCATGTCGAAGATGATCAGCCGGGGTTTCAAGCCGTTCGGCTCCGAGAACTGGTGCTACTGGGCGAGCGCGAGGCGGGCGACCTGGCTGCGCTGGGTCTTGCCGTTGGCATTCTTGGGAAGCTGCGGCAGCACGACCACGCGATGCGGCAGCTTGAACGGCGCGATGCGGCCGGCGAGCGCGCTCGCAAGCGTAACCTTGTCGGTCGGCGCACCGGCGGAGCCCGCGCGCAACACCAGCGCCGCGCCGATCCGGTTGCCGATCTCGCTGTCGGGGATCGGGAACACGCAGGCCTCCGCCACGTTGCCGAGGCCGAGGATCGCGTCCTCCAGCTCGCGCGGCGCGATCAGCACGCCCTTGCTTTTGAAGCAGTCGTCGGCGCGGCCCATGATGAAGACGTAGCCGTCGCCGTCCATGCGGGCGAGATCGCTGGTAACAAAGAAGCCGCCGCGCAAGGTCGCGCGGGTCGTCGCCTCGTCGCCCAGATAGCCGAGGAAGAAGCCCGGATAGTCCGCGCCGAACGCGAGCGTGCCGGCGTCGCCCGCGAGGAGCGCATTCAGGTTCTCATCGAGGATCGCGGCGCGCGCGCCCCAGGTCTTTCCGGTCGAGCCTTCCTTCTTCGGGATGCCGGGCCCGTCGCCGATCACCATCTGCGCTTCGGAGATGCCGTAGTGCTCCCAGATCGGGCAGCCGAAGCGGGCCCGCCACTCCTTGCGGACGGAATCCTCGAGCGGCTCGCCGGTGGAATTGGCGCCGCGCAGCGAGGAGAGATCGTGGCGGCGCTCGATGCCGGGCATCGCCAGGATACGGCGGTAGAGCGTGGCGACGGAGTGCAGGAGTGTGACGCGGTCGCGCTCGATGGTTGCCAGGATGCGCTCGGGCGCTGCGCGGTCCTCCATGATCGAGCCGGTGGTGCCGTTGCGGAGCGGAAACAGCACGTTGTGGCCGAGCGCGCTGATGAAGCTCCATTCGCCGGTGGCGAGGATGACGTCGCCCGGCTGCGGCGGGACGCGGGCGCGATTGCTGTCGCCGAGGGCTTCGAGCCAGCGGTGGGCGTGGACGACGCCCTTCGGCTTTCCGGTGGTGCCGGAGGTGAAGACGATGAAGGCGGGAGTGTCGGGCTTGGCGTCGAAGCAGTCCGGTAATTGTTCATTCCCGCTTTCGCGGGGACGAACGGGCTGCGAATTCGGTCTTGCTCCGTGCTCAATAAGCCCCGCCGCGGTGACAATCATCCGCCGCACGCCCGGCAGCAGGCCTGCCGTCGCCGGATCGTCGCGCATGTCGTCTGCGAGCAGAAACAGTGTCGGCTCGGAGAGGCCGACGATGTGAGCAAGCTCGCTCTGTCCCAGTTGCGAGTTCTGCAGCACCGGGATCGCGCCGAGCCAGACGCAGGCCAGGAACGCCGCGGCGAATTCGGCGGAGTTGGTCATGCGGAAGACGATCTTTTCGCCGGGCTTCACGCCGAGCTGCGCGAGATCGGCGATCAGAGCGGCCACCATGCGCTGGAAGGCGGCATTGCTGACGGCGCCGGCGGCCGCGCGGAATGCGGGATGACCGGCGCGGGCGGGGTCCTTCCCGGGCCGCAAGGCAATCTCGGCGAGGTTCATTTCAATCCTTGTAGCCCGGCCCGCGATAGGCCGGCGGGCGCTTGTCGAGGAAGGCTCGAATGCCTTCGCGGCAATCGGCGGTGCGGGTGATCTCCATCACCGCGTCGAGCTCGGCCTGCGCACCCTCGGCAGTCTTGTTGTGGTCCCAGTAGCGCCGCACCAGCGCCTTGGCGTGGCGCACCGAGAGGAACGGCGCGGCGGCGATTTTTTCCGCGATCTTGAAAACCTCCTGCATCAGACTGTCGTGCGGGAACACGCGGACCACGAGGCCGATGCGCTGCGCCTCCGCGGCATCGACGATCTCGCCGGTCAGGATCATCTCCATGGCGCGGCCGAGACCGACGAACTTCGGCAGGTTGCGCGCGCCGCCGGATTCCGGGACGAAGCCCGCGGGCACCGCGACCTCGCCGAGCTTGGCCTTGTCGGAGGCGTAGCGGATGTCGCAGGCGGTGGCGAGTTCGAGGCCTATTCCGACCGCGGGGCCGTTGATTGCGGCGATGGTCACCTGCGGCAGCTCTTCGAGCTTGCGGATGGCGCGCTGGATCACGACGTGGCGCAGGTCGTTGAAGAAGTAGTTGGCGAGCTCCTTGTAGGGGCCGAAGTCGCCGAAGTCGTGCTCGTTGTCGAGCGCGCCCAAGGGGGCGGCTTCCGAGCGGAGATCGCCGCCGGCCGAGAAGCCGCGGCCCTCGCCGGTGATGACGACGACGCGAAGCCGGTCGTCGCGGCGGATCTGGTCGAGGATCAGATCGAGCTCGACCCGCATGCGCACGTCGATGGCGTTGAGCGCCTCGGGGCGGTTGAGCGTGATCAGCCCGATGCACTTGTCGTCCGGCGCGCTGGGCGGCGCCTGCACCGACCACTTCAGGGTCTTGAACTCGAACATCGGCGGCTCCTTATTTCAGGCGCGCGAACAGCCGGCGCGGATTGCCATCCGAAATCGCATCGCTGTCCGATTGCGAGAGGCCCGCCGCCTTGAGCAGGGCCAGCGGCTCCATGTCGGCGGGCGGGAACGAATAGTCGGTGCCGAGCAGCACGTTGTCGATGCCGGCGATGTCGATCAGGAAGCGCAGCGCCTTCGGCGCATGCACGATGCTGTCGTAGGTCATCTGCGTGGCGTAGGCCGACGGCATCTTCGCCGCGACATTGCCCTGGGACGCCTTGTCCATGCGCCTGTGCATGACGTCGAAGCGGCCGGCCAGATAGGGCCAGGCGCCGCCGCCGTGCGACCACAGGAGCTTCAGTTTCGGGAAGCGGTCCATCACGCCGGACATCAAGAGCGAGCCCACGCCGAGCGTGGTGTCGTAGGTGTAGAGCGCGATCTGGGCCAGCGCGAATTTCTGCGTGCGCGGGGCGAGCGCGACATTCACCGGATGGATCAGGATGGGAAGGCCGAGCGCCTCGGCCTTGCGCCAGAACGGATCGAGCGGAAACTCCCCGAGGTTCACGTTCTCGATGTTGGAGGAGATGATGGTGCCGATGGCGCCCCTATCCGCCGAGCGTTGCAGCTCGGCTGCGGCGGCGTCCGCGTCGGTGAGCGGCACCGACGAAATCCAGGAGAAGCGTTGGGCGTTGTCGGCGGTCCATTCCGCCAGGGTGTCGTTGAGCATCCGGTGCCAGGCGATGCAGGCGCTGTGCGGCAGGCCGTAGCCGAAAATATCCGGCCAGGTGCCGACGATCTGATGGTCGATCCGCTGCTCGTCCATCCACTTGTGGCGCTCCGCCACGGTCTCGACCAGGCGCGGGAAGAACGGCCGCACCTTGAAGCCGTAGTCGAAGGCGAGCGCCTCCTTGCCGCCGTCGGCGGGAAGCAGGCGGACGCCGATGTCGCCGCCCTTGCTTTTGATGGCGGCGATGAGTTGCGGCGGAACGTAGTGGGCGTGGACGTCGATGGGCAAAGTGACGCTCCTTGAGACGAATCGAAGCTATTCAGTCGGGCGGGATAGTGCTCCGTCATGCCCGGCCTTGTGCCGGGCATCCACGTCTTGCCTAGCAAGAAAGTAAGACGTGGATGGCCGGGACAAGCCCGGCCATGACGCGGAGAGGATTGTGTCACCCAAAAGGAACCTACTTCCTATCCCTTAGCCGATCCATCAGCGACTTCTCCTGGCCGCCGTCCACCTCGATCATGGTGCCGTTGACCATGTGCATCAGCGGCGAGGCGAGCATGACCACGAGGTTCGCCACCTCCTCGACCTCGGCGATGCGGCCCATCGGGATCGAGGACGGCGCGAGCTGGTCGGCCTCCTCGTAGGAGAGCTTCATGTCCCGCGACATCGCCTTGACCAGGCCGGCCCAGCGCTCGGTGCGCACCGGGCCCGGATTGACCGCGCAGAAGCTGATGTTGTTCTTGCCGTACTGGCCGGCGAGCGACAGCGTCAGGTTCTGGCCCGCGGCATTGGCGGCGCCCGGGCAGATTTCCCAGTAGGACGGCTTGACGCCGTCGTTGCCGATCAGGTTCACCACGCGGCCGCCGCCCTGCTTGACCATGATCGGCAGCACGTAGCGAAGGCAACGCACATAGCCCATGAACTTGAGCTGAAGTCCCTTTTCCCAATCGTCCTCGGTCAGATGCTCGATGACCCCGCCGGCCGCTGAGCCGGCGTTGTTGACCATGATGTCGACGCGGCCGAGCGCGTTGCTGGCCTGCTCGATGAAATTCCTGGCGTCGGCGTCCTTTCGCAGATCCGCCGGGATGGCGACGATCTTGCGGTTGGTGGCCCGCGCAATCTCGGCGGCGGCGGCCTCCAGCACGTCCTTCCTTCGCGCGCAGATCGCGACGTCGACGCCTTCTTTGGCCAGCGCGAGCGCGATGCCCTTGCCGATGCCTTCGCTGCCACCGGTGACGAGCGCGGTCTTGCCTTGAAGTTGCAGGTCCATTTTTTGTTCTCCTAATATCCGAGGATAGCTTTGGCGGCGTCGCCGACGGCTTCGACATTGTCGCCGGCATCGAGGAAGGCGACGATGCGGCACGGGCAGCTTTCGAGTCCTTCGTAGCGCCAGGGGAAGGCGCCGATGATGGCGCGTTTGCCGAGCATCATCTCGATGTCGCCGCCGAGGTTCTCGGCGTGCAGCAGCCCCTCCTGGAACGCCCAGTTGTGGAACGGGAACACGTCGGCTGAAACCTTCCGTCCCGATTTCTTGTGGGTGTATTCGAATGTGCCGAAGAACTCGCCCGGCGTCTTGCCGTGCTTTTTGGTGAACTCCTCGGCAAGGTCCGGACGCATGTAACGGATCGAGGTGTTCATGGCGTGGTCGCAGGACCCGGTGTCCATGCCCCACCATTTGATCTTCTTCTTGAACATCCAATGCAGCGTCTCGAGGCTCGGACCCGGGTGGTAGCAGAAGTATCGCACCAGATCCTGCTGCGGCCGGCCCTCGTAGTGTTTGTGCCAGCCGGTGTGCAGGATGAGAATGTCGCCCTCGCGGATGTCGGCGCCCGCGCTTTCGATCATCTGCGGCGTGATGACCGCCCAGTCGTGCATGTGCCTGGAGATGTCCACCACCACGCCGCGGTTGCAGAGATAATCGAGCGGCAGATGCGCCATGTCGCCGTTGCGGTTGTCGGTCGCATGCATCGCGCCGTCGAAATGCGTGCCGACGTGGAGCGCGGTGTCGATGCGCTGGGCGACGATCCGCACGGTCTGCAAATTCTGCGCGTAGTACATCTTGTTGCCGGCGTAGCCCACCCAGCCGGGGGTGTGCACGTTCATGACGTGAGACATGTCGATGATTTTCATGGCGGCTCCCCGGCATTGCGCAGCTTCGGTCCCTTGGCTTGTATGTTCTCAGGGTGCGGACTACCGTTCAAGCGAGGCAACGCGCTGGTAGCGTCTCAGTTTGAAATTCGTGGGACTTTTTCTTGTGCGGCCCCGAGTAGGGGGCGCCGCCCAAACGGAGGGAGCAAGAATGATCTTCACCCACTTGGCCCGACTACTATCCATCGCAGCCCTTTTGCTTGGCCTATTGCATGTCCTACTTGGGCTTGCCATCGCGACGGAATTTATAGGGCCATATCAAGCCGCCTTGGCTCGCTACACAACCAAATCGTCATCGGGACAGGTGATCAACGAAGGGGCTTACATCGTTCTCTTTGCCATAGCTCTAGGCACTCTGGCCGAGATTAGTTTTTCAATGCGCAGGCGGTCGATCTAAAATTTCAAACTGAGACATGACCAACGCGCTAGCAGGGCTGGCCTCCATGAACGTCAGGACGCTGATCGGCCAGTCCGTGCACCGGTCCGAGGATTTCCGGTTTCTCAAGGGCACGGGCCGCTTCGTCGACGATCTCAAGCGCGAGGGGATGCTGCATGCCGTGGTGCTGCGCAGCCCCGTGGCGCATGGCCGCATCCGCGGAATCGACGCGTCGGCCGCGCGAGCCATGCCGGGCGTGCATGCGGTCATGACGGCTGCGGACATCGGAAACGTCCCGGTCATCCCGTTGCGGCTCGCGAACCTGCCGGAGTTTAGGGGCTACCTCCAGCCGGTGATCGCCGGCGACAAGGTGCGCTACGTCGGCGAGCCGATCGCGGTGGTGGTCGCGGAGACGCAAGGCCTGGCCGAGGACGCGCTCGAAGCCATTGCGGTGGATATCGAGCGGCTTCCGGCGCTGCCGGATCGCCACGCCGCGGCCGCGGACAAATCGCTTCTGTTCGAGGCGGCCGGCAGCAACCGCGCGGTGCGTTACACGGCGTCTTTCGGCGATGCGGATGCCGCTTTTGCGAAGGCTGAATACACGCGGAAGGAAAAGTTCGCCTGCCACCGGCTGACCGGCCTGCCGCTGGAGACACGGGGGCAGATTTCCGAATGGGACGTAGCGAAAAAGCGGCTCACGGTGTTCGGCGCGACCAAGGTGCTGTTCTTCAACCGCCGGACGCTCGCGCCGATGCTGGGCGTCACCGAGAGCGACATCGACATGATCGAGGTCGATGTCGGCGGCGGCTTCGGCGTGAAGGGCGAGTTCTATCCCGAGGATTTTTTGATCCCGTTCGCGGCGCGGCTCGTGGGCCGCCCGGTGAAGTGGATCGAGGATCGCCGCGAGCATCTCACCGCCACCAACCATTCGCGCGAGGTCGATTGCGAGCTTGAGATCGCCTGCACGCGCGACGGCACGATCCTCGGCATGCGCGGGCATATTTTTTCGGACATGGGCGCTTACATCCGCACCAACGGCGGGGTGGTGCCGGCCAAGGCGGCGCAGTTCCTGCCGGGGCCGTATCGTATCCGCGACATCGCGCTGACGGTGGAGGCCTTTGTCACCAGCAAGACGCCGGTCGGTACGCTCCGCGCGCCGGGGCGGTTCGAGGCGAATTTCTTCCGCGAAAGGCTACTCGACATCGTGGCGGCCGATCTCGGTCTCGATCCGATGGAGTTCCGCCGGAAAAATCTCATTACGGAGGCCGAACTGCCGTTTCACACCGGCAAACTCGTGCCCTACGAGCCGGAAACCGACTTCGACACCGGCGATTATCATGTCGCCTTCGAGCGCGCGGTGGCCGAGATCGGCTGGGACAAGAACAAATCGATGCAGGGCAAGCTGATCGGCGGACGCCTGCATGGGTTCGCCGCCACGCCGTTCGTCGAGAGCGGGGGCTCCGGCAAGGAGAATTCGCGGCTGGTCATCGAGAAAGACGGCAGCGTCAGCGTCTATGTCGGTTCGTCGGTGCTGGGGCAGGGGCTGGAGACGACCTTGGCGCAGGTCGCCGCCGACACGCTGAAGCTGCCGTTCGAGAAGATCAAGATTCTGCACGGCTCGACCACCTACGTCCGCGAGGGCTTCGGCACCTTTGCGTCGCGCTCGATGGTGGTCGGCGGCTGCGCGGTGATGGACGGCTGCAACAACCTGCTCGCCGCCATTCGCGCGGCGGCGACGGAGCGGTTCGGATTTCCCAACGAGGAGATCGAGATTTCCGGCGGCGTGGTGACGGCGGGCGGCAAGCGCGCGGGCCTTGGCGAATTCGCCGGCCTCGAAGTGGAGGGCACCTTCGCCACCACGACCCGCACCTACAGCTACGGCGCGCATGCCTGCCATGTCGCGGTCGATCCGCGCACCGGCCACGTCGATATCCTCGACTATGTGGCGATCGAGGACGTCGGCGTGGCGATCAACCCGCACATCGTCCACGGTCAGGCGATCGGCGCGCTGGTGCAGGGGCTCGGTGGCGTGTTCCTCGACCAGATCCTTTACGACCAGGACGCGCAGATGCTCAACGCCTCGCTCGCCGACTATCTCGTGCCGCTGGCGACCGACTTCTCCAATGTGCGCGCGATCACCATGGAACTGCGCCGCTCCAAGACCAATCCGCTCGGCGCCAAGGGCGCGGGCGAGGGCGGCATGGTGGCGGTGGCGGCGACCACGGCCAATGCGGTGGCGGCGGCGCTGAAGCCGCTCGGCATCGAACTGCGCGATCTGCCGCTGTCGCCCGCGAGGCTCTGGGGCCTTGTGAATGGTGGCGGGGCCGCTAAGAAATAGCCCATGCCTGAAAAGGCGCCGGCTCGTCAGGGAGTGTAACGTGGCCAACAAGGATTTGCGGGACTGGATCGCCGGCGTCGAAGCGGCGGGCGAGCTCAAGATCATCAAGGGCGCCGAGCCCAAGGAGGAGATCGGCGGTTTCGTCGACATCTATATGCGGAAGATGGGCAACCCGGCTGTGATGTTCGACGAGGTTCCAGGCTTCCCGAAGGGCCACCGCGTCATCGCCAACATTCTCACCTCCGTCCCGCGCATCAATATCGCGCTGGGCCTTCCCCCGGAGACGACCGAGATCGAGCTGACCCAGTGGTGGCGCAAGTATTTCAAGGACGCGCCGTCGCAGCCGACCAAGGCGGTCAACGGAGGACCGCTGCTGGACAACGTATTTTCGGGCGCGGAGGTCAATATCGAGAAAATCCCGACGCCGGTCTGGCACGAGCACGACGGCGGGCCGTTCATCGGCACCGCCTGCCTGGTGGTGATGAAGGACCCGGACACCGGCTGGGTGAACTACGGCACCTATCGGGTGCAGTCGCACAAGCCCGACCTGGCCAGCGTGATGATGTCGCCCGGCAAGCACGGCCTGATCATCATGCGCAAGTATCACGAGCGCGGGCAGCCTTGCCCGGTGGCGGTGATCGCCGGCATGCATCCGGCGCTGGTCATGCTGGGGGGCATCGAGATTCCTTACGGCAAGAACGAGCTTGAGGCCGCTGGCGGCATCTTCGGCGAGTCCGTCGAGGTCATGAATATGCCGAAGACCGGCCTGCCGGTGCCGGCGAATGCCGAGATCGCCTTCGAAGGGTTCATCCATCCCGACGACCGAATCAAGGAAGGGCCGCTCGGCGAATGGACCGGCTATTACGCCAGCGGCAGCGACCTGGAGCCCGCGATCCGCATCGAGACATTGATGTATCGCGACGATCCGATCCTGATGGGCGCGATCCCGGCGGTTCCGCCGAACGACAACACCTACTATTTCGGCGCCTACCGCTGCGGCGCTGTGTGGAACCAGCTCGAAGCTGCCGGCATCCCCGAGGTGAAGGGGGTGTGGGCGCATGAAGCGGGAGGCAGCCGGTTCTTGCTGGTGATCTCGATCAAGACGCTCTACGGCGGCCATTCCAAGCAGGCGGCGATGGTGGCGGCGCACTGCCACGCCGGCTCCTACTGCAACCGCTGGACCATCGTGGTGGACGACGACATCGACCCGACCAACTTCAACGACGTGATCTGGGCAATGTGCACGCGCTGCGACCCGCGCGACCAGGTCGACATCATCCACGGCGGCTGGAGCTCGGCGCTCGACCCGATGTGCTACGACACCGAGGATGACCGCCGCAATTCGCGGGTGGTGATCGACGCCTGCATTCCGTTCCGGCGGAAGAAGACGTTCCCGAAGATTGCGCGTTCGAGCAAGGCGCTCGACGATCGCATGCGGGCGAAATGGGCGAATGATTTGCCGAAGGGGTTTTGAGCCCTTCAAGGACATTGCATCAAACATTCGTCATGGCCGGGCTTGTCCCGGCCATCCACGTTTTGCTTTGCCCCAAGAAAGGCGTGGATGCCCGGCACGAGGCCGGGCACGACGGTGGAGAGACCGGCGTAGACCAGAGCACATTTCTATTCGGTGGCGATGGTAGAGAATCAGCGATGGACAAGCCGACACGATTTGATGCTGCTGACTATCTCAACAGCGAGCAACGGCAAGCGAGCTATATCGCCGCAGCTCTTGAAACGGGTGAGGCAGATTTTGTGCGCGACGCGCTCGGCCTTGTGGCGCGCGCTCGCGGCATGAGGGCAAATGAGGATAAGGACTACGACTGACTCGTCGCGGCGGGGGGTGGTGGTGAAGGCTCCTGCGGCATCTTCTGCCCCGCAGCGACGATAGCCTTCACGATGTTGGCGTAGCCGGTGCAGCGGCAGATCTGCCCGCTCAACTCGTGACGAACGGTCTTGTCGTCGGGGCGCGTGTGCCGCTGCAGGATGTCGCGCGCGGCGATCAGCATGCCCGGCGTGCAGAAGCCGCACTGCAAGGCGTGGCTCTCGTGAAAATGCCGGCGCAGCAGCGCCATCAGCGGATCGCCGCGCAGGCCTTCGAGCGTCGACACCGAGCGGCCGTCGGCCATGGCGGCGAGCGTCAGGCACGAGCGGGTCGCAAGCCCATCCACCATCACGGTGCAGGCGCCGCAGGCGCCGTGCTCGCAGCCCAGATGCGTCGCGGTGAGCCCGCAGCGGTCGCGCAGGAAATCGGCGAGCGATAGACGCGGCTCCACGTCGTCGACGACCTTCACCCCATTCAATTCGACGGTGATCGCAGTCATTGGGTCCGCATGTCCCGCGCGGCACGCAGGATGTTCGCTGTGTGCATTCGTTTCTGATAGGCGTCGAGGCCTTCGAAATTGGCGTCGAGGTCGGTGGCGATGGCGGCACGCAACTGCTCCTCCGTGGTGGCGGGAACGGCAAGCTGGTTCGCCGTCGCGGCCATCGGGCGGGGACGCGGGCCCGCGGCGCCGAGCACCACGGTCGCGGGGCCGTCCTTGCCGGCCGCGGTGACGACCGCGATCGAATGGGCGAAGGCGCCGCTCTTGCGCGCCACCTTGGCGAAGCCCCAGCGCAGGGCTGCCTTCGGCGCCGGGATGTCGAAGCCCATGATGATGTCGCCGGTGGTGAGCGTGGTGGCGTAGGAATCGTGGATGAAATCGGCGACGCGCTGCACGCTCACGCCGGACCGGCCGACCACCCGCACGGTGGCGTCGAGCGCGATCAGGCAGCACGGCCAGTCCGCGGCGGGATCGGCCAGCGCGACGCTGCCGCCGATGGTGCCGTGGTTGCGCACCGCCCGGTAGGAAATCTGCCCCGCCACCCGGCGCATCAGGCCGCCGAACACATCGGGGGTCTTGCCGTCCTCGATCTGCGAATGGGTGGTCAGCGATCCGAGCCAGACACCGTCGGGCGTTTCCGTCACCGCCTTGAGATCGTCGAGCCGGCTGATGTCGACCAGGAGGTCGATCAGCGCGACGCGGAGCCCCAGCATCGGAATAAGGGACTGGCCGCCTGCGATCGCTGCGGTGGTCGCGCCGCGGCGGCCCAGCGCCACGCTCGCCTCCGCGACCGACTTCGGCCGGATGTATTCGAACGGCGCCGGTTTCATGGGGCGGGACTCGTGCCGTCGGCCTTGGCGCGGCGGGCGCGGTCGATCGCCTCGGAGACCCGGCGCGGCGTCAGGGGTGTCTCGTTGAAGCTTGCGCCGATGCCGCGGAAGGCGTCGGCGATGGCGTTGGCGATGGCCGCGGGCGGGGCGATGGCGCCGCCTTCGCCGAGGCCTTTCACGCCATATTCGGTGGCCTCCGCCGGATGAACGAGATGGTGCAGCCGGACGGTCGGAATTTCCGGCGCACAAGGCACCATGTAGTCGCCGAAGGTGGTGGCGAGCGGCTGGCCGATCTCGTCGTAGGGGATTTCCTCGTAGAGCGCCGTGCCGATCCCCTGGGCGATGCCGCCCTGCACCTGTCCATCGACGATCATCGGATTGATCATGGTGCCGCAGTCTTCCGACACCGCGTAGTCGAGAATCTCAACCACGCCGGTGTCGGGCTCGACGGCGACCACGACGGCGTGGGTGCCGTAGGCGAATACGCCGCCGGTTTCCGTGGGCTCGTAGGTGCCGGTGACATCGAGCAGCGGGTCCATGCCGACGGGCAGGTGCTCCTGGCGGACGTTGGCGGCATAGGCGATCTCGGCAAAGCTGACGCTGCCAGAGGGCCCGTGCACCGCGCCGGCCTCGATGCGGGTGCTGGTGACGTCGGTCTGCAGCAGATGCGCGCCGATCTTCCGGATCTTCTCGATCAGCATCCGGCAGGAGCGCGCCACGGCGCCGCCGGCGAACACGATGGAGCGCGAGGCGAAGGTGCCGAAGCCGAACGGCGTCGTCGCGGTGTCGCCATAGCGGATGGAAATCTGCGACGGGTCGAGGGAGAGCTCATGGGCGGCGATCTGCGCCAGCGTCGTTTCGTGGCCCTGGCCGTGATTTTGCGTGCCGACGTGGATGATGAGCGATCCGTCGGGCTGCATGCGGACGTTGGCGGATTCGTAGCCCGGCACCACGCGCGATTTGCGCTTGACCCATTCGACCGTGCCGTGGCCGCTCTGCTCGGTGTAGAAGGCAAAGCCCACGCCGATGGCGCGGCCGTCGGGCTCAGGCTTGGCCTGGCGCGCGCGGATCGCCGGGAGGTCGATCATGTCGCGCGCGGATTCGAGCGCCGCGACATAGTCGCCGGTGTCGAGCCGCATGCCGGCCGCGGTGCGGTACGGCAGTTCCCCGGCGGTGACGATGTTCTGCCGCCGCAGATCGAACGGCTCGCGGCCAAGCTCGCGCGCGACCTCGTCGACCAGCCGCTCGATGGCGAAGCAGGCGCCCGGCCTGGCGACTCCACGGTAGGGCCCCATCGGCGCCTTGTTGGTGGCGACGGTGAACGTCTTCAGGTTCAGATGCTGGATGCGATAGGGGCCGGTCAGATTGCGCGACGCCATGCTGGCTTCCATGAAGGAGCCCGTCGGCCACAGCGAATAGGCGCCGGCATCGATGTAGACCTCGCCCTCGACGCCGAGCAGCGTGCCATCCGCCTTGGCGGAGATGGTGAGATCGTAGAAGTGGTCGCGCGCGTGCACCGAGGCGACCAGATGCTCGCGGCGGTCCTCAATCCAGCGCACCGGATGGCCGACCTTCAGGGCGAGCGCGGCGACGGCGATGTCTTCCGGCATGATCCGGTTCTTGCCGCCGAAGCCGCCGCCGACGTCGGGGGCGATGACACGGACCTTGTTCTCCGGCAGGCCGAGCGCGCGGGCGAGCCCGATCCGCACCACGTGGCCACCCTGGGTGGAGAGATAGACCACCAGCTCGTCGTGGCGGTGATCCCAATGGGCCAGCACGCCGCGGCATTCGAGCGAGACCGTGGCCTGCCGGTTCATGCGGAGCTGGCGGCGAAGCCGGATCGGCGCCTGCGCCAGGGCGGGGTCGCCCTCCTGAACGGAACTGGCGATGAATGCGTTGTCGGGCCATGTGTCGAACAGGCGCGGGCTGCCGGGTTTCATCGCCGCGACGCAATCGACCACCGCCGGCAGCGCTTCGAGCTCCACCTCGACATGGTCGGCCAGATCCTCGGCCAGGGCGCGCGACGGCGCGATGCAGGCGGCGATCGGCTGGCCGACATAGCGCACCCGCCCGTCGGACAGCGCCGGATAGGGGCTGTGGCGATGCGCGGCGAGCTCGGGTCCGGCTTCGAGGATGTGCATCGGGTCGAGGTCGGACAGCGTGAAGACCTGCGCCGTGCCGCCCACCGGCTTGATCACGCGGCGCACCTGCGCGTGCGCCATGTCGCTGCGGACGAAGGCCACGTCCTGCACGCCCGGCATCCGGACGTCCGCGATGAACATGCCGTGGCCGAGAAGATGGCGGGCATCCTCCTTGCGCAGCAGGCTCGCTCCGATCCAATTGTCGGAGGACGAGGAAACGACCATGTCCGATTGCTCTTCCCGGTGACGATTGCGGGCTCAATTTGCACCGGGGCAGGTGATGGCACAAGCGCCGGGCCTTGGCCGGCAAAAACTGCGCGGTGGCGCGGGCATTAACCCATATTCGGCTCCGAACCCGCATCGTGCCGCGGTATTGCCGTTTTCGGTTCCCTTCCGGTGTCGCATGCCCGCGATTGTTTGTGATACGAAGCACCCATGACGCTGGACGCAGCACAGCACCGATCGGGTAAGGGCGCGGGGGACGAGAACTTCCCCGTGGCCTCGTGGGTGGTCGCGCCGCAGCACCGCCGTCCGATCATGGCGTTCTACGAGTTCGTTCGCATCGCCGACGACATCGCCGACCATGCGACGCTCCCCGAGCCGGACAAGCTCGCGCATCTCGACCGCATGGAGGCGAGCCTGCTGGGCCGCGACGATGGCGAGGCGGCGGGCGTTACGCTCCGCGCGGCGCTCGCCGAGCGCGACCTGTCGCCACAGCACGCGCAGGACCTGCTCCGGGCATTCCGCCAGGACGTGACCAAGCATCGCTACGCGGGCTGGGACGAACTGATCGATTATTGCCGCTACTCGGCGATGCCGGTCGGCCGCTTCGTGCTCGACGTGCATGGCGAGAGCCGGGCGACGTGGCCCGCCTCGGACAACGTCTGCGCCGTGCTGCAGATCGTCAATCACCTGCAGGACTGCGTGAAGGACTACCGGGCGCTGGACCGGGTCTATGTCCCGCTCGATGCGCTCGCCGCCGCGGGCTCCCGCGTCGAGGCGCTGGAGGAGCCGCGCGCGAGCCCGCAACTGCTCGCCTGTCTGCACGGGCTTGCCGGCCGTACCGGCGTCATGCTGGAACAGGGGGCGGCCTTGCCCCTGCAGATCAACGACAGGCGGCTCTCGCTTGAGATTTCGGCTATCGTCACCCTGGCGAGGCATTTTGTCAGGCTGCTGCGGGAACGGGACCCGCTGAGCGAAAATGTCCGCTTGGGAAAATTCGGCGTTGCGGCGTTCGGTGCGCTCGGCGTCGCGAAAGGATTGTTCGGACGTCTGGCCCGCGCGCCCGGCGCCGCCAGCGGATCGCCAGCCGATGAACGACGCCACACCAACTGAAACGCAGATGTCCGGGTCGGTGGCCTCCGGCGCGCCGAGCCGCGCCTCGGGCAGCTCGTTCTACACCGCCATGCGGATTCTGCCGCGCGCGCAACGCGAGGCGATGTTCGAGATCTATTCGTTCTGCCGGCTGGTGGACGACATCGCCGATTCCACCGCGCCGCATGCCGAACGGCGGCTTGGCCTCGCGCAATGGCGCAAGGACATCGACGCGCTCTACGCCGGGCATCCGCCGGCGGAGTTGCGGTCGCTGGCGAAGACGGTGCGCGATTTCTCGCTGCGCAAGGAGGATTTCCTGGCCGTGATCGACGGCATGGACATGGATGCGGCCGAGGACATCCGCGCCCCGGATTGGGCGACGCTCGACCTTTACTGCGATCGCGTCGCGAGCGCGGTCGGGCGGTTGTCGGTCCGCGTGTTCGGCACGGGCGAGCAGGACGGCATTGCGCTCGCCCACCATCTCGGCCGCGCGCTTCAGCTCACCAACATTCTCCGCGATATCGACGAGGACGCCGAACTGGGACGGCTCTATCTGCCGCAGGAGGAGTTGCGCAAGGCCGGGATCGCGAGCACCGATCCCGCTACGGTGTTGGCAAGCTCCGGGCTCCCGCAGGTCTGCGAGGCGGTCGCCGGGCGCGCGCTGAACCATTTCCAGGAGGCCGATACGATCATGGCGCGCAATCCGCGCCGGGTGGTGAAGGCGCCGCGGATCATGGAAGAAGTCTATCGCCACATGCTGCAAGGCATGGTGGCGCGCGGCTGGGCGCCGCCGCGCACGCGGGTGAGCGTGAGCGGGCTCCGCCTCTCCTGGATCGCCGTTCAATACGCAATCATCTGATGGCGCGCACGGTCCACATTATCGGCGCAGGTCTCGCAGGCCTCGCAGCGGCGGTCCGGCTGGCGCCGTCAGGGGCCACGGTGGTCGTGCACGAAGCCACCGCCTATCCCGGCGGCCGCTGCCGGTCGTTTTTCGACCGCACCATCGGCATGACCATCGACAACGGCAATCATCTGGTGCTGTCGGGCAATCGTTCGGTGCTGAGCTACGCGGAGGCGATCGGCAGCGCCGCGGGCCTGGTGGGACCGGCGGCGGCGGAGTTTCCATTCGTCGATCTCACCTCGAACGAACGCTGGACGCTGCGGATCAACGACGGCCTGCCGTGGTGGATCTTCGACAAGAGCCGCCGCGTTCCCGGCACCCACCTCGGCGACTATCTGCGCCTTTGGCGCTTGCTTCGGGTCGGTGCCGACGCGCCGGTGGGGCAGGTCATCGATTGCTCCGGCTCGCTGTATCAGCGGCTGGTTCATCCGCTGCTGCTCGCCGCGCTCAACCTCGAGCCGCGCGAGGGTTCGGCGGCGCTGGCTTCGGCGGTGGTGCGCGAGACGCTGGCGGCAGGCGGCCAAGCGTGCCGTCCGCTGATCGCCCGTGAGGGGCTCGGCCCCGTGCTGATCGAGCCTGCGATCGAGCATCTGCGCGGGCGCAACGTCGAGGTCCGGCTGGATCACGAATTGCGGGCGATGCGATTTTCGGATGGCAAGGTCGCCGAGCTCGACTTCGGCGCCGACACCGCCAGCATCGGCGCGGGCGACGCGGTGATCCTGGCGGTGCCGACCCATGCCGCGGCGGCGCTCGTTCCCGGTCTCTCCACCCCGCAGGGCTACCGGGCCATCGCCAACGCGCATTTCCGCATCGATGCCCCGCCCGGCACGCCGCCGATGCTCGGCATCATCAATGGCACGACCGAGTGGGTGTTCGCGTTCCCGGGCCGGCTGTCGGTCACCATCAGCAACGCCGACCGGCTGATGGATGTGCCGCGCGCGATGCTGGCCCAGACGATCTGGCAGGAGGTCTCCAGGGCCGTGGGAATTGCCGCCGAACTGCCGCCGTGGCAAATCGTGCGGGAGCGCCGGGCGACCTTCGCGGCGACGCCCGAGGAAAACGACAGGCGTCCCGCGGCGCGGACGGAATGGGGGAATCTTGTTCTGGCTGGAGACTGGACCGCGACCGGATTGCCCGCGACGCTGGAGAGCGCGGCCCGGTCGGGTCATCGTGCGGCGGAGCTTGTAATGTCCGGGAGCAGCGTATGAACGCGGAACCGGCCGTGCTCGACAACACAAGCCTCGACCGCAACATCGCCGCGGCGACGCGGGCGCTGCTCGATTGCCAGTTGCCCGCCGGCGAATGGTGCTTCGAGCTCGAGGCCGACGCCACAATCCCGTCCGAATACGTGTTCCTTCGCCACTATCTCGGCGAGCCGGTGGACGCCGGGCTGGAGCAGAAGATCGCGGTGTATCTGCGCCGCACACAGAGCCCTGCTCACGGCGGCTGGCCGCTGTTCCAGGATGCCGACTTCGACATGAGCGCGAGCGTGAAGGCCTATTTCGCGCTCAAGATGATCGGCGACTCCTCCGATGCCCCGCACATGGCGCGGGCGCGGGAGGCGATCCGGTCGCGCGGAGGGGCTGGGCGCGCCAACATCTTCACCAAAATCATGCTGGCGCTGTACGGGTTCATCCCGTGGCGCGCAGTACCGGCGATGCCGGTCGAGATCATGCTGTTTCCGAAATGGTTTCCGTTCCATCTCGACAAGATTTCCTACTGGAGCCGCACCGTTATCGTGCCGATGCTGGTGCTGATGGCGCTCAAGCCGCGCGCGCGCAATCCGAAGAACATCCGGATCGACGAGCTGTTCCTCGAACCGCCGGCGACGCTCGGGCCGGCGCCCAAGGCGCCGCAGCATAACGCGTTGCTGTTCTGGTTCTTCCGCGCCTTCGACATCATGTTGCGCGCGAGCGAGCCGATGTTCTCCAAGCTGTCGCGGCCGCGTGCGATGGAGACCGCGGTGGCGTGGACGATCGAGCGACTCAACGGCGAAGACGGGTTGGGCGGAATCTACCCGGCGATGGCCAACAGCGTGATGATGTTCGACGCGCTGGGCCATGGCGAAGACTATCCGCACCGGGCGGTCGCCCGCCGGGCGATCGAGAAGCTCCTGGCGGTGGGGCCGCACGAGGCCTACTGCCAGCCGTGCGTCTCGCCGATCTGGGACACGGCGCTTGCGGCCCACGCGCTGATGGAAACCGGCGACGGCGAGGCGCAGCAGCAGGTCGCCAAGAGCCTGCGGTGGCTCGAGACCAAGCAGGTGCTCGACGTCAAGGGCGACTGGGTGGCGCGGCGGCCGGACGTGCGCCCCGGCGGCTGGGCGTTCCAGTACGCCAACCCGCATTATCCCGATGTCGATGACACCGCGGTGGTGGTCGCGGCGATGGATCGTGCGCGCAGCGTGGACGCGCGGATCGACCACCGCCCCTCCATCGCGCGCGCGCGGGAATGGATATTGGGAATCCAGAGCAAGAACGGCGCCTGGGGCGCGTTCGATGCCGACAACGAATATTACTATCTCAACCACATCCCGTTCGCCGATCACGGCGCGCTGCTCGATCCGCCGACCGAGGACGTCACCGCGCGCTGCGTGTCGATGCTGGCGCAGCTCGGCGAGACGCCGAAGAATTCGCCCGCGGTCGCGGCGGCGGTGGATTATCTCAAGCGTACGCAGCTTGCCGACGGAAGCTGGTACGGCCGCTGGGGCATGAACTACATCTACGGCACCTGGTCGGTGCTGTGCGCGCTCAACGCCGCGGGCGTCGATCGCGGCGCGCCCGAGGTGCGCAAGGCCGCGGCCTGGCTGATCTCGATCCAGAACGCCGACGGCGGCTGGGGCGAGGACGGCTCAAGCTACAAGCTCGACTGTCGCGGCCATGAGCCGGCGCCGAGCACCGCGTCGCAGACCGCCTGGGCGCTGCTCGGGTTGATGGCGACCGGCGACGTCAACGAGCCCGCGGTTGCCCGCGGTATCCGGTATCTCCAGCGAGAGCAGGGCGACGACGGCTTCTGGGAGGAAGCGCGCTACACCGCGACCGGTTTCCCGCGGGTGTTCTATCTGCGCTACCACGGCTACCGGAAGTATTTCCCGCTGTGGGCGATGGCGCGCTATCGCAACCTGACCGCGCGCAACGACCGCACCGTCAAGTTCGGGATGTAATCTAAGTATTGTCATTCCGGACGCCGCCAACGGGTCCGCGCAAAGCGCGGCCCGATGACAGGCTCCGCGGCGATCCGGAATCCAGAAACGCAGTCAAAGCTTGCATCTGTATTCCGGGTTCACGCGCTTCGCGCGTGCCCCGGAATGACGTAGAGGCGTTGTCTCAGCGGGTCAACGAAGCGAGTTCAGCTTGCTCTTCTGCTCATCGCTGAGCTGACTGGTGAAGTCGTTGAGCGTGATGTTGACGTTGGAGGCGGCGAAGATCACAGCGGTCAGACGATCGGCCGCCGCATCGAGCCGCGCCGCCGGCGTGGCCTCGATCGGCTTCAGGCACGAGGCCATCAGGAATTGCCCCATCTCGGACGAGGTCTTCTGCAGCGCGTCGAGACTCGCCCGCTGGGCCTTGGTGGGGCGCAGGCTCTGCTCGATCTGCCGCATCGGCGCTTCGTTCGAGACAGGCGCGCCGCACATCCGCGCCATGTCGGCGCGGCTTATGCCGCGCGCGTTCGCCTGCTGTGGCGCGGGCGCGGCAAACTGCTGCTTCTGCTGATCGGTCAGCGAGTCATAGAACCGGGCCAGCGGGCCGCGGATGAGCTGCGCTGCACCGTGCACCGCCCACAGCGTGTTCTGCATGACCTGAATGCGCTCCACCGGCGTGAGACCGGCCTCGTCGCCGCGGCAGGTCGACTTGATGGAGGCGATGGCGTCGCTGAGCGCCGTCGTGAGTTGATCGAGCGCGCCGCGCTGCGCGGCGTCGAGCTCGATCGAGGTCGCGATCTGGGCGATCGGCCAGTCGGTCGCGGTCAGATCGACGCTGCCGCAGCCGGCGGCCACCGGGGCGGCGTTCGGCTCGTCGGCACGGGCCTGCGCATTGTTCGCCCGCGTTCTCGCCGCGAGCGTGGCGCTCGGAACGAGCGCGGTGCCGAGCACGTCGGCGATGCCGTGGGCGCGCAGCCGCTCGCCGTATTCCTTCGGCCAGAGTGCGAAGCCGACGACATCTTCATAGGCGCTCGGCCAGGCCAGCGGGCCGACGGTGCCGAGGCGGGCGGCCTGACGGACGGGTTCGACCGCGCGGGGCTCGTCGGTGGATGCCGATCCGGTGGTTGCCATCTGCGGGTTCGTGGCGCCGGTTCGAGCGTCGGGTGTGTCGGAGGGGTTGTTGGCGGCGATGGCGGCGGTTGCGCCGGCCACACCGGCCACTGCCGCTGCGGGAGCCGCCGATCTCGCGACGGCTCTGGCGCGAGCCGCGCGGATGGCCGCCGCCCGCCGCTGCTGATAGCCCGCCCGCGGTCCGGCGTAGCGGCCAGCCCCGAACACCGGTCCCAGCGGTCCGGCTCTCAGGATTTTCAACAGCAACGGCCGCGCGTCGGCCTGCGTGGGCGGCATCGCGATGGGTGCCAGCAATAAACCCATAACCAGGATCGTACCCCGACGCATGAAGGCCTCCGGCCCCGTTTGGGCGCCCCTGACAAGATTGCTCGGATTACATAACGGCGGGAGGGGACCCCGGGTTCCCTTCAAGGGCATTCGGTGTACAACTCCGGGTCCCAAAAACGACCCCGGATTTGGCCTACCCGGACTTCATCGAATAGCGTCATATGGTCTCAACGCGGCGCACGCCCGAAGGAAAACCTGTGTCGACAAGCGATTCCAACAAGATGGATGGCGCCGGGGCGTCACCGCCCCGCAGGCTTCATGACCTGGCCTACGGGGTCGAGCGGATGGGCCTGATCTCGCTGCGCGCGCCGGTTGTGTCGGCTATCGTCCTCGTCCTGCTCTGCGTTCTTGCGGTTCTTGGCGTGGGGCGTCTCAAGGTCGACGATTCGCTGAGCCAGCTTTTCCGCTCCGATACCAAGGAGTTCCGCCAGTACGAAGAGGTGACCAAGCGCTTTCCCTCCAGCGAGTTCGACGTCCTGGTGGTGGTCGAAGGCAAGACCCTGATGGAGCGGGAGTCGATCGAGAAGCTCCGCGACCTCGTCACCGACCTGCAACTGATCGACAGCGTGCGCGGCCTGATTTCGCTGTTCTCGGCCCGGCAGCCGCCGGAAGGTGGCAGGCTGCCCGCGCCGGTGTTCCCGGAAACGCTGCCGACCGGCCCCGAATATGACGCGCTGGTCAAGCGCGTGCTGAGCAACGAGATCATCCGCGGCAAGCTTCTGGCGGAGGACGGCACGCTGGCGCTGGTCGTGCTCTCGCTCGATCCGAAGATCGTCAGCGGCAAGGGGCTCAAGACCACCGTCGGCGAAATCCGCAAGACGATGCAGGAAAACCTCGGCTCCACCGGGCTTACGGTGCAGTTGGCCGGCGTGCCGACCATGCAGCTCGAAATCCGCAACGCCGTCGAGCGCGATACGCTCCTTTACAACACCATTGGCTTTGCTGCGGGATGCCTGATCGCCATCGCGTTCTTCCGCCGCGTCTCTTTCATGATCATCGCTGCGGCGCCGCCGCTGATCGCGATTCTGCTGTCCCTCGGCGCGCTCGGCTGGTTCAACTTCAGCCTCAATATGTTCCTCAACGTGATGACGCCGCTCATCATGGTGATCAGCTTCTCCGACAGCATGCAGCTCACCTTCGCCGCGCGCGACCGGCTGATCGCCGGCCAGGACAAATACCAGGCATTCCGCGAGGCCGTGCTGGTGGTCGGCCCGGCCTGCGTGCTGACCCATGGCACCGCCGGGATTTCATTTATTGCCTTGCAGTTCTCGAGCTCGGAGGCGATCCGCACCTTCGGGGAAGCGGGCTTGATGGCGACCGTGATCGCGCTCCTGGCGGTGCTGTCCCTGGTGCCGCTGCTCGGCGTACTGCTGATCCGGAAAGAAGCAAGCTTTGCCGTCAACACCAGGGGAGCGGACATCGGCGTCGATTTCCTGCGCCGCTTCTGTAGCTGGATTGCGCGCCGGATGGTGAGCCATTCGGGACTCTACAGCCTGATCGGCCTGCTGGTGGTCGTCGGGTTGTCGGCCATCTACATCAGTCTCGAGCCGCGTTACCGGTTGGCCGACCAGGTACCGGACAAGCGTCAGGCGGTCGAGGCTTCGGGCCGGCTCGACGCCAAGCTCACCGGCGCCAACCCGATCGACGTGCTGATCGAATTCCCGAAGGGCGCGAATCTTTACGACGACCAGACGCTCGCCACCATCGCGGCGGTGCATACGATCGTGGAGAAGCAGGCCGGCGTCGGCAACGTCTGGTCGCTGGACTCGTTGCGGCGGTGGCTCGCCGAGAAGGCCGGCAAGGCCGATCTCGACACGCTCAAACAATATGTCGATATCCTGCCGGAGCATCTGACACGGCGGTTTGTCTCGGCGGAAAAGGACGCCGTCGTCGTGTCCGGCCGCATTCCCGACATCGACGCCAGCGAGTTGCTGCCGGTGGTGCAGAAGCTCGACAAGGCGCTCGACGACGTGCGCAAGGCCCATCCGGGCTACGAGATCGCGGTCACCGGGCTGGCGGCGATCGCGGCGCGCAACTCAGCCGACATGATCGGCAAGCTCAACCAGGCACTGACGGTGGAGATCGTCTTTGTCGCGGCCTTCATCGGATTGGCGTTCCGGTCCGTCGTCGTGATGCTGGTGAGCATCCTGCCCGGCATCTTCCCGGTGGTGATGGCGGGCGCGGTGCTGTGGGCGATGGGCCAGGGCCTGCAGTTTGCCAGCGTCGTGGCTCTGACGGTATCGTTCGGGCTGGGGCTGTCCGCCACCATCCACTTCCTCAACCGGCTGCGGCTGGAGGACAAGCCGGGGCAGGATCCGGCCATCGGCGTCGAGCGGGCGACCATCCTGGTGGGCCCGGCCCTGATCCTGACGTCGGTGGTGCTGGCCTGCGGGCTTGCGGTGATGGTGTTCTCGGACCTGCCGTCGCTGCGCCTGTTCGGCTGGCTCTCGGCCTTCGCCATGCTGGCGGCATTGACCGCGGACCTGCTGATCCTGCGGCCGACGGCGATGTATCTGAATCAGCTGGTCAGGCGCTTTCGTAAGGAGCCGGCCCGGTAGGTCCAGGCGGGTTACCTCCCGCGGGCCATCGAGATCGTGACTTCCGAGACTTCGCTGCCCGGCGACTTGATCGAGACGTTCAGCGCGGACCCGCTGGTGCGGATCGATAGCGCAGCGGTGAACCCGATGGCCGAGGCCTCGGCCTGGATGTTGGAGGCGGTGGCCTTGCCTGAAAGCGAGCCGATGACGCCGCGGGTGGTTTCGTTCCACGAGCCGGAAATGTTGCCGCCGTCGGAGGAAATGTCGCTCGCCAGCTCGAACTTGTAGCTGTCGCTCGCGCAGCGCAGGCTCAAGGCCAGCGACTTGCCGCTGGCGTTGTTGCTGCTGCGGCAGCGGATGCGCTCGCTCGATCCGTCCTTGACGGTGATCTTGCCGCTGCCCGACCAGTTTCCTGCGAACTGGGCAAGCGGGCCGTCGGCGGCTTTCGAGCCTTGTGCGGCGAAGGCGAGGAGGCCTGCCGCCATCGCGAGTGCAGCAAAATTTCGTGCGTTCATAGTCGCCCAAACCCGTGATCCGCCGGCCTGGTTCCCTCCAGGCTTCGTCCACGTTCCCTGATGATGATATTTTCGGCCCGACCGAGCCCACACTAGCATGTCGGCGAACATAAATGACTACGCGGCTGTGGCGTGCTTGCTGCGCGCCTTGTTCTCCTGGATCTCGGTGAGCTTCTGATCGACATGGCGTGAGAAGACGTATTGCGCCGGCCGCTGACGGTCGAGCGAGATGTCCGGGGCCATCTCGCCCTCGGTGTTCACGCCGCGGAGCGTTGCCGCCAGCGCCTTGATCGGGTGCTTGAAGGTGTCCTGGACCGCGGTCGCCTCAAAGCCCGAATGCACCATGCAGTCGGCGCATTTTTCGTAGTTGCCGACGCCGTAGGCATCCCAGTCGGTGCCCTCCATCAGCTCCTTGAAAGTCTTGGCGTAACCTTCACCCAGCAGGTAGCAGGGCTTCTGCCAGCCGAACACGGTCCGCGTCGGGTTGCCCCAGGGCGTGCAGTGATAGGTCTGGTTGCCGGCCAGAAAGTCGAGGAATAGGCCGGACTGGCTGAACGACCAGTTCTTGCCGCCCTTGCCGCGGCGGAAGATGTCGCGGAACAGTGTCTTGGTCTTTTCCCGGTTGAGGAAGTGCTGCTGGTCCGGCGCGCGCTCGTAGGCGTAGCCCGGCGAGACGGTAATGCCGTCGACGCCCATCGCCATGACGGAGTCGAAGAAGTTCGCCATCCGGTCCGGATCGGCATCGTTGAACAGCGTGCAATTGATGTTGCAGCGGAAGCCGCGAGCCTTGGCGGCCTTGATGGCGGAGACCGCGCGGTCGTAGGTGCCGGCTTGGCAGACCGACTTGTCGTGGTCCTGCTTGTCGCCGTCCAGATGCACCGACCAGACGAAATAGGGGCTCGGCTCGTAGTCCTTCATGCGCTTTTCCATCAGCAGCGCATTGGTGCAGAGATAGACGAACTTGCGCCGCGCGATGATGCCCTTGACGATCGTCGGCAGTTCCTTGTGTAGCAGCGGTTCGCCGCCGGCGATCGACACCACGGGCGCTCCGCATTCATCGACCGCGCCAAGCGCGTCGGCGACAGAAATGCGCTGATTCAGGATATCGTCGGGATAGTCGATCTTGCCGCAGCCGGCGCAGGCCAGGTTGCAGCGAAACAGCGGCTCGAGCATGAGCACCAGCGGGTAACGCTTCCGTCCGGCAAGCTGCTGACGGATCAAATAACCGCCGACGTGAAGCTTCTGTAGGAAAGGAATGCTCAATGCGACCGCCTGTTTTCTATGCTTGTTTTGCTGTTCAGGATTGCCAAGCCTATCAATCGAATTTGGATATTCTTTGACCTTTGAAGCACTTGCGCTGGAAACACTTGGCACCAACACTTGGCACGGGCATGCCACCGGCTTGGAGGTGACCGTGCGTGACTTGCAGCCAATATCTAGCATTTTGGCATGGTCACGCAATGCCGGCCCCGCGATTTGGGATGTGGCCTTTTTGTGCCGATCCCGGCGGCGGAGGACTGGTTCGGAGCGAAACCCAACCTAAGTTATCGACACATCCGAATGTTTGTGTGACATAGGCGCGCATAAAGTGGCAGAGACGAGCGTCTTCGGCCGGAATTGGCCTGTTATCCCAAACACTTCAGACCTTTCGAGCGGTGCCGTTGTGCCGTTCGGCCGGTCAATCGCCGGCGAGCGGCGCTGCAACCGCGGAAGCTTTGGGGCGTTCAAATGTGGATTGCTCGGCGCTGCCTGCGGTTTAAGTCGAGCGTGATTTCAATCCATCACAGGGTGTTGACGGTCGCTTTCGCACCGTGTCGAACGACTGAGGACATTGCAGGGAATCGATCGTGAACTTTGGAAACACTCATTTCGCCGCACCCAGCCTGCCCGCCGGACGAGGATACCGCCTGCTGCAAGCGCTTCTCCTCGCGAGCCGCTGACGCACCATGTTGATTTCCGCGGTCAAAAAAATCGTTGGGCTATGCAACCGTCATGCCTGGACGGTGGTCGCGATCGCCGTGCTGATCTCGGTGGTCTCGGGCATCTATGCGGCGAAGAACTTTGCCATCACCACCGACATCAACAAGCTGATCTCGCCTGAACTGGGCTGGCGCCAGCGCGAGCTTGCCTACGAAAAGGCATTCCCCGGCGCGTTCGGCTCGATCCTGATCGTGGTGGAAGCGCCGACGGCGGAGCTTCTCGCCGAGGCGGGCGACGTCCTGACGCGCAAGCTTGCGGCGCAGTCCAATCTGTTTCGTTCGGTGAGCGCGCCAAACAGCGACCCGTTCTTCGAGAAGAACGGCCTGCTGTTTCAGCCGGAGGCCGAGCTTGCCCGCATGACGCAGGGGCTAGGGCGGGCCGGCCCGCTCATCGGCGCGCTGGCCGGCGACCCGACGCTGCGCGGCCTGACGCGAGCGCTGTCGTTCGGTCTCCTCGGCGTGCAGAACGGCCAGGCCAAGTTCGAGGATCTTCAGCGCGCGCTGACGATGTCCTCCGACACGATCGATCAGGTGCTGGCCGGTCAGCCGGCGAGCTTTTCGTGGCGCGTCCTGCTGACGGGGCAAACCCCCAAGCCAAGCGAGCTTCGCCATTTCATCGAAGCGCAGCCGATCATGGACTTCTCATCGCTGCAGCCGGGCCGCGCCGCGAGCGACGCCATCCGCGCGGCGGTGACCGAGGCCAATCTCGCCACGGACTACCGGGCGCGGGTGCGCCTGACCGGCCCGGTGCCGATGGCGGACGACGAGTTCGGCACGCTGCAGGAGGGCGCGGTGTTCAACACCGTCGCCACAGTGCTGATCGTGCTGGTCATCCTGTGGCTCGCGCTGCGTTCGCCGCGGATCATTCTCGCCGTATTCCTCACGCTCGCGGTCGGCTTCGCCGTGACTGCGGCGCTGGGGCTGATGATGGTCGGGGCGCTGAACCTGATTTCGGTTGCCTTCGCCGTGCTGTTCGTCGGCCTCGGCGTCGATTTCGGCATTCAGTTCGCGGTCCGCTACCGATCCGAGCGCTACAAGGCCGGCGATCTGCCGTCGGCGCTGGCCAGCACCGCCGAGAAGATCGGCGCGCCGCTGACGCTCGCTGCGGCCGCGGTCGCCGCAGGCTTCCTGTCGTTCTTCCCCACCGACTACAAGGGCGTTTCCGAACTCGGCCAGATCGCCGGCGTCGGCATGCTGCTCGCCTATGTCACCAGCATCACCGTGCTGCCCGCGCTGCTCACCATCCTGCACCCGCCCGGCGAGGAAGAGGCGATCGGCTATCGCGTGCTCGCGCCGGTCGATCGTTTCCTGGAGCAGCAGCGCTTCTGGGTGATCGGCGGAACCCTGCTGGTGGCGCTGCTGGGATCGCCGCTGCTCTATTACCTGACGTTCGATTTCAATCCGATCAACCTGCGCAGCCCTGCCGTCGAATCGGTTTCGACGTTCCTCGAACTGCGGACCGATCCGAACATCGGCGCCAACGCCATCAACGTGGTGCTGCCGAATTCTAACGACATCGACAAGGTCGCCGACCGGCTTCGCAAGATTCCGGAGGTCGATCACGTCTCGATGCTGCAGGACTTCGTCCCGGCCGCTCAGGAGCGCAAGCTCGCTTTGATCCGCGGGCTGGCGCGGCAGCTTCAGACGCCGCTCAATTCGGAAGACAACGCGCGCCCGCCGACCGACGCCCAGACCGTCGCGGCGCTGCAGGGTTCGGCCAGCGCGCTCACGCAACTGGCCTCGAAGGCCAGCGGCCCGGGAGCGGACTCGGCGCATCGCCTCGCGGCGAGCCTGACCAAGCTCGCGGCGGCGGACAAGGACAAGCGCGACGCCGCGGAAGTCGCATTCGCCAAGCCGCTGCGGGTCGCGCTCGCGGAACTGCGGAACTACCTGCTGGCCGGTCCGGTGACGCTGCAGAACCTGCCGAAAAGCCTGACGCGGCTATGGGTCGCCGACGATGGGCGAACGCGGGTCCAGGCCATACCGAAGGGCGATCCCAACGACAACGAAACGCTGCGCCACTTCGCGCGCGCCATCCAGGTGGAATTTCCGGACGCCGTCGGCGCGCCGGTGTCGATCCTGGAGTCCGGCAAGACGATCGTCAGGGCCTTCATCCACGCCGGCCTGTTTGCGCTCCTATCCATCGCGATCCTGCTCTGGATCACGCTGGGGCGTTTCGGCGACATGCTGCTGACGCTTCTGCCGCTGCTGCTGGCGGGCCTGGTGACGCTCGAAGTTTGCGTGCTGATCGGCATGCCGCTCAACTTCGCCAACATCATTTCCCTGCCGCTGCTGCTCGGCGTCGGCGTCGCCTTCAAGATCTACTACATCATGGCGTGGCGAAACGGGCAGACCAACCTGCTGCAGTCGAGTCTGACCCGTGCGGTGATCTGGAGCGCGCTCACCACGGCGACCGCGTTCGGCAGCCTCTGGCTGTCGAGCCATCCGGGGACCTCCAGCATGGGCAAGCTCCTGGCGCTGTCGCTGGTGAGCACCATGTGCGCGGCGGTGCTGTTCCAGCCCGCGCTCATGGGCAAGCCCCGGGCTGCCGAAGAGCCGCCCCCCACGGCCTGAGAATTGCCTCCGCGATCCCGAGATTCCCGGCGCTACTTGCGGTGGCGCTGCGATTTTTTCTGTTAAGATCGCATTCGGGGAACTGGGCACGATCTGGGGCGCGATGGGTCAATCCGCAATCGATTTGAGAATGATGCGGCGTTGCGTGGAATTGTCCGCCGCCGCCGTGCGGCAGCAGGAATTGCCGTTTTCCTGCGTGATCTGCAAGGACGGCGAGATCGTTGCGGAGGCGATCAATCGGGTCGTGCAGGACGGAGACGTCACGCGGCACGCCGAGATCATGGCGATCGCGGCGGCGCAGAAGGTGCTCGGACGCAGCGACCTGTCGGACTGCACGATCTACTCCAACGTCGAGCCGTGCCCGATGTGTTCGTTCCCGATCCGGGAGACGCGGATTGGCCGGGTGGTCTTCGCCATCAGCTCGCCGATGATGGGGGGCCTGTCGAAATGGAACGTGCTGGGCGACAACGAAATCTCCAACGTGATGCCGCAGGTGTTCGGCGACCGGCCCGAGGTGTCTGCGGGCCTGCTCTACGGCGAGGCCGCCGCGGTGTGGCGAAGCTGGAATCCGATCTTCTGGCTCGGCATCCGCTTCCGCGGCTGTCTTGCCGAGGCGCCGCCCGAAGGTGTCTATCGGACGCTGCAATCGGCCGCGCCGAGGCGTGGCCCGTTTCGCCGACTGCTGGCGTTTGCGTCGCGGGGATTTGTTCGAAGGCGCGCGGCACCGGCGCCCGTGCAGCCGCAGGCGGAATCGACCGCTATTTGACTGCGTCGGCTCCGGCCTGGGCGACCTGCGCATCCTGGTGAGACTGGACGCCCGAGACGCCGATTGCGCCGACAATCTTGCCGCCGGACACGATCGGCACGCCGCCTTCGGCGACGCTTGCCCCGAAGGTCAGCACCCGGAGGCCCACGCCGCCGCCGGCCACCGCATCCTCGAACACCTTGGTCGGCCGGCGAAACTCGGCCGCGGTGCGCGCCTTCTGTTCGGCGATGCGCACCGAGGAAAGCTGCGCGTTGTCGAGCCGGTGCAGCATCACGAGGTTTGCGCCGGAGTCGACGATGGCGATGGCGACGCCCCAGTTGTTCCGGGTGGCCTCCGCTTCGGCGGCGGCCATCGCCTGTTTCGCGGCATCGATCGAAATCGGCGCGCCGTAGGGCGTGCCGGGCGGTGCGGCTTGCTGGGCCATTTTCGGGGTCCTTCTTATTTACGCGGCCGCCGCCTTGAAGCGGCGCGCCAGCACGGTGTTCTTCAGCGTGGCGGCGAGCGCCGTCATTTCATCGCGGCTGAGCGGCGAATAGGGCGGGTAGGGCTCGCCCGCGGGAATGCCGATCAGGTTCATCGCGGCCTTCATGGCGGGCGCAAGCCCCCGGTGCATCCACTTCGACGGAAACAGCGCGAACTGAAGCTGGATTTCCGCAGCGCGCTCGTGGTCCTTCGCCACGAAGGCGTCGATCACGGCGCGGGCGATCTCGGAGCCGGGCGGCGGCATGGTCGCGCCGGAGCCGCCGAGCTGCAGGGTCGCCAGCAGCATCTGCATGGTGGTGAAGTAGCGCGCGTGGCCGGCGCGGTCGATCTCCACGATCAGCCGCGACACGCGCGCGAGATCGCGCGAGCTTTCCTTGATGAGTTGCACCTGGGGAAGCTTGGCCAGCGCGATGGTGTCGGGGATCGAGACGTCGGCGCCGGGGCCGGGGTTGAGATAAAGCGTGATCGGCAGTTTGGTCTCGCGGCCGATCGCCTCGAAATAGGCGATGAGGTCGCCTTGCGTCGGCGGGCCCGCGAAGGGGCGGAGCGGCGCGAGAAGCTGCACCGCGGCGGCGCCCTGCCGTTCGGCGTCGTGCGCGAGCTCGATAGCGGTCCTGAACGAGGCGTGCGAGATGCCGACCATCACCGGCACGCGGCCGTCGACCAGGTTGATGGTGCGGCGGATCAGCGCCTTGCGCTGCTCGAAGCTCAGATAGGTGTATTCCTGGGTCTCGACGCCAGCGGCGACCACCATGGTGGCGCGGCAGTCGTTGATCACGTAATCGATCTGGCGCTGCAGCGACGGCTCGTCGACCGTGAGGTCGGCGGTGAAGGGGGTCAGCGGCGCGACGATCAGGCCGGGCGTTTGCACTGGCGTGGGCATGGGGTCTCTCCCTGCGTCTTGTGCATAGTGATATCGCCCGATTGCATTCATTGCTACCGGGGTCGGCTTGATCTTTGCGCCGCTGCCAGCAACGCTGCGGCGCAAATAGGGCGGGACCAATCGATGCTGCTGACCGGCGACGAATATCTCGAAAGCATCCGCGACGGACGGCGGGTCTATGTCGGCAGCGAACTGGTCGACGATGTGACCGCGCATCCGGCGTTCCGCAACGCCGCGCGCTCCTTCGCCATGATCTACGACCGGAAGCGCGCGCCCGAGAACCGCGAGGTGATGACCTTCGAGGAGGATGGCGAGACGTTTTCCAGCCACTTCCTGTTGCCGCGCACGCGCGAGGACTTGCACAAGCGTTTCGAGACCCATCGCCGCATCGCATCCTGGACGCATGGGCTGTTGGGCCGCTCGCCGGACAATTTCCCGAGCTATGTGAGCGGCCTTGTCATGGATCCGGCAATGTTCGACCGCATCCGGCCGGGTTTCGGCGACAACATGCGGAATTACTACAAGCACATGCGGAGCAACGACATCTTCGCCTCGCACACCGTCACCAATCCGCAGGGCTGGCGGATGGCCGACCCCAAGAACACCGAGCAGCGCACGCCGCCGACGCTGCGCGTGGTGGCCGAGGACGATCGCGGCGTCACCATCAACGGCCTCAAAATGCTCGGCACCGCGACCGCGTTCTGCCACGAGACCTGGTGCGGCAATCTCCAGCCGGTGGCGCCGGGCGCGGAGAAGGAATCGATCACCTGCGCGGTGCCGCTCAACGCCGCCGGTGTGAGCATCTGGTCGCGCAAGCCTTACGAGAAATACGCGGTGAGCGAGTTCGACAATCCGCTCGCCACGCGGTTCGACGAGAACGACGCCGCGGTGCTGTTCGAGAACGTGCACGTGCCGTGGGAGCGGGTGTTCTGCCACGACAACATCGAGATGACGCGGGCGATCTACATGCGCACGCCCGGCCATGCCATGGCCAACCACCAGGCCAACGTGCGGTTTCTGGAGAAGCTCAAGCTGATCGTCGGCATCGCCAGCAAGGTCGCCGACATGAATGGCGCGCGGAACGTGCCGGCGGTGCAGTTCACGCTCGGGCGGCTCGCGGCGATGGAGGCGACGCTGGAAGGCCTCATCATGGGCCAGATCAACAGCGGCGAGGCCCATCCGAACGGCTATCACACCGTCAACCGCCGCTATGTCTATGCCGCGCTGCACTGGTGCAGCACCCACTACGCGGAAATCTGCGACACGGTCCGCGAGCTGATGGGGGCGGGCGTGTTCCAGATGCCGGCCGACGTTTCCGTGCTGAAGGATGAAAAGCTGCGCGAGACCTTCGAGACCTACTGGTCGGTGCCGGGTCAATCGGCCTCGGATCGCATGAAGCTTCTCAACCTTGCCTGGGACCTGCTCGGCTCGGACTTCGCCGGCCGGCACATGCAGTACGAGAAGTTCTATGCCGGGCCGGGCTTCGTGATGAACAGCTACAGCTACCTGACCGGCCCCTGGGGAGAATGGTCCGGCTTGGTCGATGACCTGCTGGCGAGCTACGACGCGCCGGATTCTACGCCGAAAAAATAAGTAGCAATCCGCGGTGTTATGACGCCCGGAGGCTTGGCCATGTAGTTGGTCTTGGGGGCTGGTCAGGGTTCCGACCCTATGCGATGCTTTTTTATATTGCCGCCGGCCTGAAAAGCAAAACGATCCGAATCCGACAGGTCCAGCGGCCGGCGCTGTCATGCAGGGGAGGTTGAGGATGTTCAAGACGCGAAACATGCTGCTTACGACAATGGGCGTCGCACTCGCCGGCGGAATGCTGGCGGCGCTGCTGGCCCCGGCTCCGGCCGTTGCGCAGGCCCCCATCGTGATGAAGCTGTCGACGGCGACGCTCAACGACACGCAGCACGAATACTTCAAGCGTTTCGCGGCCGCGGTCGAAAAGGATTCCGGCGGCCGCATCAAGGGCGAGGTCTATCCGGCGAGCCAACTCGGCCCGATCCCGCGGCAGATCGAAGGCGTGCAGTTCGGGTCGATCCAAGGCTGGATGGGCCCGCCGGAATTTTTGGTCGGCATTGACGTCCGCTTTGAGGTCCTAAGCGCGCCCGGGCTGTTCTCCAACTATGCCCAATACGAGCGCGTCATGGGCGATCCGGTGGTGCAGAAGATGCTGTTCGATCTGGGCGCGGCCAAGGGCCTGGAAGGCATGGGCCTCGTGCCGATCGGGCCGTCGTCGATTGTGATGCGCAAGGAGGTCAAGACCCTCGCCGACCTGAAGGGTTCGAAGATCCGTGTGCTCGCCTCGCCGTTTCAGCTTGAACTGATCCGCCGCATGGACGCCTCGCCGGTGGCGATGACCCTGGCCGACGTGCTGCCGGGAATTCAGCAGGGCGCGATCGACGGCGCGCTCGGCGTCATCACGGTGTGGACGCCGTTCCAATATCAGGACGCGGCGAAATACGTGATGGAGAACGACCAGCCCTACGTGAGTTCGATCGTCGTGCTTAGCAAGCGCTGGATGGCGACGCTGCCGCCGGACCTGCAGAAGATCGTGCGCGACAACGCCGCCAAGACCTCCAAGGAAATCCTGCCATTCGTGACGGAGTTCTTCGCGCGGCAGACGGCGGTCTGGAAGAGCAAGGGCGGGGTGATGGTTTCGCCGCCGGCGGCGGAGAAGGCCGCGATGCTGGCGAAGGTCTCCACCATCGCCAACGATCTGTCGAAGGACAAGCCGGAGCTGGCCGCCGCGGTGAAGGTGGCGTTCGACTCGGCCGCCCGCAACAAATAGCGGGGCCGTGGCCGGCCGCCGGTGCCATCGCGGTTCGATGCATCGGCGGCGGGGCGGCTGCGAGGTTCGACAAGGGGGCGCGGCGAGGGTGATTTGGGAATGACCGATCTCGTGTTGGGGGGCGTGCGAGCCTTCGTCAACCTGCTCCGCATCGTCGCGGGCGTGTTGCTTCTCCTGAGCGTCACGCTCAACTTCGTCAATGTTGTCGCCCGCTACTTCTTCAACGCCTCCTTCCACTGGGCGGAGGAGTCGATGTTGTTTCTGATGGTCGGCTGCGTGTTTCTCGGCAACGGCGTGGTGTCCTGGACCGGCCGGCAGATCCGGATGGACGTGATCGTCGGCATGATGCCGCCGAGGATCCGCGATGCGCTCAATCTCGCCGCCGAACTCGTCTTTGTAGCGACCGCGCTGACCATCGTGTATTACGCCTCGCCGGTGATCCGCGATCTCTACTCCTTCGACCAGCGCAGCCAGTCGGCGGAAATCCCCATGTACATCCCGCAATCCCTGGTTCCCATCGGCCTGTCGATCATGGCGTTCCTGGTGGTGGTGCGGCTCATCACCGGCGGCGAGCCGGACACATCCGGCAAGTCGGGTCACTGACCGGCGCAATACTTCCGAGAAAGCTTCCATGTCGGCGGTTCTGGCCTATTTCGTCCTGCCTGCGGTCCTCCTCATTCTGGGGCTGCCGATCTTTCTCGTGCTGCTGGTGACGTGTCTCGTCGTCATTCTGTTCGTCGCCAGCGTGCCGCCCGAAGCGGTGCAGACCTTCCTGTTCAGCGGCCTCGACAATTTTCCGCTGCTGGCGGTGCCGTTCTTCGTATTGGCTGGCGAGATCATGGCGCAGGGCGGCATCGCCCGCCGGGTGGTGGTCTGGGTGATGTCGCTGATCGGCGGCGTGCGCGGCTCGCTCGCGGTCACCACGGTCGCGGCCTCCGAACTGTTCGGCGCGATGGCGCACACCGCCGTCGGCACGGTGGTCGCCGTCGGCCGCATGATCTACCCGTCGCTGCGGGAGGGCGGCTACAACGAGCGCTTCTCGGTCGGCCTGATCGCGTCGTCCGGCGCCATCGCCGTGGTGATCCCGCCGTCGATCGCGATGATCCTCTACTCGCTCTCGGCGCAGCAGTCGGCGATCGCGCTGTTCACCGCCGGCATCCTGCCGAGCCTGCTGATCGGGCTGGTCGATGCGGCCTATGTGATGATCTATGCCCGCATCAAGATGGTGCCGCTGACGTCGAAGGCGCGCTGGGTGACGATCTGGAGCACCACCAAGGATGCAGGCTGGTCGATCGGCACGGTGGTGGTGATTTTCGGCGGCATCTACGGCGGCATCTTCACGCCGACCGAGGCCGCGGGCGTCGCCGTCATCTATTCGCTGTTCGTCACCATGGTGGTGCACCGCGAGGTGGACTTTCCGCAGCTCTGGCGGATCGTGCAGAGTTCCGTGTATCTGATCTCGCAGATCCTGATGATCGTCACCGCCGCGGGCCTCTACTCGTGGCTGCTGACCACCAGCGGCATTCCGCAGCACATCGTCGCCGAGATCCATGCGATGCAGATGCCGGCCTGGGCGCTGCTGCTGGCGATCAATATCGTGCTGCTGATCATGGGCAGCTTCCTGGAGCCGCCGGCGGCGATCCTGATCCTGACGCCGCTTATGCTGCCGCTGGTGCAGTCGGTCGGCGTGGACCCGATCCACTTCGGAATCATCATGGCGGTCAACCTGAGCCTCGGCATGTACGCGCCGCCGTTCGGGTTGAACCTGTTCGCCACCCAGGCGGTGTTCCAGACGCCGCTCGGCAACATTTATCGCGGCGTGCTGCCGTTCCTGGCGATCAATTTCGTCACGCTGATGGTCATCACCTACGTCCCGGCGATCTCGATGGTGCTGCTCGGCAAGTAGACTTTCGTTTTGGTATGATCTTGTCCGACCTTCCTTCGCCCGCCGAAGCGGGCTTCGCGAAGGCGGGAAACCGGTTCACACTTTTCGGGATCATGCTCAGCCCAGCGCGGGGCGCGGAGCGGCATTCGCCACATTCATTGCGGGTGCGCGCCGATATGCGCCATGATGCGGCCCACGGTTGAGCCCCGGGAATACCATGCGCCGCAGCATCTACATCGACGAATTCGCGCACAAGAGCCCGATCCCCAACGCCTCTCGCATCGGCAACATCATCGTGTCGGGCCTAATTCGCGGCGTCGATCCGGCGACCCAGGCGTTTCCGCCGACGGTCGAGCAGCAGTGCGCCTTCATGTTCGCGAATGTGCGCCGCTGCGTCGAGGTTGGCGGCGCCAGGGTCGAGGACATCGTCAAGGTGACGTTCTGGATGAAGGAATTGCAGCGCAAGCCCGTCAATGACGAATGGGTGAAAATGTTTCCCGACCCGGCCTCGCGCCCGGCGCGCCAGATCATGGAGGTGCCGATGGAGCCGGAGGTGCTGGTGGAGTGCGACTTCATGGCCGTGATCGAGGAGTCCAAGCCATGAAGTTCGGCGTCACGCTATCCAACCGCGGCGTGCTGGTGGGGCTGACCACGACGCGCGATCTGCTCAAGCTCGCCGACGCGGTCGAAGCCTCGCCGACGATGGATTCGGTCTGGTGCGGCGACGCGCTGTTCGTCAACCGGCGGCTCGATGCGCTCACGCTCCTCGCGGCGGTCGCTGGCCGCACCGAGCGGGTGCTGCTGGGGCCGGCCTGCATGGGCTCGTTCGGGCTCCGCGATCCGATGGTGTTCGCCTACGAATGGGCCTCGCTCGACGTGATCTCGAACGGCCGGACGCGGCTTGTCGCCTGCGCCGGCGGCGGCGCGGGGCCGCTGTGGGAGGCGGAATCGGCGGCGATGGGCATCGCGCCCGACGACCGGCGCAAGCACATGGTCGAGAACATGCACGTGCTCCGCCATCTCTGGACCAGGGACAACGAGCCGTTCGAGGGCAAGTTCGTCAAGTTCTCCAACATCACGCTGGAGCCGAAGCCCATCCAGAATCCTTGCCCGATCTGGCTTGCGACCAACGCCGAGCGGCTGTCGTCGGGGCAGGCGGATTCCGGCGGCTCGGAGTTCGCGCTGACCCGCGTGGGGAAGATCGCCGACGGCTGGATGACCCACTCGGTGAGCCCGGAGGGTTTCCGGAAATCCTGGGATTTCATCTTGAATGTGGGTCGCGGCGAGGGCCGCGACATGTCGCGCTTCGATCACGTGCTGTACCACCACATCAACGTAAACGAAGACAAGGACGTGGGCCTGGCGGACTCCAAGAAATTCCTCGATCTGTACTACACCGCCAACTATTCCAAGGAACGCCTGGAGGCGTGGCTGACCTACGGCTCGCCGCGCGACTGCATCGAGCAGCTCAAGAAATACAAGGACAGCGGCTGCAACCGCGTCACCTTCCGGATTTCGACCATGGGCGATCCGATGGCGCAGCTCAGGCGCGTCACGGAAGAGGTGCTGCCGTTCGTGTGATGCAGGATCGTCATGCCCTGCTTTCGCGGGGCATGACAGGCGGAGTGCGTGCGATGCGCAAATAGCGGGACACACGGTGCGTTTCCTTTGCTAGTGTCCCGGCCGTCTAGGGAACGCAAAACGTGGCAGCGTCACAGCCGACTGAAAAATCCGGACCGCTCGCGGGCGTGCGGGTGCTCGACCTCACTTCGGTTGTGCTCGGGCCCTATGCGACGCAGATGCTCGGCGACCTCGGTGCGGATATCATCAAGATCGAGCCGCCGGAGGGCGACACCACGCGCTACACCGGGCCGCGGGTGAGCCGCGACATGGCCTCGCTGTTCATGGGGGTCAACCGCAACAAGCGCAGCATCGTGCTGGACCTGAAAACGCCGGCGGCGCGCGAGGCGCTGCTGCGACTGGTGGATCGGGCCGACGTGTTTGTGCACAACATCCGGCCGCAGAAGCTCGAGCCACTGGGACTCGGTTCGGACACGCTCACCAAGCGCAACCCCAGGCTGATCTACGCCGGCATCCACGGCTGGCGCGAGGACGGCCCCTACAGCGGGCGGCCGGCCTACGACGACATCATCCAGGGGCTCTGCGGCGTCGCGAGCCTGATGGATCAGTTGACCGGCGAGCCGCGCTATGCGCCGACCATCCTCTGCGACAAGACCAGCGGGCTGGTCGCGGCGCAGGCCATTCTCGCGGCGCTTTACTACCGCGAGAAGACCGGCCGCGGCCAGTTCGTCGAAATCCCGATGTTCGAGACCATGGTGGCCTTCATCATGGTCGAGCATCTGCATGGCCTGGGGTTCAATCCGCCGCAGGGCGAGCCCGGCTACGCGCGCGTGCTGGCGCCGTGGCGTCGGCCCTACCGCACCGCGGACGGCTATCTCTGCATGCTGGCCTACACCGACGCGCAGTGGCGGCGGTTCTGGGCCGAGGTCGGCAAGCCGGAGATGATGGCGGACCCGCGCTTCGTCGACATGGGGGCGCGGAGCCGCAACATCGACGAGGTCTATCGGCTGGCCGGCGAGCAACTGACGAGCCGCCCGACCGCCGCGTGGATCGAGACCTTCGACACGCTGGAAATCCCGGCCGGCCCGGTGAAGTCGCTCCGCGAGGTGATGGACGATCCGCACCTGGCCGAGATCGGGTTCTTCAAGCACATGCAGCACCCGACCGAGGGCGAACTGGTGATGCCGGACGTGCCGGTGCAGTTTGCGGGCTCGCCGGCCGCGATCGACCGGCTGCCGCCGCGGCTGGGCGAGCACGGCCGCGAGATCCTGCATGAGATCGGCATGCGGGCGGACGAGATCGAGGCGCTTGCGGCGGGCGGCGGCGTCGTGCTGCCGGGCGGAAAAGAAAAGGTGGCGTGATGGCGGAAGAGATGCAGACGCTGGGCCTGGGCTTCACCTGGGAGCAGCTTTCGGTCGGGCAGAAGTTCCGCACGCTCAACCGCACCCTCACCGAAGCCGACCTGATGATGTTCGTCGGCGTCACCGGCATGGTGGAGGTGATCTTCACCGACCACACCTTCGGCGCCGAGAAGGGGACGATCCAGGGCCGCTTCGTGCCGGCGGCGCTGACCTACAGCCTGATCGAAGGGCTTTTGTGCCAGACCATGATCCAGGGCACGGGCCTCGCCATGCTCGAACTGCACAAGAAGGTGCTGGCGCCGGTGCGCATCGGCGACACCGTGCATGCGGAGGTCGAGGTGATGTCGGTGCGGCCGACCTCCAAGGGCAACCGCGCCATCGTGGCGTCGAAGATCGACGTGAAAAACCAGAAGGGCGAGGTGGTCATTACCTACGAGGCCACGCGGATGCTGGCGGGCAAGTCGAAGTGATCGGAATGTATCATTCGATCTCTGCAATCCATGACCCCCACCACATTCCTCCCCCTTTCAGGGGGAGGACGACCGTGCGGCAAGTCCTCCCTCCCCCTGAAAGGGAGAGGGTCGGGGTGGGGGTCGTCGATCTGGCACGGAGATTTTGATGCGTGGATTGAAAGACAAGACGGTCCTGCTGACTGGCGGCGCCAATGGAATCGGTGCGGCGATCGCGAAGCGTCTGGCGGAGGAGGGCTGCGTCGTCGGCATCCTCGATCTCGATGCGGCGGGGGCTGAGAAGGTCGCGGGCGAGATCAAGGCGGCGGGCGGCAAGGCGAGTTCTTACGCCACGGACATTTCCGACTACGACGCGGTGAAGCGCGCGGTCGAGAGCTTTGAGGCGGCGTCGGGGCCGGTCGCGTTCCTGGTGAACAACGCCGGCTGGGATCGGGCGGCGAATTTCCTCGATACCACACCGGATTTCTGGAAAAAGATCGTCGCGATCAATCTCTATGGCCCGCTGAACGTGAGCCATGTGGTGATGAAGGGCATGGCTGCGCGCGGCTTCGGCCGTGTGGTGAACATCGCCTCCGACGCGGGGCGCGTCGGCTCATCCGGCGAGGCGGTCTATTCGGCCTGCAAGGGCGGCATGATCGCGTTCGGGAAGACCATGTCGCGGGAGCTTGTGAGCAAGGGCATCATCATCAACACGCTCTGCCCGGGACCGACCGACACCGCGATCCTGCGGAGCTTCCTCGAAGGGCCGGACGGCGCCAGGATCGCCGAAGGCCTCAAGCGCGCGATTCCGATGCGGCGGCTCGGCGCGCCTGAGGATTATCCCGGCCTCGTCGCGTTCTTTCTTTCCGACGACGCCGTCTACATCACCGGCCAGACCATCAGCGTCTCGGGCGGCCTCACCATGCACGGATGAAAACGATGGCGGATTACAAGGATATTCTGTTCGACGTGCGCGACGGCGTGGCGAAGATCACCATCAATCGTCCGGAAAAGTACAACGCCTTCACCGCGGACACCTGCGAAGAATTGATCGACGCGTTCCGCCGCGCCGGCTGGGACAAGTCGGTGGCGGTGATCGTGCTGGGCAGCGTGGGCGACAAGGCATTCTGCACCGGCGCCGACCAGAGCGCGCACGAGGGCGCCTACGAGGGTCGCGGCACCATCGGCCTGCCGATCGACGAGTTGCAGTCGCTCATTCGCGACGTGCCGAAGCCGGTGATCGCCCGGGTGCAGGGCTTCGCCATCGGCGGCGGTAACGTGCTGGCGACCTTGTGCGATCTGACCATCGCGTCGGAGAAGGCGGTGTTCGGGCAGGTCGGGCCGAAGGTCGGCTCGGTCGATCCGGGATTCGGCACGGCATATCTCGCTCGGCTCGTCGGTGAGAAGCGGGCGCGGGAAATCTGGTACCTCTGCCGCCGCTACACGGCGAAGGAGGCCTACGAGATGGGCATGGTCAACGCGGTGGTTCCGGCGGACAAGCTCGACGAAGAGGTCGACAAGTGGTGCGCGGAAATCTGCGACAAGAGCCCGACCGCCATCGCCATCGCCAAGCGATCGTTCAATGCCGACAGCGAGAATCTGCGCGCCGTCGGCGCGCTCGGCTTCGAGGCGCTGGCGCTGTTCTACGGCACCGAGGAATCGAAAGAGGGCGGGCGGGCGTTTCGTGAGAAGCGAAAGCCCGACTTCCGCAGCAAGAAGAAATAGGAATGGCATGAACATCCAGCTCAGCATCGGCATCACCTCCAATCCCCGCACCTGGCCGGTCATCGGCGGTGTGGTGAAGGTCGAAGGCGTCGATCTCACGCCGTCCGTCCTGCACCCGTCCGAATTGTTCTGGCGGCAGTTGCGCTTCGCCGAGTTCGACGTGGCCGAAATGTCGATGTCGTCGCTGATGATGGCGAAATCGAAGGGCGACGAGCGCTTCGTCGGCATTCCGGTGTTCACCACGCGGATGTTCTTCCACACGCGCATCCTGGTGCGGAAGGACGCGAAGATCGACAAGCCGTCCGACCTCAAGGGCAAGCGCGTCGGCGTGCCCGAGTATCAGCAGACCGCGGCGCTCTGGATTCGCGGCGCGATGCAGCACGAGTTCGGCGTCGAGCCGAAGGACATGGAATTCTGGATGGAGCGGCCGCCGTCGAAGAGCCACGGCGGCGCGACCGGCTTCAAGGCGCCGCCGGGGGTGACGGTGAACCAGGTGCCGTCCGACAAGAGCCTCGGCTCGATGATGCTGTCGGGCGAATTGGACGCGGTGATGTTCTATCTGGTCGATCCGAACCTGATCGACCGCAGCACCGCGGACCTGCACAACCATCCCGAGATCAAGCCGCTGTTCGCGGACTCGGCCGCGGAGGGCGTGCGCTACTACCGCAAGACCGGGCTTTATCCGATCAACCACGGCATGGTGATGAAGCGCGAGTTGGCCGAGCGGCACCCCTGGGCGCTCACCAATATTCTCAAGGCGTTCAAGGCGGCGGCGGCGCTGGCCGACCGCCAGCGCGTCGAACAGGCCGAGTATTATTTCGAGACCGGCGTGCTGCCGGCGGCGGCGCAGAAGGCGTTCGCCGCCCCGCTCATCACCCATGGCGTGGCGGCGAACCGCACGGTGCTGGAAACCATCGCGCAATATTCGCTGGAGCAGGGGCTGACGCCGAAGCTGACGCAGATCGAGGATTTGTATCCGCCGAGCATGATCGGTCAGTAAGGGCAGGGCATCGTGTCCCGGGCGCCCTGCAGCACGCAGTGCTGCGGCGCAGACCCGGGACCCCGGTTTCTTTACCAAGCAAGCTGGGTCCCGGATCGGCGATGCACCGCTTCGCTGCGCTACGCGCTGCATCGCACCCGGGACACGTGTGGAGAGGTCGCGCTCAATACCTGTCGTCAGGCCCGTCGATATACGGGAACGCGCTCAGCACATGCGGCACCCGCACCGGCGGCGCGGCGCGCAGGTACGCAGGGCTGAGTTCCGACAACTTGTTCACGCCGAGCAGGCCCATGTCGCGGATCATCTCGTCCTGGAGCAGTTCCAGGACGCGGAAGATGCCGTCGCGGCCCGCCGCCGCCATGCCGTAGGCATAGAGCCGGCCGATGCAAACGAGGTCGGCGCCGAGCGCGATTGCCTTCACCACGTCGGTGCCGCGGCAGAAGCCGCCGTCGACGATGATCGAGGCCTTGCCCTTGGCCGCGGTGACGATCTCCGGCAGCACGTCGATGGTGCCGAGCCCGTGGTCGAGCTGGCGGCCGCCGTGGTTGGACACATAAATCACATCGACGCCGTGCTCGACCGCAAGCTTGGCGTCCTCGGCGGTGGCGATGCCCTTGATGACGATCGGCAGCTTGTATTTCTTCTTCACCTTGTCCACCTGCGCCCAGTCGAGCGCCTTCTGGTGGCGCGAAGCGTCCGGATCGCGCGACGACGCGGCGGCATAGCGCTTGGAGATGTCGCGCTCGCGGCGGCTGTAGTGGTGGGTGTCGACGGTGAGGCAGAGTGCGCCGAATCCCGCCTTGACCGCGCGGTCGAAGATCGCCTCGACCCAGGCCTGGTCGCCGCGCACGTAGAGCTGGAAGATCTTCAGGCCGTTCGGCACGATCTTGCCGGTTTCCTCGATGTCGGGCTTTGCCACCGAGCTCTGGAACATCGGGCAGCCGAAGGTGCCGGCGGCGTCGGCCACGGAAATGCAGGCATTGGGGTCGAACCGCTCGATGCTGCCGATGGGCGCGAGCGCCACCGGCATCGCGATCTTGCGGCCGAGGAACGTCGTGCTCGTGTCGGTGTGGTTCACATCGCGCAGCACGCGCGGTCGGAACGCGAGCGAGTCCAGTCCAAGCCGGTTGCGGCGCAGGCTCGTTTCGGTCTCGGCGCCGCCGATCAGATAGTCCCACACGTTGCGGTCGAGCCTGGCGCGGGCGACCGAAACGAACTCGTGCAGATTGTGGAACTGCTCCCGGACATGGTCGATGCGCGAAAGCGGCTTGGCGGCGGAAACGTCGTTCATTGCAGGCTCATCCGTTGATATGCGCCGGGGCGCGGGTTTCAAGCGAGGCGACGATGGCTTCGAAGGCGCCGATGAGGTCGAGCATCTGATCGGTGGAAACGAGGAACGGCGCGCGGCCTTCGACCGCATCGGCGAAGGATTCGACCAGGACCTTCAGCGAGTCGACCTGCTCGTAGGTGTGGGTTTGTGGCGTCCCGCCGATCGGGCTCACGGTCAGCGTGTTCTCGTCGCGCGCCTCGGCCATGCCCTTGGTTCCGAACACATGGACGCGCCAGATGTTGGGTGCGGCGCGGACCGTCGCGAATGTGCCGGTCGCGCCGGAGGCAAACTGCACCAGCACGGCGAGCGAGTCGCGCGGATCGGGCGGGGGCTTCTGCTCGTAGAGCTTGGCGTCGACGCTTTTGATCGGCCCGCCGAGATTGATCAGCGCGTCGAGCACATGCAGGCCTGCCCCGGTGAGGCCGCCGCCGGGCGATTCCTTCGGGTCGTCGCGCCAGCCGCCGCCGATCACGCGGGTCGAATGCTCGTTGGAGAAATGCGCCTCGATGTGAACGATTTCGCCGATGGCGCCGCTCTCGACCACGCGCTTCAATTCGCGCATCGAGGCAAAGCAGCGCTTGTTGTTGCCGCTGCCCAGCACAATGCCGGCCTCGCGGCAGGCCGCGACGGCACGCGCCGCGTCCTTGCGGGTCAGCGCCAGCGGCTTCTCGCACCACACGGGTTTTTTTGCGCGGGCGACCGCCTCGATCTGCGGGACGTGCAGCGAATGCGGCGTCGCCAGGAATATGGCCTGCACGGCCGGGTCGGCGATGGCGTCGGCGAGGTCGGTGGAGAGCCTGAAGCCGTGCTGGCCCGCGAAGGCGCGCACGTCGTCGGGCTCCTTGCTGACGCCATGCACGAAACGCAGCTTCCGGCTCTTGCCCTGCACGGCGGTGACAAGGGATTTGCCCCAGCGGCCGAGGCCGATCACGGCAGCATCGATCATTACACGGGGTCCCCGGACTTTGGCGTTGCCAATGTCGGGCATTCACGCTGACATGGCAACGGGTGCAGGAAGGGCAGGGCAATGGCGAAACAGACTGTCGGAGTGATCGGGCTCGGCCTGATGGGCGAGGTGCTGGCCGGCCGGCTGATGGCCGCGGGCTACGGCGTGCTGGGCTATGACATCGATCCGGCGAAGAACGCCCGCCTGACCGCGCGCGGCGGGAGGGCGACAGGCTCGCCCGCCGAGGTTGCGGGCTGCGGCGTGATCGCGCTCGCGGTGTTCAGCACCGATCAGGTCGAAGAGGTGGTGGAAGAGGCGTTGCTGCCGGCGGTGGCCGAGGGGACGGTCGTGCTCTGCACCTCGACCTGCGACCCGGACCGCATCGAGGCGCTGGGCGGGCGGCTCGCCGGCACCAAGCTCCGTTTCCTCGAAACGCCGGTGTCGGGAACGAGCGAGCAGGTGCGCCAGGGCGACGGCGTCGGGCTCATCGGAGGCGATCCGAAAACCGCCGAGGAGATCGCGCCCATTCTCGACGCACTGTTCCCGCGGCGCTTCCACATCGGCGGGATCGGCGACGGCGGCCGCGCCAAGTTCGCGGTCAACCTGATCCTGGGATTGAACCGTATGGCGCTGGCGGAGGGGCTGACCTTCGCCGAACGCATGGGGCTCGACCCGAAGGCGTTCCTGGCGGTGGCGAAGGGAGCGGCGTCCTATTCGCAAGTGATGGAGACCAAGGGCGAAAAGATGCTGGCGCGGGATTTCGCGCCGGAGGGAAGGGTCAAGCAGACGCTCAAGGACGTGCACATGATGCTCGATCAGGGGGAGAAGCTTGGGCAGGAGCTGCCGATGCTCAAGGTGCACTGCGACGTGCTGGAATCCTGCGTCCGCGCCGGAGAGGCCGAGCGCGACAACAGCATCATCGTCGAGGAGATTAGACGACGACGGCGATGAATGGCACGCGTCATTCCGGACGCCGCGCGAAGCGCGGCGATCCGGAATCCATAACCCCTGTGGCTGTATAAGGAGAGACAGGGGTTATGGATTCCGGGTTCGCGCCTCCGGCGCGCCCCGGAATGACGCTGCAACTGTCTTGACCAAGCGTCTTCCGCCGCGTTTGATCGCGCCAGAAATTTGTCACTTCACCGGAAAGGGTTTGCCCATGCTGACGTTGTATTACGGTCCCGGCGCGTGCTCGATGGCTTCGCATATCGTCATGGAGGAGAGCGGCGAGAAATACGAGCCCAAGCGCATGGACCTCGCCAAGGGCGAGCAGCGCACCGAAGCGTATCTCAAGATGAACCCGCAGGGGCGGGTGCCGCTCCTGCAACTCGACAACGGCGAGCCGCTTGCCGAGAACACCGCGATCCTGCCCTATCTCGGCAAGCGCTTCAGCCTGTGGCCGACCGACGGGCTGGCCGAGGCCAAGGCGCTTTCGCTGATCGGCTTCTTCGCGGCGAGCGTGCATCCGGCGCATGCCCATGTCGGCCGGCCCGAACGCTACACTGAAGACAAGTCGGCGCTGCCCGGCATCAAGGAGCAGGGGCTGAAGACCTTCCACGGCCATCTCAAGCAGATCGACGGCATGCTGGCCGGCCGCGAATGGTTCGGCGACAAGTTCTCGGTGCTCGATCCCTATGGCTTCGTGTTCTACACTTGGGGCGTCCGCCGCGAGCTGCCGATGGGCGAGCTGAAGAACTACACCGCGTTCAAGGACCGCATGACCCAGCGGCCGGCGGTGGCACGGGTGCTGGAGGACGAGAAGGTCAAGGTGTGATCGGCGCCGAGCGATGGCCGCGATCGATTGTCATCATCATGTGTGGTGGGTGGCCAAGCGCCCCCACCAGTTCCCGCCGTCGTGGGGCACGAGCCTCAACCGCGATTTCACGCCGGACGATCTCGTGCCGGAGCTCCGCGCCGCCGGCATCGACGGCACCGGGCTGGTGCAGTCGATGGACAACTACGACGAGACGCTCGAATACCTCGACCTCGCCGATACGACGCCTTTCATCCGCGCGGTGGTCGGCTGGATTCCGCTCGCAGATCCGGCGGCCTGCGCCAAGGCGCTCGAAGCTCTGGCAGGCCGGAAGAAATTCGTCGGTATGCGGCACCTCATCAACTTCGAGCCCGACCCGCGCTGGCTGTTGCAACCCGGCGTGCAGGAGTCGCTTCAGATGCTGCGACAGAGGCGGCTGGTGCTAGAGGTGATCCCCAACACCGAGCCGCAGATGGCATCGGTGCTGGAGACGGCGCGGCGGATGCCGGACCTTCCGGTGGTGCTGAATCATCTCGGCCGGCCGCCGGTGCCGGAGGGCGGCTGGGAGCCTTGGGCGTCGCAGATCGTGCAGGCGGCGGCGCTGCCGAACGTCAGCGTGAAGCTCTCGCTCGGCGGCGATGTGGTGTGGCGCTGGAAATGGTCCACCGAGGCGCTGCGGCGCTATTCCGATCACGTGCTGACGCATTTCGGCGCGAGCCGCGTAATGGCGGCGAGCAACTGGCCGGTGGTTCTGCTGAGCGGCGGCTTTCAGGAGGTCTGGCGCGGCATCGAGGACTTGGTGTCGGGCCTCACCGCTGCCGAGCGGGCGGCGGTGATGGGCGGCACGGCGGAGCGCGTCTACGGGCTGTCATCGAAGGTGCGCACAGGCGAGCCGGATGCCGGCGCGCCACGGCCTTGAGCCGAGCGCGGGTCCAGCCCGAACAATCCCAAGAAGAGTTGCTCAGATCTCGTATTTGAACGAGAGCGCAACACGGGTGCGGAACGCCGAGACCTTGCCGTTCTCCACCGTCATGTCCATTTTGGTGACCTCGGCCACGCGCAGATCGCGCAGCGAATTGGCTGCGGTTTCCACCGCGCGCCGGCCCGCATCCTCCCACGACGTCTTGCTGACGCCGACGACATCGACGATCCGGTAAACGCCACCGCCCTTGCTCTTCGCCATTTCAACCTCCCGTATGGGCGCATTGAAAACTGCGCGCACGGTAGCCTAACGCCGCGCGGGGGCGGCCCCAAGGGCCTAAACGCCGCTAGATATTCTTCTCTTCCGCCAGCACGTCCATCGCGGCGCGGTGTGCCTCGTTGGCGGCGGGGATGCCGCAGTAGAGCGCGACCAGCAGCAGGATTTCGCGGATTTCCTCCGGGGTGCAGCCGTTCTTCAGCGCTCCCTTGAGATGCACGCGCAGCTCCGCCGGCCGGTTGGCGGCGGCCATCATGGCGATCATGGCGAGGCTTTTCACGCCGAGGGAAAGACCCGGCCGGCTCCAGACGTCGCCATAGGCATAGGCGTTGATGATGTGCTGCAGCGGCTCGCCGAATTCGCCGAACGCGTTCATGCGCTGCTCGACGGCCTTGTCGCCGAACAGCTCCTTGCGAAGCTTCAGGCCTTTTTCGGCGAGGTCTTTGGTGTCCATGCCCGTTACTCCGCTTTAGAGTTCGTCATGGCCGGGCTTGTCCCGGCCATCCACGCCTTGCTGTTCTAAAGACGTGGATGCCCGGCACAAGGCCGGGCATGACGTGGATAGGTTGTGTGCGAACAGCCGGCGTCAATGCGCCGCCATCTTCGCCAGCCGTGCGGCGACCTTGAGCCGCTGCACCGTGTCGCCGGCGAGGTGGCTCCAGATGAAGCCGTCGCGGACGAGCTTTTCCGCGTGCCGCGCGACCTTGCAGCCCGCGCCGCCGTGAATCTCCAGGTTCAGCTCGGTCACCTCCTGGATCACGTCGGTGGAGAAGTTCATGGCGAGGCCGGCGTTGGCGGAATGCACCTTGTGGTCGTGCTCCCAGGCGATCCGCATCACGAACGAGCGCAGCGCCTCGGTCAGCATGTTCATCTTGTTGATCTTGAGCTGCACCATCTGCTGCTCGAACAGCGGCACGCCGCCCTGCGTCGCGGTCTTGGCATGCCTCATCGCCTGCTCGCAGGCGTCGGTGCAGACGCCGAGCGCGTTCGCCGCTAGCTCCAGGTCGCCGAAGATGTCGCCGCCGGTGCGGTCGCCGGCGGCCTGCGTCTTCATGTCGGAGTTGTTGACGTGGCCCACGACATTGGCGTGCGGCACGCGGGCGTTCTCGAAAATCATCTCGCCGTTGCGATAGAACCGCCAGCCGCTCTTGTTGAACACCTTGCCGATGCGGAAGCCCGGCGTGTCGCGCTCGACCAGGAACATGGTGGTGCCCTGACGCAGCGGCGCGTTCGGGTCGGTGCGGGCGTCGATGAAGAACAGCTTTCCGACCGGCGCGTTGGCGATGAAGCACTTCTCGCCGTTCAAGATCCATTCGTCGCCCTGGCGCTCGGCGCGAAGTTTTAGGCCCGCCTTGGGCGCGTCCTTCGGCGGCATGCGGTTGTCGGAGCCCGCGGTCGGCTCGGTGATGCCCTTGCCCAGCAGGAAGCGGTGGTCGGCGACGAACGGCCGCAGGAAGCGCTCCTTCTGCTCGGGGTTGCAGGCCTGCGCGATCAGGTGGCTCCATTTCCAGTTCTGGCTGAAGGTCTTCGAGATTGCGCTGTCGCCGCGGGCGAGCTCGGCCATCACCAGCGCCTGGGTGACGTAATCGGTGCCTTCGCCGCCGAACTCCTTCGGCACGGCCAAGGTGCGGAAGCCGAGTTTCGACCCCTTCTCGACGATCTCCCAGTCGAACGTGCCGTGCGCGTCGGGCGCCTCGTCGAGATCGAGCGTGATCGGCTTGATCTCCTCCTCGGCGAACTGGCGCGCGGTCATCTGCCAGGCGCGCTGCTCGTTGCTCAGTGAAAAGTCCATTGCACTAGTCCTTTTGGTGTCCCGGGCGCAGCGCAGCACGAGCGTAGCGAAGTGGTGCGCTGCAGAACCGGGACCGTTCCAATCCGTGACGGTCCCGGATCAGCGATGCACCGCTTCGCGCTGCATCGCATCCGGGACACGCGCTGAGGGGCTGTTGCATTCGATGTTACTCCGCCGCCAGCATCGGCTGCGTGCGCCGGTGGCTCGTCAGCGCCTCGGCGATCCGCAGCTTGTCGTCGGCGCTGCCGCCGCCGGTGTGCAGGCAGATCATCGCGTCATGGATGTACTTCTGCAGCGGCATGTCGCGCATCACGCCCATGGCGCCGAAGCATTCGGCGGAGTCCTTGGCGGCGCGATAGACCGTCTCCGCGGTGAACACCCTGGCGATGGTGGTGAGCGGCAGGTCGGGCAGGCTGCGGTCGGCGGTGGCGTCCGGGTGATCGGAGGCCCAGGCCGCCCGCCAGATGGCGGTGCGCGCGACCTCGAGGCGGACGGCAATCTCGGCGAGCTTGGTGCCGATTGCCTGGTGCTCGACGATGCGGCGGCCGCCCTGCACGCGAAGCTGCGCGTATTCCAGCGCCGCTTCGTAGGCGGCGCGGCCGATGCCGAGATTGAGCGCAGGATAGAGCGGCACGCCGCGGCCGTTGTCCGAGGCGTCGCCGAGCGACAGGAGATTGGCCGCCGGGACGCGAACGCCCTTCAGCGAAATCTGTCCGCAGGAGCCGTGATACCAGCGCGGCCCGGGCTGACCGGTGACGGCGAGGCCGGGGGTCTCCCGCGGCACGAGGAACAACGCCGGTCCCTTGTCGGTCTGCGCCTCGACGGCGATCAGCTTGGCGATGGGGCCGTTGGCGACGCAGTCCTTGGCGCCGTCGATGACGAAGCCGCCGCCGTCGCGGGTGGCGGTGGTGGCAAGCCGCATCCTGGCGGCGGGGCGGTGGTAGTTGATGCCGAGCGCGCTGTCGTCGCCGGGCTCGCGGCAGGCCAGCGCCAGATGATAGTCGTCGTCCTCCAGGAACGCCGGGCCGAAGCGCGCTCGCTGCTCCGGCGTCATCGCGGAGAACAGCCGCAGCCCAAGCGACGACGTCTCGGCCAGCACCGCCGCGACGTCGGTGTCGCCCACTGCGAGTTCTTCGGTGACGATGCAGCAGGTCAGGGCGTCAGCCCCCACGCCGCCCAGGTCCTCGGGCAGTGCGAGCGTGCGGAGCCCCATTTGCGAGGCCTTGCGCAGCACCTCGACCGGCAGTGTGCGGTCGTTGAGATCGAGGCGGTCGGCTTTCAAGGTGACCGGCTTGACCTCGTCCTCGACGAAATCCCGCACCGTGTCGCGGAACTCGATCTGCTCGGGGCTTAGGTGAAGATTGTACATGGGCATGAGCCTGCTGTGTTGCGCGCCCGGATCATTGCACCTTGATGCCGGCCTTCTTCACGACATCGTCCCATTTGGTGAGCTCGGTCTTGATGTAGCCCGTGAACTCAGGCGAGTCCTTGTAGCTCGCGGTGATGAACTGATCGGCGAAGTATTTTTTCACCGACTCCAACTGCAAGAAATCCGACACCGCCTTGGAGAGCTTGGCGACGATCGCGGGCGGAGTCTTGGCCGGCACGTAGATGCCGATCCAGGCGGAGAATTCGTAGCCGGGGACGGTCTCGGCGATGGTCGGAACGTCCGGCAGGCCCGGCAGGCGCTTGGCTTCGCCGATGGCGAGCCCGTTGGTCTTGCCAGCTCGAACGTGCTCCAGCGAGGTGGTGACGTTGTTGTAGAGAAGCTGCACGTCGCCTGCGAGGATCGCCTGCGTCGCGGGGCCGATGCCGCGATAGGGCACATGGACGATCTTGATGCCGGTCTGGTTGGCGAGCAGTTCCAGCCCCATGTGGCTGAAGTTGCCGATGCCGCCGGAGGAATAGTTGAGCGTGCCGGGCTTCTCCTTGGCCACCCGGAGCAGATCGGCCACATTCTTGATTCCGGTGGATGGGTTCGCGGTCAGCATCGACGGAAACCGGTTCATCATCGCGACCGGAACGAAGTCGCGCAGCGTCTGATAGGCGTTGTTCGGATAGAGGGCAGGGTTGACGATCATCGGCCCGTCCGAGAAGACGCCGATGGTGTAGCCGTCCGGCTCCGCCCGCATCACCGCCTGCACCCCGATCGAGCCATTCGCGCCGCCGATGTTCTCGACATAGACCTGCTGTCCAAGCAGGTCGCCGATGTGCTTGGCGGCAAGCCTGCCGATCAGATCGGTGCCGCCGCCGGCGGGAAACGGCACGACCGCCTTGATCTGCCGCTGCGGCCACTCCTGCGCCGCCGCAAGCGCGGGCAAGAGGCACATCAGGCCGATCGCGGCCAGAGCGTTCTTCAGGAGCCTTTGCATCGTCGTCCTCCCAAGGGTTGTCTTTGCGTTTCGTTCTCGTCTTGCCGTCAGAGCGCCGAGGCGATGGCGTCGCCCATCTCCGTGGTGCTGGCGCTGCCGCCCAGGTCGCGGGTGAGCTTCCTGCCCTCGCCGATCACCTTCGTCACCGCCTTCTGCATCAGCTCGGCGGCGGCGCTGGCCCTGGCGTCCTTGTGCTTTCGCCCGAGCCAGCCCAGCAGCATCTGCCCGGACATGATCATGGCATAGGGATTGGCGATGTTCTTGCCGTAGATGTCCGGCGCCGAGCCGTGCGTCGCCTGCGCCATCGCCTGCTTGTCGCCGATGCACAGCCCGGGCGCGAGGCCGAGGCCCCCCACGAGGCCCGCGCCGATGTCGGTCAGGATGTCGCCGAACTGGTGGGTGGTGACGACCACGTCGAAGCGCTGCGGATCGGTGACGAGCTTCATCGCGATCGAGTCGATCATCATCTCCTCGAAGGCGACGTCGGGGTATTCCTTGGCGACCTTGCGGCATTCCTCGGCAAACATGCCGCAGGCGAGCCGATAGACCGGCTCCTTGTGGGCCGCGGTCACCTTCCTGCGCGGCCGCGTGCGGGCAAGCTCGAACGCCTCGCGTGCGACCCGGTTGGAGCCCTTCCGCGTGATGACACGCGACGAGATGGTGATGTCGTCGTTCGGCCGGAACTCGGGCAGGCCCGCCACCACCGTCTCGGAATAGAGCATGCCCTCGGTCAGCTCGCGGAAGAAGGCGATATCGACGTTCTGGTGGATCGAGGGAATCGTCGGATGCGACAAAGCCGGGCGCAGCGCGGTGAAGAGATCGAATTTTTTCCGCACCGGCGGCATCACCCAGGTCATGTCGCCGCGCGGATAGGCGTTGTGCCCGATCGGACCCATGATCCAGCCGTCGAGCTCGCGCAGGGTCTCTTCGGTGATCTTCGGCAGCGTGTCGCCGTGCTGCTCATGGCCGGCCTTGCCGATCGGCAATTCGTGCCATTCGATGGCGAGTCCGGTCTTGGCGGCGGCGGCCTTGATCACCTTGACGCTCTCGGGAACGACTTCGAGGCCGATATCGTCGCCGAGCAGAATTCCAATTTTCAAAGTTCATTTCCTTTGCTGACTCGCTCCGCCTCATCCTGAGGAGCGGTCCGAAGGACCGCGTCTCGAAGGATGGGGCGGCCCCATGCTTCGAGACGCGCCCTGCGGGCGCTCCTCAGCATGAGGCCGGGAGAGGTTGCGGCTGCGAGATCACTCATCCACCTTGATCCCCGCGTCCGCGATGTCGCGCCGCCAGGTTTCCATTTCCTTCTTCAGCCAGGCCCGCGCCTCGGCGGGCGACTTGTCGTTCGGGGCGACCATGCCGCCCTTCTCGAAGATCGCCTGCAGCTCCGGTGTCCGCGCCGCCGCGGCGAACGCCTCGTGCAGCTTGTCGATAATCTCGCGGGGGACGCCGGCCGGCGCGAAGGCCGCGGACCATTGCGAGGGGCGAAAGCCCGCGAAGCCGACCTCGGCCAGCGTCGGCACGTCGGGCCAGGCCGGCAGCCGCGCTTCGGCGGCGACCGCGAGCGGGCGCACCTTGCCGGCCTTGATCATGCCGACCGGGTTGGTGACGTTGAACCAGGATACATGGGTGTCGCCGCCCGCCACGTCCCTGAGGATGCCCGAGCCGCCGTCCTTGAATGGGATGTGGACGAGCTGCAGCCCGCCGGCGCGCTTCGCCAGGATCTCGGTGTTGACGTGCTGATAGGCGCCGATGCCGGCCGAGGCGTAGCGCACATCGCCCGGATGTGCCTTGGCATAGGCGATGAACTCGGCGAAAGTCTTCGGCGGAAAGTTCGTGGTGGTGGCGAGGAAGAACACCGGCGCATCGGCGGTGCGCGCGATGATCTGCACGTCGCGATCATAGTCGATCTTCATGCGCTTGGCGAGCAGGACAGGTGTGAGGCAATTGGTCGAGATGTTGCCGACCATGATGGTGTAGCCGTCGGGTTTGGCGCGGGCCATTTCCTCGATGGCGATGATGCCGGATGCGCCGGGCTTGTTCTCGACCAGCACGTTCTGGCCGAGCGATTTGCGCAGGTGCTCGGCGTAGTGGCGCGCCACCACGTCGGTCAGGCCGCCGGGGGCGTAGGGGATGAGCACACGGATCGGCCGGGTGGGATAGGCGCCTTGGGCGGAAGCTTGGCCCGCGGCCAGCGCGAGACCGACGATCGACAGCAGAATGGCACTGAGCCTGCGCATGACGTCTCTCCCTGCGGAACCTGGGAGCGGTTCGTCCGCCCTCTGTTGTGGCGGAGATTGTAGGGAGCGGCGGTGGGGCTGCACAAGCGGTCTTCTGGGCGCGTGTCCCGGACGCGGTGCAGCGCAAGTGCGAAGCACGCAGCGGTGCGCCGCTGATCCGGGACCGTTTCGCACTCGGAGCTTGGAGCGGTCCCGGTTCTGCAGCGCATCACTTCGCTTCGCTCGTGCTGCACTGCGCCCGGGACACAGCCTTTGAGGTGGAGGAAGTCGCCTCAACGCCCCAATAGCTTGAACAACTCGTCGCCCAGGAGCTTTCGCGCTTCCGCATAGATCGGCTGGACCGCCGAGGCGAAGGCATCGTGCTGCGCGGCGTCGAGCGTGACGATCTCGCAGCCCTCCGCCTTGATCGCGCGCTCGGCGTCCTCCTCCTCCTTGACGTGGAGGTCGCGCTGGAACGCGACGGATTCCGTGACGGCCTTCTGCATCGCCTCCTTCAGATCGGCGGGCCAGGCGTCGAAGGCCGGACGGTTCAGGAAGATCGGCCGCGAAATGTAGAAATGATTGCTGACGGTGTGGAAGCGGTGAAACTTGTGCACGCCGTAGGTCACCGTATTGGTGAGCGGATTCTCCTGCGCGTCGATCTCGCCGGCCTTGATCATGCGGATCGCGTCGGTGAGATCCATGATCATCGGGTTCGCACCCAACAGTTCGAAGGTGCGTTTCTGGATCTGGCTCGGCAGCACGCGGATGGCGATGCCCTTGAGGTCGGACGGCGTGCGCACGGTGCGGACGCGGTTGGAGATGTGGCGGAAGCCGTTCTCATACCAGCCGAGGACGCGATAATTCGCCTTGCTCTCGATCGCCTGCACCAGCCGCTTGCCGAGCGTGCCGTCCATCGCGCCGCGGGCGTGGTCGTTGTCGCGGAACAGGAACGGCAGATCGACGAAGCTCAGCTCCGGCACGCGGTCGGTGAGATAGCTCGACGACTGGTAGCCGAGAGTGAGAATGCCGCTCTCCACAAGCCAGAGGATTTCCTCGGCCTTGTAGCCGAAATCCATGATGTTCCAGCAATACTTCACGTCGATGCGATCGCCGAACTGCTTCTCAAGGCTGTCGCCGATGCGCTTCAGCGACTGGCTGAAGCCCGTGGCCGGCGGGCCGTAGCCGCCCATGCGGATGGGAATGGGTTTGGTCATGCGCGCGCCTACTTCATATTTTCTGCAAGCCAGTCGGCGGCGAAGTCGATGCCGATCTGGCGGTTGTCGACATGGGCGTGCTCGGCGCCGCCCTCTTCGGTGGTGAAGATTTTTATGGTCTTGTTCGTGGAGCCGGCGGCATCGAAAAGCTTCTGCGCGTTCTCGACTGGCACGACGCGGTCGTTGCCGGCGTGGGTGACGAGGAACGGGCAGGTGATGTTCTTCGCCACATCCTTGAGCGAGAATCTTTTCGCGATCTCGATGCCCTCGTCCTCGTCCTTGGCGCCGGCCACCCAGCGCCACTGGAAGTTCGATTGCGCGACGGACTTCGGCGCGCTCTTGTTGGCGTCCTTGATCTTCTGCTGCCAGGCGGCGAGGTCCCAGTGCAGCGCGGAAAGCGCGATGCAGGCGGCATAACGCTTCTCGAAGGCCGCGACGC
>CAMAWG010000010.1 GCA_945861855.1 Rhodoplanes serenus
GTTAGCAGGAACGTTGTTGGCGACGGTCCACACCAGCGGCGTGCTCGCCATCGCGCCGACGGCGTCATAATCCTTGAGCGGATTGAATCCCGACGAATGTGTCTTGTACAGCGCCTGGTTGATGCCGAGCGCGTTCTCCGCCACCAGCACCGTGTAGCCGTCGGGTGGAGAGGTGGCGACCATCTGCCAGGCGATGTAGCCGCCGGCGCCGCCCTTGTTCTCGATCACGATCGACTGGCCGAGCGCAGTCCCGAGCTCGTTGGAGATCAGCCGGAAGAAGGTGTCGGTCGCGCCGCCCGGCGGGAACGCAATGACGAAGCGGACGGGGCGATCGGGATAGGAGCTTTGGGCCTGCGCAAAGGCAGGGAAGGCCAGCATGCAGATGACGGTGCACCACCGAATTGCGCGCATCATATCGTTCCCCCGTGCGGGTTGATCGGTAGCGCCTATTCGACCACGCGCGAGGTGTGGCGTCGATAGGGAGCGGCCGTCCGGGATGCGGCAATTTTGCTCATTCCGCCTTGATGCCCTTGGACCCGATGAGGGCGGCGGCTTGCGATCTGCCTTCGTGCCCGGAATGACGCCCCTGCAGCTTACATGTTCTTCAGCAGCCAGTCGCCGATGAAGTCCACGCCGAGCTGGCGGTTATCGACCTGGCAATGCTCCGCGCCGCCTTCGGCTTCGGTGAAGATTTTCAGTGTCTTGTTCTTGGAGCCGACGCGCTCGTAGAGCTTTTTGGCCTCCGCCAGCGGCACGACGCGGTCGTTCTCGCCGTGCAGGATCAGGATCGGGCACTGGACCTTCTCGGCCACGCCTTCGAGCGTGAACTTCTTCGCCCATTCCAGCGCCGTCTCGTTGTCGGGCGCGCCGGCGACCCAGCGGAACTGGAACGTGGAGGCCGAGGTTGTTCGCGGGTCGGTCGGGGCATGTCCGGCGACGAAGTCGTAAATGTTCCAATGCATCGCGCCGAAGCAGACGCAAGCCGCGTAGCGCTTGTCGAAGGCGCAGATGCGGGGCGCGTGATAGCCGCCGAAGCTGTAGCCCATCACCGCGACGCGCTTGCGATCGACCTCCGGCCGCGAGGCGACGTAATCGTAGGCCGGAATGCCGGCCGCTTCGTAGTCGTGGCGGGTCGGGATGTTGCGAAGCCGCAGCGGCTCCGACTGGCCCGGCCCGTCGATCGCGAGCACGTTGATGCCGCGCTTGGCCAGATCGAGACCGGCGAAGATCACGCTCATCTCCTTCGCATTGTCCATGCCGTCGAACAGAACGACGGTCGGACGCCGGCCGAGGCCGCGGCCTTTCACGAACCAGGCGGGCAGGCTCTGGCTTTCATACGGCACCTCGACCCGCTCGATGTCCGGATGCAGCCGCGCCATCGCGCCCTGGTAGCGGCTGAGCGCTTTTCGATACATCGCGAGCTTTTCCTCGCCCGGCGGGATGAAGCGCTCGGCGCTGTAGTAGTAGTTGCCGGCGCGCATGTACTGGTTGCCGGCGGTGATGGCGTTGCCGGCGGCGTCGGCCTCGTCGCCGATCCTGGCGACGCGGTCGGCCTCCTTCGACCATTCCTCCATCCAGACCTTGTCGAGATCGGCTTCGCCGCTTCGCGCTTTCAGCCGCTGCACGATCAGGTCGACCTCGGCCATGGCCGCCGCGCCATAGGCCACCATCCCTTTGACGATCTGGGTGGCGTTGCTCCAGCGCAAGTTCCCCGGAAACGTGACCGGCCAGTTGCCTTCGGTGGGTGTCGAAACCATTGCGTCTTCCTTTACGTCAGTCTTTCGAAGGCCCATTGCGCGCAGGCGAACAGTTTTCTGTCGTCGTGGCGCTTGGCGATGAGCTGCGCGCCGATCGGCATCCCGGCGGGGCCCTTGAAAACCGGGATCGAGACGGCCGGAACGTGCAGTGTGGTCCAGATCTGGTAGAGCGGCACGCCCGCGAAGGCCGGCATGCCAACCGGCGCTTCGCCGAAGGCCGCCGGCGTCAGTAGCACGTCGATGCCGCCCATGAGCGCGTCGAGCCTTCTCCGGCATTCGTCCGCGAGCCGCTTGGCCTCAATGTAGCGATCGAAGCGGCCGACGATACCATCCTGCAGTCGGCCGCCGCGCAGGGTATCGCTGATCTCGTTCCAGTGGTGCTCGATCTCGAAGGTGAAGGTTCGGGCGAACTCGAAGCTCGAAATCGTGCGGTGCGCGTCGTTGAGCAGCTCGAATTCGGCGGGCAGGGTGAACTCGGTGACGCGGGCGCCGACGCGGGCGAGTCGATGAGCGGCGTCCTCGACCAGCGTGCGGGTCACGGGCTCGAACTCATTCCAGACGTGGCTGCGGCAGAGCGCGAAATGCGGACGCGCGATGCTGGGCATCGGCTCGGGCGGAATGCCGAGCAGCACGTCGCGATAGAGCGCGATGTCGGCGACCGAGCGCGAAAGGATGCCGAGCGTGTCGAGCGAGCCCGAGGCCTCCATGACGCCGTGCATGCGGTGTTCGCCCCAGGTCGGGCGATAGCCGAACACGCCGCAGAACGAGGCGGGCCGGATGGTCGAGCCGGTGGTCTGGGTGCCGATGGCGATGGGCACCATGAAGTCGGCGACCGCCGCGGCCGAGCCGCTCGACGAGCCGGCAGGCGTGCGGGTGAGGTCGTGCGGATTGCGGGTCGGGCCGGGATGCAAGTTGGCGAATTCGGTGGTGACCGTCTTGCCGAGCAGGACGCCGCCGGCTTTGCGGGACAGCGCGACGCAAGCCGCATCGCGCTCCGGCTGCCGGCCCTTGTGAATGGGCGTGCCCCATTCGGTGGGCATATCGAAGGTGTCGACGATGTCCTTGACCCCGAATGGGACGCCGGCGAGCGGGCCACGCTTGCCGCTGTTGTCGAAGGCGCGGGCGGCGGCAATCGCGGCCTCGGGGTCGAGATAGGCCCAGGCGTGCACCTGCGGCTCGCGCTCGGCGACGCGATCCAGGCACGCGCGCACGACTGCCTCGCAGGTGGTGCGGCCCTGGCCGATCTCCGCGACGATCTCAGTGGCGGTCAGTTGGTTGAGCGGTTCGATGGGACGCCCCTTGCTGCGAAGGGCGCCATTGAACCACACTCACGCATCAGTGCCATAGAGCGAGGACACCATGCCCAAGAAGCAAATCAGCTCGGAAAAAATCAGCAAGCCGAACGGACACTTTTCCCAGGCAACCGTGATCGAGGCGCGCGGCCGGATCGTGTTCATTTCCGGCATGACCTCGCGCCGGCCGGACGGCACGATCGCCGGCATCGGCGACATCGAGGCGCAGACCCATCAGGTCTGCCAGAACGTGCAGGCGGCTGTGGAGGCCGCGGGCGGGACGATGGACGACATCTGCCGCGTCGACGTCTACGTGCGCAACATGGAGCACTTCGAGAAGATTCACAAAGTGCGGCGCGAGTATTTCAAGGCGCCCGCGCCGGCCTCGACCATGGTCGAGATCACCAAGATGACCTCGCCGGAATATCTGATCGAGATCAACGCGATCGCGGTGGTGGACTAGCGCGCGGCGAGGCCCTCGAAGCTCCTGTCCTTGAGAAAGTCGTCGAGCTTCCAGCGCTTGACCTGATCCATCACCTCGTCGAACTCCGAATGCGGGATGGTTTTGTAGACGAAACGCTCGCCGCGGCCGAACTTCGAGAAATCCCACGGGTGATAGGTCTCGAACTCGGCCGGCACTGCGAGCCTCCACAGCGGCAGGTATTTGGCGAGATCGGCGTCCATCGCCTTCTCGGCGCGGTCGAGCGCGCGCAGGTAGGCCTTGGTGTTCTCCGGCTCGAAGCCCTCCGGCACCCACCACAGCGTATGGAACGTGTCCTCGATGATCTTGCGAAGCCCGAGCTGTTCGGCCATCGCGATCTGCGGCGGCAGGAGCGATGCCGCTTCGACCTCGCCGTCGAGCAGCGCCTTCAGCCGCGCGCCGAAGCCGCCGGTGTTCACGGTCTTGATGTTTTCGAGCGGCAGGTATTTTTCCAGCCGGTAAGGCACGTTGAAATGGCTGCCGGCGCGCATTCCGACCGAGATCGGGATGTCCTTCAAGTCCCTCGGCTCGCGGATTTTGGAATCCGGGCGAACGAAAATCGCCCAGGGTGAATCGCCGTAGGCCTCGGCGACGAACTTGCCCATGCCGGCGGAGGCGTTGCAGATCGAACCCCAGACGCAGGCGCCCTGGATCACCTCCGCCTTGTCCTTGGTGTAGGGCTGATCCTGCGGCCGCTCCAGATAGTTCAGGCCCTTCCAGCTCGACTGCGTGCCGCGGAACGTTTTCCAGTCGAAGGTCACGTCGAGGCCTTCGGTGGCGAAGAATCCCTCCTGATGCGCAACGAAATCGTTGAGCCCCATGCCTTTGGGGGCGACGGTGACCTTTTTCATGCCGTTTCCTCCGGATGCCGCGTGCTGGACAGCGGTTCGTTGTTATGATGCCTAATATTTTAGCACGATTGGCGTCGCCGACCTACAGTTGACGAGTCGATCGGACGGGCGGGAACCCCAATGGATTTCTCATTGTCGGCCGAGCAGGAGGCGATCCGCGATGCGGTCGGCAAGGTCTGCGCGCGGTTTCCTGACGACTACTGGCTCGCCAAGGATCGCGACGGCGGGTTTCCGGACGACTTTCACCGCGCTTTTGCGGAGGCGGGGTGGCTCGGCGTCTGCGTGCCGCAGCAATACGGCGGCGCGGGGCTCGGCGTCACCGAAGCCGCGCTGCTGATGCAGACCGTGGCCGAGTCTGGCGCGGGGCTGTCGGGCGCCTCGGCTTTGCACATGAACATCTTTGGACTGAACCCGGTCGTGGTGTTTGGCAGCGACGAACAGAAGAAAAGAATGCTGCCACCGCTGGTCGCGGGGAAGGACAAGGCCTGCTTCGCGGTCACCGAGCCGAACGTCGGGCTCGACACGCTCAAGCTGAAGACCAAGGCCGTGCGCGAGGGGGACCGCTATCTGCTGTCTGGCCAAAAAATCTGGATTTCGACCGCACAGGTGGCGAACAAGATGCTCATCCTTGCCCGCACCACGCCGCTCGAACAGGTCGGGCGCCGCACCGAGGGGCTGAGCCTGTTCTACACCGACCTCGACCGCCGCTACGTCGATATCCGCGAAATCCCGAAAATGGGTCGCAGCGCGGTCGACTCCAACGAGCTGTTCATCGACGCGCTGCCGGTGCCGGTCGCCGACCGCATCGGCGAGGAGGGCAGGGGCTTCGAATACATCCTGCACGGCATGAACCCCGAGCGCATCCTGATCGGTGCCGAGGGGATCGGGCTCGGCCGTGCGGCGCTGCGCAAGGCCGCCCTATACGCCAAGGAGCGCATCGTGTTCGACCGGCCGATCGGCGAGAACCAGGCGATCCAGCATCCGCTCGCCGCCTGCTGGATGGCGCTCGAAGCCGCCAATCTGATGGCGTTCAAGGCGGCCTCGCTCTACGACGCCGGAGCGCCCTGCGGCGTCGAGGCCAACGCGGCGAAGTATCTCGCCGGCGAAGCCTGCTTCAAGGCCTGCGAGACCGCGCTAATGACCCACGGCGGCATGGGCTACGCCAAGGAATTCCACGTCGAGCGTTATCTTCGCGAGTCGCTGATCGTGCGGATCGCGCCGATCACGCCGCATCTCATTCTGAGCTTCATCGCCGAGAAGGCGCTGGGCCTGCCGAAGTCCTATTAGGGCGTGGATTCATTGCGTGCAGCCACAGCCTGATGGATGCACGTTGGATGAAGGTTGAATAGTTGGCCGCGAGTTCAGTTAAAGCGCGCCTGGGCGGTCTTGCCGTTGGGGTGTGTGATTTGCACCACGCCCTTCGGCGCGGCTGGCAGGTCGCCACTGGCCTTGCCTGACAGGCGCGATTCTCCAGCGGGTTCAAGAACGATACGCTGGCTCTTGCTGCCGATAACCAGAATCGCCAGACCCTTATAGCCTGCCGAGGGCACTGCCTTGTTGTCGTGATTGGTCAGGTAGACGTCGACCACGCCGGCCTTGGTCACCATCTCGACATGCAATTCGCCCGCGTCGACCACCCGGCCGCCATGCTGACCGGGGGCTTCGTGCGTGGAGCCCGTATGCGTCAGAAAAATCATCATCAACAGCGCGCCCAGAATCCTCGATATCATGTTTGTCTCCTTGCGATGGATCAGTACGACGGAGCGGAGGAAACGGTCGCCCCCGCTGAAGCATTTTCGGTTTGAGCGGCGGAGCGCAGGCGCTCAACGGCTGCGCGGCCGAATCTAAGCACCAGTATGGGAGTGAGGAACGCGTCAAGCGCAGTTGCGCCGATCAGTCCGCCGAAAATCGTCACCGCGACCGGATGCAGGATTTCCTTGCCGGGCGTGGCCGCGTCGATCATCAGCGGGACCAGCGCGACCCCGGCGGACAGCGCCGTCATCAGGACCGGAGTAAGCCGCTCCAGACTGGCGCGCATGACGAGTTCGCGGCCCCAGGGCATTCCCTCGTGCAGCGTCAGATTGATTGTGTGGCTGATCTTGAGGATGCCGTTGCGGGCGGCGATCCCGGTGAGTGTGATGAAGCCAACCATGCTGGCGACCGATAGCGGCTGGTCAGCGAGCCACAGCGCTGCCACCGCCCCGATCAGCGCCAGCGGCAAGCTGCCCATGATGATGAGCGCCAGCACCGCGGATCGGTAGCGGCTGTAGAGGATGGAAAAGATCAACGACAGCGACACGATTGAAAGGATGCCGATGGTACGGCTCGCCTGCTCCTGCGCCTTGAACGTGCCTTCGAGGCTGGTGAAGGAACCCTCCGGTAGCTTGAGGGCACCAAGCTCTTTGCGGATGGCTTCGACGATCGCCCCGGAATCGGCGTTGCCCACGACGTTGCCCGACACGACGATGCGGCGGCGTCCATTCTCGCGCAAAATCTGGTTGGGGCCGTCGGTTTCCTTGATGTCGGCGATCTGTCGCGCCGGCACCCATCCCGCCGGAGTCTCGATCAACAGGTCCCCCAGCCGCTGTGTGGTGCGAAGCTGGTCCGGCAGCCGCATCACGACGTCGAAGCTGCGATAGCCGTCCACGACACGCGACACGACGCGCCCGCTGGACAGCCGGCTCAGCCGGTCGATGACGGCCGCGGGCTGCACGCCGTAAAGTGCGGCGCGTCCATAATCGACGCGGATTTCGAGCTGCGGGATGCGGACCTGCTTTTCTACCTGTACGTCGGCAAAGCCGGCAATGCGCACGAGTTTGGTGCGCAATTCTTCGGCGGCACTGCGCAGCGCATCGAGGTCCTCGCCGAAAATCTTCACCGCCACGTCGGCGCGCACCCCGGACAGCATGTGGTCGAGCCGATGCGAGATTGGCTGCCCGACGTTGATCGACAGCGGCAGCACTGCGAGCCGGGAGCGGATGTCGGCGACGATTTCGGTTTTGGAGCGACCTGCGGGCTTGAGATCGATTTCGAGATCGGTTGAATGAACGCCTTCCGCATGCTCGTCGAGTTCGGCGCGGCCGGTGCGCCGGCCGACCGATTTAACCTCTGGCACTTCCAGCGCCAACCGCTCGGCGATCCGGCCCACGCGGTTGGATTCGGCCAGCGATACGCCGGGATTAAACATCAGATTGATGGTGAAGGTGCCCTCGTTGAACTGGGGCAGGAACGCTCGCGGCAAGAAAAACGCGCCGACCGTGGCGCCCGCGACCGCAAGCGCAGTCAGCAGGACCACGGCGCGGCCGCGCTCCAGCGCGCGTTCGAGGGTCCAGCGATAGACACGCTTGAGCCCGCGCACCAGCGGGCTTTCTCGTTCATCGAGGCGCTTGAGTCCCGGCAGCATGTAGTAAGCCATGACCGGAGTCAGCGTGATCGAGACGACGAGGCTCGCCAGGATCGCGACGATGTAGGCTTGGCCGAGCGGCGTAAACAGGCGTCCCTCGATGCCGGTCAGCGCGAACAATGGCACGAACACCAGCACGATGATCACGCTGGCGTAGAGGATGCCGGAGCGGACTTCTTGCGAAGCGGCCACCACGACATCGAACACTGAACGCGGATTGCCGGCCGCGCGGTTTTCCCGCAAGCGCCGGTAGATGTTCTCGACGTCCACAACCGCGTCGTCGACCAGAGCGCCAATGGCGATGGCGATGCCGCCGAGTGTCATGGTGTTGATGGTGAGACCGGCAAAATAGAACACCACCGCCGTCGCCAGAATCGAAACGGGTATTGCGGTCAGCGAGATCGCGGTCGTGCGCCAGTTCAGCAGGAACGCGAACAGCACCACGGCCACGACTATCGCGGCCTCGACGATCACGCTCTGGACATTACGGATCGATGTCTCGATGAAGTTGGCCTGGCGGAAGATGACTTGATCGGCCTTGATGCCGTGCGGCAGGTGAGCATTGAGCCCAGCAACGGCTTCCTCAAGCTGTTTGGTCAGCGCGATGGTGTCGACATTGGGCTGCTTCTCGATCGATACGACCACCGCGGCCTTGGCCATGTAGCCGCTATCGCCGCGCTTGACCTTGGGCGCGTAGTCGACGTTTGCCACCTGCCGCAGATAGACCGGCCTGCCTTCGACCTTGGCGACCACGATATTGCGCAGGTCGTCGAGACTCGTGGTGCGACCGATGTTGCGGATCAGGTATTCGCGCGAATGCAGGTCCGTAAACCCGCCTCCGGTGTTGGTGCCGAACTGCGCCAGCGCCCGATCCAACTCGTCGTAGCCGATGCCGAGCGCGCGGAGCGCGGGTGGCTGTGGCGCGACGCGGTACTGCCTTACCTCACCGCCCATCGGAATCACCTGAGCAACGCCAGCAATGCTCAGGAGCCGCGGCCGGATCGTGAAGTCCGCAGCCTCACGCAACTGCATTGGCGTCGCGTGGTCGCTGGTCAATGCGATCATCAGCACCTGTCCCATGATCGAACTGATCGGGCCCATGTGCGGAGAGATGTTCGCGGGCAATTGATTGCGGACGAGGCCCAGGCGCTCTGAGATCAATTGACGGTTTCGGTAGATATCGGTGCCCCAATCGAACTCGACATAGACGATCGAAAGGCCAACGCCTGACACCGAGCGCACGCGCGATACGCCCGGCACGCCGTTCATCTGCGTTTCGATCGGGAAGCTGACCGATAGCTCAACCTCGGGCGGCGCCAGCCCCTCGGCTTCCGTCATGATCGTTACGGTCGGCCGGTTGAGGTCCGGCAACACATCGACCGGCAACCGGAGCACGCTGAATATGCCGAACACGATGAGTACAATGCTCAGCGCCAGCACCAGCACCCGGTTTCGAAGCGATTGCGTGACGAGAAATGTGAACATGGATGCTTTCTCTCACCGCACGTGGTCGAGCAGTTCGGCGCCCTGCACCACGACGCGCTGTCCTGGATCGACCCCCGCAGAAATCAGCACGCGTTCGCCGTCAAGCGGCTCGACGTGAACCGGCCGCTGCTCGAATCGCTCCGGGGCGATATGGACGTAAACAAGGTCCTGCCCATTGGCGCTTCGCACCAGGCTCGCACGCGGAACCGCAATCCCGCGCTTTTCCTCCCCGGTCGTCACAAAGACAGTGACGAACTGTCCCGCTCGCAATCCATTCAATGCGCCGGTGACCGCGAAATGAACCGGGATCGACTGGTTGCGATCCGCCAGACCCGACCCGCGGAACGCGAGCGGCAATGTTCGACCGTCTGCCATGATCGCGGAGGCGCTCTGTGCGGGAGCCATCGCGTCGAAGCTCAGGGCTTCGATCCAAAGTCGCGCAGGATCGATGATGTGGAAAATGACGGCGTTCGGTTGAGCCATCTGGCCGGCGATCGGTGCTCCTTCGGCGACGACACCGGAAACCGGAGCCATCAGCGCTTCCGTGCTTCGGCGAATCGTGTCGAGGGCGCTGCGTCTGTCTTTCAAGCCTTGAAGCTCAAAACGGGTCTCTTCGAGCTGCGCGAAGGCGATGGCACCGCTTGGCGCCAGGCGCTCATAACGCGCAAGCCGACGTTCGACGATATCGATCTGCTGATCCAGTTCGCCCTGGCGCTGGCGCATATCGGAAACGTCGATCGCCTGCATCGGCGGCGTCACACGGGCGAGCACGTCGCCCTGCCGCACCGGGGTGCCAAGACGGGGGAAGCCATCCGGCGGCGCGGACAGGCGTCCGCCGACCGAGGCCTGCACATAGCCGCTGGCGTTGGGGTCGGGAATGATCCGCCCCGGCAACTCGATCGAGCGAGGGTGCGAAGCGGCTTCGGCAACCGCCGTGCGCAATCCAAAAATGCGCTGGATCGGCTTTGGCACGAAGACCGCGCCATCGGCCGCGCGCGCGGCGCGTTCCGTGCCGACATCCGATGCAAGGGCCTGTCCGGTCGCGGCTGCGAACGCCGTGGTTAGCAACAAGGCAGCAAGCTTGCCGCCCCGGCGTCGTCCGAGCGACATGAGGGCGATGCCGAGCATCAGTCCAATTCCTGTCGGGATCGCTATCGCCGGCTGCAACAGCGCAGACGCTCGCGCGACCAATCCGCCTGACTCCGGCGTTGTCGAGGCGCGGGCTGGAATGTCGATGCTCAGCGGCAGGACGTCGACTATGCCGCCCGCTGTGATCGTGACGATCAGGTCAACGTGGCCGGGCTTGGCCAGCCATGCGGTCTTGATCCGGTAGGCGCCGTTCGCCGAAACCGCGACTGCGGGTCCTTCGGGAGTTTCAATCTCGACATGGGCGTCCGGCACGGGCTCGTTGGTCGAAAACCGGTCAACATAGATGACAAGCTCCGTGCCTTGGGCGATTGCAACCAGTTCGAAAGAGGGCGACGTCGCTTCACCCCGCGGCGCTGCATCGGGCCGCGCCAGCGCAGGTTGCGGGCCATGATCGTGGCCTTCATGCGCACGGCCCGCGGCTGTGAACGCAACCAGAGCTGCCGCTCCAAACGCGGCTGCGATTAAAAATCGCATGAGAAAAATCCTTCGCCATTGAACAGGATTGGACCTGATTCAAGCGCATGCCCATCGGGGCACACGCCACGAATGCCAAAACGATTCAGACGAAGGATTTGGGAGGTCGTCGCAGCCGGCCGTTGTGTGGACTGGCGCGCGGCGGGGCGTCACCGATGACGAGCGAGGAACTCGACAGCAGGGGGCCCGTGATCGGCAGTGTCACCGGGAGGAAACCGAGACATCCGGTGCACGGGCCGTTGGAGCAACAACCGCGGCCGTTGCAGTCTGCATCGTCGGAAGGCATCGACGGCACGGTCGAAGCTGCTGTCAACTCCTCGGCTTGCAGAATTTGGGAGGCTGGGGCGATCGTCTCCTGGATGGCGGGCGCTGCCGGGGCATGCGCGTGCCCCATGTGGGCCGAGGCTGCCGAAGGCGCGAGCCAGAGCACGGCCACAACGGTGGCTGCTCCCAAGACTCGGGCGATTTGCAGGTTCAAGGCCATTTTCCTAATTTACCACAGAGCGTCAGATTGCGACAAAGTAATGCCGGTTTGGGTAAATCAATGTCCATTCCCGGCACAAAGCCGACCTGCTCGCATGTCCGCTATCGGGGCAAAAGCACATATCGAGTGGTTACTCAGCAAATTCGATTCTAAGTATACGCCCTAGCGCTGAGGCGGCGGCGCGGCAGGCCTCGGCCTGGCGTTCGGCAGCGGCGGGCGCTGCGCGGTCGAGGCGGAGCTTCCTCGCGCGCCCTCCGGCATGTACTTCGCAACGACCGCAGGATCGAGCGATGCGATGGCGCTGTCCGGCAGGCGGCGCCAGACCTCGTCCATCCCGAACACCGGCAGGCCGAGATAGCCGCGAACCGTCAGCACCTGCCCGTCGCGGCTCAGCGTCATGATGGCGCGGTAGACCGTGCCGTCGCGTGGATCGAGAATGTTGCCATCCTCGTAATCGAATCCCTTCCGCTTCATGTCCCGAATGAAGGAGATGCCGAGCACCGGCTGGTTCTTCCGGTCGTCGGTGCAGCGGGTGCAATACTGGTTGGGCGGATCCTGCGGGCGGGGAAATGCTTTTGCGATCGCGCCCTCGAACATGTTGCCGGGGTGCTCCACGATCAGGAACCACACCATCGGCCGGCCCTGGTCGTTCTGCTTCTCCCAAAGGCCGACCGCGGTCGGCTCCGGTGGCCGGCCCTGGGAATGGGCCTGTTGCATGGAAACCCCGAGCACGGCGCAGGCCGACAGGATCAGTGTCGCCAGTCTTACTGTCACGGTCTGGTATCCCTCTGATCAGGCATCCGACTCAACTCCCTCGCCTCATAATATGGCCGTTTCACGAAAGGGGGACGGCCATTTTATGCGAGCCGGGGATTAAAGAATGGGCCGGTTCGGCTCGATGAATTGTGCGGCGGTGCGACAGGTACGCATTCCTTGGGGCGGATTTATGCGCTAGCAATTGATCTGCAATCCGGCCGAGGGGGCCGGGGTGCGCCCGGCTTCGTTTTGGGGTTGTAAGAGGGGGGCTGCGCGGTCGTAAGGCCGTTCGGTTCGAGGCCTGCACGAAAATGTCCCGATCCAGCATTGCCCTGAGCAACCTGCGCGCGGTTGTGATCGTCATCGTCCTGGCGTTCCACTCCGTTCTCGCCTACCTCGCCTCGCTGCCCGCCACGCCCTATCCCTTCGATAGCGCGCCGTATCGCTGGCAGGCCATACCCATCGTCGATGGTCAGCGCTGGTTCGGTTTCGACCTGTTTTGCGCCTGGCAGGACATCAGCCTGATGTCGCTGATGTTCTTTCTCTCGGGCCTGTTCGTGCCGTCGAGCCTCAGGCGCAAGGGAAGCGGGACCTACCTCGCCGACCGCCTTCTGCGGATCGGCCTGCCGCTGATCCTGGTCGTGACGCTGCTGATGCCGATCACCTACTATCCGACTTATCTCGCAACCGCCGCCGATCCGGCGTTGAGCGCCTACTGGCAGCACTGGCTGGCGCTGCCGTTCTGGCCGTGCGGGCCGCTGTGGTTTCTGTGGCAGCTCCTGGCGCTGAATGTTCTGGCGGCCGGGCTGCACCGCTTCGCACCGGCGTTGACCGAAAGTCTCGGCCGTCTCGCGGCACACGGCCGCGCGCATCCGATCCGGTTCTTTGTTGCGCTCGTGTCGGTGTCGGCGCTGGCTTACGTCCCGCTCGCGCTGCTCCACTCGCCCTGGCAATGGACCAGCGCCGGGCCGTTCTCGTTCCAGCTCAGCCGGCCGCTGCATTATGCCGTGTACTTCTTTGCCGGATTCGCGGTCGGCGCTTATGGCCTCGATCGCGGGCTGCTCGCCAGCGACGGCGCTCTGGCGCGGAACTGGGCCGCCTGGCTTGCCGCCTCCATCGCGGGCTTCGTGCTGTGGGCGGTGCCGACGTCGCTGACGCTGGACGGCGAGGCTGCGCCGGCCGCCGTGCAACTCGCCTCGGGTGTGGGCTTTGTGCTGGCCTGCGCGGCGGGCTGTTTCGTCCTGCTGGCGCTGTGCCTTCGTTTCGCCCCGGAACGGGCGCGAATTCTCGACACTCTTTCGGCCCATGCCTACAGCATGTATCTGCTTCATTATGTTTTCATCGTCTGGCTGCAATACGCACTCCTGCCGGTCGCGCTGTTCGCCGCCGGCAAGGCCGCGATCGTGTTCGGCGGCACGCTGGTGCTGAGCTGGGCCGCGGCGGCGGCCTTCGCACACGATCTGCTGGCCCATCAGCTCGTTCAGGCAAAGCAGTGGCTGCGCTCGGGTTTCGGCGATCCGGCCCCGGCCAAGGTGTTCAAGCGGGACGATTTGACCGGGTGATGGTCCCGGGTCAAATGCGCTGAATGATTCGGAGATCGGATTTCGCAGGCATGCCGCTCGTATTCACGCTCGCATTCCGCAATCTGTTTCACGATCGCCTGCGCTTCACCGCGACGGTGATCGGCATCGTATTCTCCATCGTGCTCGTGACCGTGCAGATGGGTCTCTATCTCGGCTTCGGGCAGATGGTCACGACGATGATCGATCATGCGTCGACCGATCTCTGGATCATGCCGAAGGGAACCAAGTGCTTCGAGGATCCGTCGCTCCTGGACACGCGCCAGCGAAGCCGGGCGCTGGCGATCCCCGGCACCGCGGAGGCGATCCCGGTGGTGATCGGCTTTGCCGACTGGCGGACCTCGGGCGGCTCATCGACGCCGGTGTTCGTGGTCGGCTCGGACCTGCGCGCGGGAGGGCTTGAGCCCTGGAACCTGGTGGAAGGCCGCATCGAGTCGCTCTCCACCCCCAACGCCGTCGCCGTCGACCGCACCTACTTCGAGCGGCTCGGCATTTCGGGGCTGGGCGCGCGAGCCGAGATCCGCCAGCAGAGCGTGCGGGTGGCGGCGGTGACAAGCGGCATCCGCTCCTTCACCACGACGCCCTACGTGTTCATGGATGTCGATCGGGCGCGGGCTCACACCGGCGTGCCGTCGAGCAAGGCCACCTATTTCCTGGTTCGTGTCACCCCGGGCGCCGACGTCCAGAAGGTGCGGCGCGATCTCCTGGCCAGCCTCACCGACGTCGAGGTGCTGACGCCCGCCGAATTTCGCGAGCGCAGCCGATCGTTCTGGCTGTTCGGCACCGGCGCCGGCGCGGCGCTGTTCGCCGGCGCGCTGCTCGGCGTGATCGTCGGCACTGTGATCGTCGCGCAGACGCTGTATTCCAGCACCAAGGATCATCTGAACGAATTCGCGACACTGCGCGCGATCGGCTCGTCGCGTAACTACATCTACAAGGTCATCATCTGCCAGGCGCTGCTGAGCGCTGTGATCGGCTTCGGCCTGGCCTATCTGATCGGGCTCCTGGTGGTGCATATGACCGCGTCGAGCGCCCTGCCGATCGTCATCACGCCGGGCCTCACGGTGGGCCTGTTCCTGCTGACCGTCGTCATGTGCGTCGTCTCGGCGATTGCCGCCATCATGAAGGTGACGCGCATCGATCCGGCGATGGTGTTCACGCGATGACCCAGCCGGTGATGGAGGCCACGGGCGTCGCCAAGGTTCTCGGCCACGGCGCCGGGCAGGTGCGGGCGCTCAAGGGCGTCAACCTGTCGCTCCGGGGCGGGGAGCTGACGCTGCTGATGGGGCCGTCCGGCAGCGGCAAGTCCACGCTGCTGTCGATTCTCGGCTGCATGCTGACGCCGACGGAGGGAACCGTACGCCTCCTCGGCGACTCGATCGCCGGCAAGGGGCCGGAGGACCTGGCGAAGCTGCGGCGGGAGAATATCGGTTTCGTGTTCCAGTCCTACCATCTGTTTCCGACCTTGACGGCCACCGACAACGTGCGGCTGGCGCTCGACGTGCGCGGCGAGACCGGCAAGGCCGCGAAGACCAAGTCGCACGAGGCGCTGACCAGGGTCGGCCTGTCGCACAAGACGGCGAGCTATCCGCGCGAGTTGAGCGGCGGCGAGCAGCAGCGCGTGGCGATTGCGCGGGCGGTCGTGGGCGGCCCTTCGGTGATCCTCGCGGACGAGCCTACCGCGGCGCTGGACAGCGAGAACGGCAAGGCCATCATGACCATCCTCGCGGAGATCGCCATGGACCCCCGCCGCAGCGTGCTGGTCGTGGCGCACGATCCGCGTCTGGTGCAATTTGCCGATCGGATCATCCACATCGAGGACGGCAGCATCGTTCATGAGGAGACGCGCGGAGCTTCGGAGAAGCTTCGAGCCATGGCTGGAAGGGAATGAACATGTCGAAACGCAACGCGGCGATTGCCATCGTCAGCGTCGTTGTCCTGGGCCTGATCGCCGGGGCGTCGGCGCAGCAGGGCGACAAGCGCTGGCTCGCGGTGGCGCCGGGCCGCGTCGAGCCGCAGTCCGGGATTATCAAGGTGGCGGCGCCGGCCATCGGCGTCGTCACCAGGGTGATGGTCAAGGCGAACGACACGGTGTTCGCAGGTGAGCCGCTGATTCAGATCAATGACGATGACATCCAGTCGCGTTATGCTGCGGCGGAAGCGCTGGCCGGCATGCGCGTGCGCTTGCGGAACGAACAGCCGGCCGGCCGGTCGGATGAGCGCCGGAAGGCCGAGGATGCGGTCGCCGAAGCCGAGACCGCCGTGTTCGATGCGCAAGCCGCGGTCGACAAGGCCGCGGTCGCATGGCGATCGAGCGGCGCGCCGGCCGCCGCGCTCACCAATGCACGCGCGGCGCTGGTGCGCGCCCAGGACGAATTGGCGAGACGGCAGGCCCAGCTTCGCACCGTTCTTGCGACCGCCCCCTTGCCGTCGCCGCTCGAGGGGCAGGTCGCCTCTGCGCGGGGCGATCTCGCATTCGCCCGCGTCAATCTGGAGAAGCTGAAGGTCCGCGCGCCGATCGACGGCACCGTGCTTCAGGTCAATATCAACCCCGGCGAGCTTGCCGCGCCCTCCGCGCAACAGCCGCTGCTGCTGATCGCCAATCTTTCGACGCTGAACGTGCGCGCCGAACTGGATGAGCGCGATGTGGCGGAAATCAAGATCGGGCAGGCCGCCCAGGTTCGCGCCGCGGCTTTTCCCGGCAAGGAATTCACGGGAACCGTCGCCTCGATCGCGCCGCTGGTCGAGCCGTCCAAGCTGGGCTCCCGCGGCCCGGGAAACCGGGCCGATGTCGACGCCGTGGAGGTGGTGGTCAAGCTCGCGCAGCCCGGCCCGCTCACGACCGGGATGAAGGTCGACGTCTATTTCACGCCGGACAAGGCGGCTGCCAAGGAGACCAAAAACTAGCGGCGCTTGCCGGTGCGCTTTGGCGCTGGTTTGCCCTTCACGCCCGCAGCCTTCCTCCCGGCGATCGCGCCGCCCCACTTCGCCTCGATCTCGCGGGCCTCGTCGGCGGTCAATGCCGAGGTCGGCGGGTATTTGTCCTTCCAGCCGAACGGCCGAACCGCCTCGATGATCGCCTTGGAATGTGAGGTGATGCCCGCGCGCTTGTGTTCGTCCGGGATGCGGGGATCGAGCGCCGAGCTCCAGGCGTTGCGGACGATGTCGATCTGCTCGGAAGGCTCGCAGCGCGTGGTCACGGCCCACATCACGTCGGCGAGGTCGGACGGGTCGACGTCGTCGTCCACCACGACGACAAGGCGCCCCATGTAGCTGTTGGCTGAGGCAATCAGCGCCGCGCGCTTGGCGTGGCCGGCGTAGCGCTGCTTCAGCGCGACGACGGTCATCAGTTGCGCGACGTGCTGCCAGACGCCGACCACGTCGGTGACGCCGGCCATTTCCAGGTTGCTCCAGATCGAGGCGGCGCGGAACGGCAGGCCGAAGTGGAAGCGCGGCGGTTTCATCGGTGGCGAGCCGAGCAGGATCGGATCGTCGCGGTGGTGGATGGCTGAGACCTGCATCACCGGGCAGGGACGGGCGTCGGCGGCGTAGTAGCCGGTGAACTCGCCGAACGGGCCTTCCGGCAGCGTGAGCTTGCCGGGCGGCAACAGCTCGCCTTCGAGGATGCTTTCGGCCTGAGCCGGCAGCGGCAGGCCGGTGAGCGGGCCGTTGAACATTTCCATAGGCGCGCCTTTGATGCTGCCGGCGAAGTCATACTCGGATTGACCGTCCGGAAGATACTCGAAGCCGGCGATGAACAGCGCCGGGTCCTCGCCGTTGACCACGGCGACCGGGCAGTTCTGGCCCTTGTCCCAGTATTTCTTCGCGATGATCGCGCCGTGGCGGCCGGGATGGTCGAACTGGATCGTCACGCGATTTTTGCCGTGCACCTGTACGCGGTAGATCGAGGCGTTGATCCAGCCGCTGTCCGGATCGCGCATGATGACGATGGAGCCCGAGCCGATGAACGGACCGCCGTCCTTGCGGTGCCAGTGCGGCGCCGGCAGCTTGCCCAGGTCCACTTTTTTGCCGCGCATGGAGTTTTCCATGAACGGCGCACCCGTCACCTCGACCGGCCGGTGCGGCGTCAATTTCTGCCGCCGCTGCATCCAGGCTTTCAGCGCATCGAGGGGCTTGAGCGAGGGGTCGATGCCGAGCGCCAGTGCCGCGCGCTGCGGCGTGGTGGTGGCGTTGGTGAAGACGCGGAAGCCGGGTGAAAAACCCTTGATGCGGTCGAACAGCAGCGCCGGGCACCCCGGCGTGCCGGCGGCGACTTCGGTGATGCCGCCGAGCTCGAATTTTTGATCGGCGCCGTTGACGCGCCGCAGCGCGCCAAGCTCGTCCGCCTGCTTGATGAAGCCGCGCAAATCCTTGTAGATCAAGTGCCCACTCCCGATTTCAGCCGAGCTTATCGACGGAGTCCTTCATGCGCTACATCGATGCCTTCAATCATTTCAGCCCGAAGCGCTATTTCGATGCGCTGGTCGAGTCGCCGGCGGGGCAGAAGGACATCGGCAAGCGGGTGCGGGGGATTCCGGCGCTCTACGATCTCGACCTGCGGCTGAAGGTGGTCGATCAGTTTCCCGACTACACGCAGATACTCTCCCTCGGCCTGCCGATGATCGATCGTCTCTGGGGTCCCGACAAATCGCCGGATATGGCGAAGCTCGCCAATGACGGGCTCGCAGAAGTCTGCGCCATGCATCCCGACCGCTTCGTCGGCTATTCCGCGGTGGTACCGATGAACGCGCCGGAGGAGGCGGCCAGGGAGGCCGCCCGTGCCTTGAAGAACGGCGCGAACGCGGTGCAACTCGGCACCAACGTCAACGGCAGGCCGATCGACGGCCCGGAATTCTGGCCGCTCTACGAGGTCATCGAAAAATCCGGCAAGCCGATCCTGCTGCACCCGGCGCGCAGCCGCGAGATGATCGACTACCAGGGCGAGACCAAATCGAAATACGAGATTTGCAGCGTGCTGGGCTGGCCGTTCGAGACCGGCGTCTGCCTGTCGCGCTTCATCTTCTCCAAGATCATGGACACCTACCCGAACCTGAAGATCGTCTCGCACCATCTCGGCGGCGTCATCCCCTATCTCGAAGGGCGCATCGGCCACAGCTTCGACCAGATGGGGGTGCGTACCTCCGACGAGGACTACGAGGCGCTGCGCAAGAGCCTGAAGAAGCGGCCTTTCGACTATTTCAAGGATTTCTACGCCGACACCGCGATCGAGGGCGTTCGCGGGCCGATGATCTGCGGCATCGACTTCTTCGGCGCCGACCATGTGTTGTTCGCGTCCGACTGCCCGTTCGACAAGGAGAAGGGGCCGGGCTACATCCTCTCGACGATCGCCGTGCTGGAGCAGCTCGATCTCACCCCCGTAGATCGCGAGAAGATCAGCTACAGGAACGCGCAGGCGATGTTCGGCGTGAAGTGACGGCCTGCAGATATCGCAGCCAAGTGTCGCATATGGCGCGACCTTGCCATGCTGGCAAACAGCCCCGGACCCGCTATGCTGACGGCCAGCAACACCAAAGCTTTGCAAGGGAGATCGTTCATGCTGCAACGCCCCGTCGCCGGCGCGGTTCTGGGTATCGTGCTTTGTGGCCTTGTCTGCGGTCCCGCGCAGGCGCAAGCCGATTATCCGACCCGGAACGTCACCGTCGTGGTTCCGTATCCGGCCGGGGGCGCGGCCGACCTGCTGTGCCGCTACGGCGGCGAGAAGGCGAGCGCGGCGCTCGGCCAGCAGTTCGTGATCGAGAACCGGCCGGGCGGCGCCGGCGGCCGCATCGGCATCGAGCAAGTGATGCGCGCCCCGCCGGACGGCTACACGCTCTTGTGCGGCACGCAGCTCAACTACAGCATCACCCACCTGGTCTTCACCAAGTCGGCGTTCGATCCGCGCACGCTCGAGCCGATCAGCGTGCTGGCGACCTATCCGCTGATCATCCTGCTTCGCCAGAATTTCCCGGGGAACAGCCTCAAGGACTTCATCGACTACGCCAAGGCCAATCCCGGCAAGGTCAACTACGGGCACCAGGGCCGGGGCAACACCGGCGAGTTGCTCGGCGAGTTGATGATGCTCAAGGGCGGATTCAAGATGACGCAGGTGCCGTACCGCGGCAGCGCGCCGGCAATCAACGACCTCCTGGCCGGAACGATCGACATGGTCCCGGATTATCTCCTGGCCAACAAAGGCAACATCGACGCGGGCAAGCTCAAGTTCGTGGCGGTGGCGAGCGCGCAGCGGCTGAAGGACTACCCCAACGTGCCGACCGTGTCGGAAACACTGCCCGGCGTCACCTCGACCACCTGGATGGCGATCTCGGCGCCGCCCGGGACGCCCGCGGCGATCACCAGGAAAATCTCGGACGCGATCGGCAAGGGCTTCAAGGAGCAGGACATGCAGACGCGCATCCTGAAGCTGGAGGCCACGCCGCTCGGCAGCACGCCCGATCAGATGCGCGCCATGATCAAGCAAAGCCTCGACACCTGGGAGCCTGTGGTCAAGGCGGCGAATATCTCGATCGATTGAGCGGCAGGTCCGACGAGGAGAGACGGTGGCGCTTCAATGCGCCACCAGATTGCGCAAGTCCTTCAGCCGGCCGTCGATGAACGCTTGGAGATTAGGCTCCAGCACGGTCATGGTCTGCTCGACGAACCTGTCGCTGCGACCGCCGATGTTGGGCGTGATGATGACGTTGGGCATCCGCCAGAGCGGATTGTCGGGCGGCAGCGGCATGTTGGAGAAGATGTCGATGCCGGCGCCGGCGATCTTGCCCGCCTGAAGCAACTCGATCAGGGCTGTCTCGTCGAGCACACCGCCGCGCGCCAGATTGATCAGGAACGCGGTCGGCTTCATCGCCGCGAGCACCTCGCGGCTGATGAGATGATGCGTCGCAGGCGAATAGGGCACCAGCAGCATGAGGAAGTCCGCGCGGGCGGCCAGTTTCACAAGCTCGCTCCGCGGATGCACCTCGTCGAAATGCGGCGCGCTGCCGCGGCCGCCACTCACCCCGATGAGCGTCATGCCGAACAGCTTGCAGCGCTCGGCGAGATGCTCGGCGAGGATGCCCAGCCCGACGATGACGACGGTCTTGCCTTCGAGGATCGGCTGATCCCATTGCTCCCATTTCGCCTCGGCCTGGTTGCGCTGCATCTTCCTGAAGTTGCGGTTAAGCGCGATCATGTTGAGGAAGGCAAGCTCGCTCATCTGCGGGCCGTGGATGCCGCGGGTCGAGGTCAGCAGCACATGCGGCGGCAGCACGCCTGGCACGGTGAGCGTCTCGGTGCCGGTGGTGAGCGCCTGGACCCATTTCAGCTTCGGCGCAGCAGCAATCAGCGCGGGCGGGATGTTATGACCGAGCCCCATGATGACGTCGATGCCGGCGATCACCGGCTCGGCCTCCTTGGCGTGGTGGAAGGCATGGAATTCGACGGCGGGGAAACGCTTCGCCAGACGCTCGTGATACCGTTGCGCATTGAAGTGTAGAATGAGAACCTTGGTCACGCAGAATGCCCCTGCCCAGTTCGATGCGCCGGACGATAGTACAACCGGCGGCCCACAACAAAGCCTGCCGGAGAGAGAAATGACCACAGAGCGAGTAGCGGTCCGCTTGTCGGATGCCGAGATGACGCGGCGCTGGGACGCCGTGCGCAAGCTGATGAAGGAGCGCGGCATCCAGGCGCTGGTGGCCTATCACACCGAGGACTGGCTCGGCGGGCACGCGCGGTGGTTCACCGACATTCCGACCCACAACGGCTATGGCCGCACCATCGTGTTCCACGCCGACGACCTGATGACGATCGTCCAGCAGGGGAGTTTCGGCGCGAAACGCGAGCTTGCCGGCAAGGACATCTATCACCGCGGCGTCGGCGAGCTTCGCCATACGCCGTTCTTCTCGTCGGTGCGCTACACCACCGGCTATCACGCCGAGATCGTGCGCGAGGTCATCAAGCAGCGCGGCTACAAGACCATCGGTTTCGTGCTGCCGGAGACCATGCCGCACAAGCTGGTGAACGGGATCGCCGAGGGATTCGAGGGCCTCAAGGTCATCGACATCACCGAACAGATCGACCGGCTGATCGCGATCAAGAGCCCGGAGGAGTTGGACCTGCTTCGCCGCAGCGCCGAGATGCAGGACGACGTGTTCGCGAAGGTGGTCAAGGAAATCAAGCCGGGCATGCGCGACATCGACGTCACCGCGATGGCCTATGGCTACGGCTGGACGCAAGGATCGTCGCAGGGCATCTACCTCGGCGGCTCGGCCCCGGTCGGCAAGCCGTCGCTGCTGATGGGGCGGCATTTCCAGGACCGCACGCTGCAGCAGGGCGACCACATGACCTTCCTGGTCGAGGTGAACGGCCCCGGCGGCTATTTCACGGAGGTGGGCCGCACCATCGTGCTGGGCAAGGCGTCGGCGGAGCTGAGGGACAATTTTGCCGCCACGGTCGAGGCGCAGGACTATTCGGCAAGCCTGCTCAAGCCGGGCGCCTCATGCCGCGAGATCGCCAGGCAGCACGACGACTTCATGAAAGCGAAAGGCCTGCCGCCGGAACTGCGGCTCTACAGCCACGGCCAGGGCTACGACATGGTGGAGCGGCCGCTCATCCGCGTCGACGAGCCGATGGAGATCGAGCCAGGCATGTGCCTGGCGGTGCATCCCGGTTTTGAGACGCCGAACCTGTTCGTGATGGTCTGCGACAACTACATTGTATCCGGCAACAGCACGGACCGCATTCACAAGACCGAGCGGAAGATTTTCGAGGTCTAGCTTCTGCCGATCCATTCGGCCAGCATGCCGCCGTGGGTGTCGACATATTGCCGGAACCACACGGTGTAGGCGTCCGGGCGCGCGCGCATGTCCGCCACGAGATCGGCGTAGGAAATCCATTTCCATTCGCTGACCTCGGCTGGATTGGGCTTGATCGCGCCGTCATGCTGGCCGCCGAACACATGCACCAGCTCGTTCTCGATCAGGCCGCCGGGAACGGGCGTGTTGTACTGGAACACGAACAGCGGCTCGATCCGGCAGGCGAAGCCCATTTCCTGCGAGAGGCGGCGTTGCGCGGCGTCGGCGGTGCTCTCGCCCGGCAGCGGGTGGCTGCAGCAGGCGTTGGTCCACAAGCCGCCGGAGTGATACTTGGCGGGGCTGCGCCGCTGCAGCAGGAACGCGCCGGCCGCGTTGCGCACCAGCACCGAGATGGCGCGATGCTTGAGACCGCGCCGATGCGCGTCGAGCTTGCCGGCAATCCCGACCTGAACGTCGTCGGCATCGACCAGGATCACCGGATCGTTGTCGGCGGAACCGGTCATGCCTATGACTTTCCGCCCAGCTTGTCCTTGATGGAATTCCACACGACCTGGCCCGCGAGCGAGGTGGCGGAAATCGGCTTAACCGCCACTGTTGCATCCGCGTCCGGAGGACTGGCGAGCTGCTTCTTCAGGTTGTTGGCAAACTGATTCATGATCGCCGAAGCGGTCGCCTGGATCATGCCGACGCCGCGGCCGTATTGCGCGACCGCGCCAGACAGCGTGAGGTCGGTGTGCACCAGCACCTTGGAGCCGGTGGCGGAAGGCTCGAGCCGGAACGTCGCAGCGGCCTGGGCCGAGCCGCGGCCCTTGGCGTCGTTGCCCTGGGCTTTCACCCGAGCCGTGCGATTGACGTTGTCGATCTCCTCGAACTTGATGAGTCCCGCGAAGGTCAGCGCGACTGGCCCGAGACGCACCGCGATGTTGCCTTTGTAGGTTTTGTCGTCGACCACTTCGGTGAGTTGTGCGCCCGGCATGCAAGGCGCGATGCCCGGGATGTTCATCAGCACCGGCCAGGCTTCCGCGGGGGGCAGCGGCACCTCGAACGAGTTGTCGAATTCCATGCGGCCCCGCTATCGGTTCGCGCTATTCGGCGGCGGCTTGCGAGACGCCGCCATGCGCCTTCGACCAGCCTGCGGGATCGTTGAGGAATTTTTCGATCTCGTCGAGCTTGATCGGATCGAACTGGCCGCAGGTCTTGGCGTATTCGAGCACGTCCCACCAGGTGCAGAGATGGTGCAGCTTGATGTTGAGGTCGGCGAGGATCTTCGTGCTCTCGGGATAGATGCCGTAGAAGAAGATGACGAAGATATGCTCAACGGTGGCGCCGGCGGCGCGGAGCGCATTGCAGAAGGTGACCTTGCTGCGGCCGTCGGTGGTGAGGTCCTCGACCAGCAGCACGCGCTGGCCGGGCGTGAGATGGCCCTCGATCTGGGCGTTGCGACCGAAGCCCTTCGGCTTCTTGCGCACATATTGCATCGGCAGATCGAGCCGGTCGGACATCCAGGCGGCGAACGGAATGCCCGCGGTCTCGCCGCCGACCACGGTGTCGAACTGCTCGAAACCGGCGTCGCGGAGCACCGTGGAGGCGCCGAAGTCGATCAGCGTCTTGCGCACGCGCGGGAACGAGATTAGCCGGCGGCAGTCGGTGTAGACCGGGCTCGCCCAGCCGGAGGTGAAGATGAACGGCTTGTCCTCCATGAATCGGACCGCCTCCACCTCAAGCAGCATCTTGGCGGTGAGCTGCGATATCACCTTCTTGTCGGGAAATCCGAGGCCCATCGTCATGGTGTCCAAGCCCTGTGATCCTGCTCGATTAAGCGCGCCAGGGCGCGCCCGTCAAATGCGGAACTCGTCGCCGCGCTTGCGGCCCTGGAAGGTGCTGACAAACAGGTCGTCGGCGGTCCAGCGGCGCTGCGTCAGGCCCTGCTCGTGGGAATAGCCGGCGATCGTCTCCATGGTGTGGCGGTTCTTGCCGCCCAGGCCATACTCCCATGGGTCGGGGCCTAGAATCTCCTGCTGCTCGTTCCAGGCTTCCAGATACCAGGCGAGCGGCACGATCCGCGGGTTCGCCATCCGGTGCATGGCGATGGCCTTGGACTTCTCGAAGGCGGCGAACAGGTTCACCGGCACCCAGGGGTGGCGGTCGACGATTTCCTGCCGGATGCCCATGACGTGCATGATCGGGAAGATCTGCGTCTTCTTGTAGAAGCGGATTTCCTCGGCCTTGTAGTCCGGCCACATCCGCGCGACCCGCGGGTCGCCGGCCTCGATCGGCTTGATGATGTCGGAATGAATGAGCGCATCGACCTCGCCCTCCGTCAGCATGTCCTCGACCGACTTGTCGTGCGGGAGGCGCGTGATGTTGAGGCCGGGCGGCGGCTTGAAATCCACATCCTCGTCGAGTTCGGCGACCCATTGGATCGACTTGTGCGGGACGCCGTATTCGTGTTCGAGGATACCCCGCATCCAGTGGATCGCGGTCACCAGGAACGACTTGATGCCGACCTTCTTGCCGATCAGGTCCTTCGGCGTCCTGATGCCCTTGGCGGTGTTGACGAACACGAAGCCGTGGCGGAAGCGGCGATGCAGGAACACCGGGATGGCGGTGATCGGCAGGCCCTTGTCGCGTGCCACGATGTAGGACGAGCAGGACGTCTCGGCGACGTCGAAATGGCCCTCGCGGAGAAACCGCCAGTGCCGGGTGGCCGAGTCCATGTCGGTGAGGATGGTGAGGTCGATGCCGTCCGGTGCGACGGTGCCGTCCCTGAGCGCGCGCACGATCTCGTAGTTGCCGCAGGCCAGCGTCAGGGGGAGGTTTTTCGGCACTTTTTCGCTTCCTTGCGCCCGTGCGGTTCCGGGCGCAGTGAAGCTTCATTTGGCCGCGAAATCCAGCCTGCGGCTAAAGCCTTACTGGAGCTTGTGGATTAATTAGACGGCGACTTTGCCGAGGAAGGTCTCGACCTCGCCGCGGAGCTTGGCGACCGCGCTCTCGACCGAGCGTGAGGCCGACAGCACGGTCTCGGCGGAGCTGCGCGTGGCGGTGGCGGCGCCCGCGACGTCGCCGAGCACCTCGACCACGGTGTCGGTGCCCTGCGCCGCGCCGGCTACGTTGTGGGAGATTTCGCCGGTCGCCGCGTTCTGTTCCTCGACAGAGGCCGCGACCGCCGAGGTGTAGCTGGAAATCTCCTTCATGCGGCCCGCGATGTTGCGGATCGCATCGACGGCCGAGGTGGTGGAGCCCTGCACGGCGAGAATCTGCGAGGCGATCTCCTCGGTCGCCTTGGCGGTCTGCACCGCGAGCGACTTCACCTCCGAGGCCACGACCGCGAAGCCGCGTCCGGCCTCGCCGGCGCGCGCCGCCTCGATCGTGGCGTTGAGCGCGAGCAGGTTGGTCTGCTCGGCGATGTCGCGAATGAGCTTGACCACGTCGCCGATCTTCTGCGCGGCTGCGGCAAGCCCGGCGATCTCGCGGTTGGTGGATTCGGCCTCGTTCACGGAGACCCGCACCACCTCTGTCGCGCGGGTGAGCTGCTCGCTGATCTCGGCGATCGACGCCGACAGTTCGCTCGCGGCGGTGGCCGCGGTCGCGACATTGGCGGAGGCTTCGGTCGAGGCGTGGACCGCGCCTTGCGCGCGCTGCGAGGCCTGCTCCGAGGCGCTCAGCAGGCCTACGGCGGTCGATTGCATGGCGTGGGCGCTGTCGCTGACGCTGTGGAGTTCGCTCTCGACGCGCTCGCGGAAGCTCGCGATGGCCCCGTCGATGACGGCGCGGCGGCTTTCCAGCTCCTTCATCGACGTGGTCGCAATCGCGGCAACGTGCCGCTCGGTGATGTCGGCGTGGGTTGCGACCCAGCCGCCGTCGCTCATCGGCCGGTTGGTGATCGCGATGAAGCGGCCCTCGTCCGCGCGCACGTGGCTGACGGTCTTGCCCTTGGAGAGGCTGCTCAGCAGATCGGCAATATACTGGTCGCGGTTTCCGGAGAAGGTTCCGACCTTGATGCGATGGTCGATCAGATCGCGCAGCGAGACGCCCGGCGCCGTCAGCTCGGGCGAAAGGTTGTACATCTGGATGTAGCGCGCGTTGCAGAGGATCAGCCGTCCGGTCGGCGACCACATGCAGAGGCCCTGCGGCATGTTATCGAGCGCGGCCCGCAGGCGGCTGTTGCGCCGATGAAGCCTGACCCATTGCCAGACCGCGCCCACCGCAAGGAGTACGACGCCGGCCAGCGGCCAGCCATAGTGACTCGCAAGTGCGATGGCAGCGTCAGGCATGACTGGTGTCGCCGAGGGCAAGACCTGGGTTGCCGGCCGAACCTGCCGCCACTCTGGCGCGACAAGGTTGCCCAGGAGTTAATGGTTGCAACCGCTACGAGAGTGTTAAGGTTTCGTTTATGATCCAGGTGCTCGTTCGCCGAAGACGCGGGGAAAGGGGAGGTCATGCCACGATTGAGGGTGTCGGCGCTGGGCATCGGGCTCCTGGCCGCCGCATGTTTCGCCGCGACCGCAACCCGCGCGGATAACTATCCGACCCGGCCGGTCCGCGTCGTCGTGGGCTTCGGCCCCGGTTCGGTTGCCGACGTCATCCTGCGGGTGATGGCGGCCCGCATGAGCCAGAGCCTCGGCCAGCAAATGGTGGTGGAGAACCGCACCGGCGCAGGTTCGAGCCTCGGCGCCGAATACGTCTCGCGCGCGCCGAAGGACGGCTACACGCTGCTGATGTGCACCGTCGCTCAGACCATCAACCCGGCGATGAACAACCTGAGCTTCGATTTCGGCAAGGACCTGGCGCCGATCGCGCTCGTCGCCAACGCGCCGCAGATGCTCGTGGCGCATCCGTCGTTTCCGGCGAATAACATCCGCGAGCTGATCGCGCTGGCGAAATCGCAGCCCAACAGCGTGCAGTACGCGTCGTCCGGCGCCGGCACCATGAGCCATCTTTCGGGCGTGCTGCTCAACAGCGCGGCCGGCATCCAGCTCCAGCAGATTCCCTATCCCGGCAGCGCGCAGAGCATGAACGACGTGCTGGCCGGCCGGGTGCCCCTGATGTTCGGTCCGGCCGCGACGGTGTGGTCCAACGTCCAGGGCGGCAAGCTCAAGGCGCTCGCTGTGACCCAGCCCAAGCGCGCCGCGATCGCGCCCGACGTGCCGACTATGGTGGAGGCGGGAGTGCCGGGCTATTCGGCGGGCATCTGGATGGGGCTTCTGGCGCCGGCGGGCACACCGCGCGAGATCGTCGACAAGCTTTCGCGCGCGGCCAACGACGCGGTGAAGTCGAAGGAGGTTCTGACGTTGATGGAGGCGCAGGGCGTCGATCCGCTCGGCGGCACGCCGGCCGAATTCGCGCAATTCATCGATGACGAACTGAAGAAATGGGCCGAGGTTGTCCGGGTCTCCGGCGTCAAGGCGCGATAAGAGCATCACAGGGAGGAGTTCATGCGCGGATTGAAACGGATCGGCCTGCTGGCCGCGGTGCTTGCGCTTGCGGGATCGGTCGGCGCCGCCCGCGCGCAGAGCGACTATCCGAACAAGCCGATCCGGCTGGTGGTCGGATTCATTCCCGGCTCGTCGGCCGACATCACCGCGCGCGTGATGGGCAGCCGCATGACGCAGATTCTCGGCCAGCAAATCGTGGTCGAGGCCAAACCCGGCGCGGGCTCGAGTCTCGCCGCCGAGTTTGTCGCCCGCGCGCCGAAGGACGGCTACACGCTGTTCATCGGTTCGTCCGCCAACATCACCAATGCGGCGATCAATCCCAAGCTGCCGTTCGACATGGTGAAGGATTTTGCGCCGGTCGCGCTGATCAACACCGCGGCGGTGATCCTGGTGGTGCATCCTTCCACCGGCGTGAACAGCGTGAAGGATCTGATCGCGCTGGCGAAGTCCAAGCCCGGCGAGATCAACTATGCCTCGACCGGGGTCGGCACCGCGCCGCATCTGTCGGGCGAGCTGTTCAACATGCGGGCCGGCGTCAAGCTCGTGCACGTGCCCTATCAGGGCAGCCCGCAGGCGGCGACCGACCTGCTGGCCGGACGGGTGCAGATCATGTTTTCCCCCGCGTCGGCGGTGGTATCGCAGGTCGAGGCCGGCTCGCTCAAGGTGTTGGCGTCCGCCACCGGGAAGCGCACCGGCATCCTTCCGAACGTGCCGACCATGGCGGAGGCCGGGATGCCGGATTTCGTCACCTCGATCTGGTTCGGCCTGATGGCGCCGGCCGGAACGCCGCGCGAGATCGTCGACAAGCTCGCCCGCGCCGTCGCCGAGGCAACCAAGTCGCCGGAGGTGGTCGCGGCCTGGAAGCCCCAGGGCATCGATCCGCTGGGCGGCGGGCCGGACGAGTTCGCAAGGCACATCGCCAGCGAAAGCCAGCGCTGGGGCGAGGTGGCCACAGCCGCCGGGCTGAAGAAGTGAGGCCGGTCATGAAACGAATCGCACGTTGGGCGCTCTGCGGGCTGGCGCTCGCCATTGGGTTCGATGCGGGCACGTCGCGCGCGCAGGACTATCCGGCGCGGCCGGTGCGCATCGTCGTGGGCTTCCCGGCCGGAGCCGCCGGCGATCTCGTCTCGCGCGCGCTGGCCGTGCATCTCGGCAATGCGCTCGGCCAGCAGTTCATCGTCGAGAACCGCCCGGGCGCGTCCAGCAACATCGCGACCGAATACGCCGCCCGCGCACCGAAGGATGGCTACACGCTGTTCCTCGGCACCGTCGCCAACGTCGTCAACGCGGCGGTGTCGTCGAACCTGTCGTTTGACTTCGGCAAGGACTTCGCGCCGATTGCGCTGGCGGCGACCGTGCCGGTGGTGCTGGTGGTGCATCCCTCGACCGGCGCGAACAGCGTGGCCGAGCTGATCGCGCTCGCCAAATCCAAGCCAGGCCAGTTGAACTATGCCTCGTCCGGCGTCGCCACCACGCCGCACCTCGCGGGAGCGCTGCTCAACGTGCGCGCCGGAATCCAGCTCGTGCATGTGCCTTATCAGGGCAGCTCGCCCGCGGTGACCGATCTGCTCGCCGGGCGCACCCAGATCATGTTCTCGGCGGTGTCGGTGGTGCTGCCGCACATCAAGGCCGGCACGCTGAAGGCGCTGGCCTGGGCGGCGCCCAGCCGCGGCGGCGCGTTGCCCGACGTCCCCACCGTCGCCGAGGTCGGGCTGCCCGAGCTCGACGCCAGCATCTGGTTCGGCCTGATGGCGCCGGCCGGCACGCCGAAGGACATCCAGGACAAGATCGCGCGCACGCTCAACGCCGCTCTCAAGTCGGAGGAGTTGCGCGGCCAACTCGACAAGATGGGCTACGTGCCGCTGGGCGGCACGCCCGAAGACTTCACGCGCTACGTCGACAGCGAGCTGAAGAAGTGGACCGCGGCGGTCGAGGCCGCGGGCGTGAAGAAGTAGCCGCCCTCATTCCACCTTGATGTTGGCGGCCTTGGCGATCTTGGTGTTGGTCTCGATCTCCTTGCGCACCTGGGAGTCGAACTGCGCCGGGGTCAGCGGCAGGGGATCGGCGCCGAGGTTTTTCAGCTTGTCGCGAACGGACGGCGTCTGGAGCGCCTTGGCGATCTCGGCGTAGACCTTCTCCTTGATCGCGGCGGGCGTCTTCGCCGGCAGGAACACGCCGGCCCAGAAGTTGTATTCCGAGTTGGGATAGCCGGCCTGGGCGATGGTCGGAAGATCGGGCAGCGCCGACGCGCGCGAGGAGTTGCTCACGGCGAGCGCCTGCAACTGGTTGTCCTTCATCAGCGGCAGCGCGTTGACCAGCGGCGAGAAGTAGAAGTCGGAGCGTCCGGCGATGACTTCGGTCATCGCCTCCGGCGCGCCCTTGAACGGCAGATGCACCGCCTCGAAGCCCGCCGCGAGCTTGAACAGCTCGCCGTTGAGATGGGACGAATTGCCCGCGCCGGCCGACGAGTAGTTGGCCTTGCCGGGATTGGCCTTCGCCCAGGCGACGAAGTCGCTGAGCTTCGTGTAGCCCTTCTTCGGGTTGAACAGGATGACCACCGGCATGTTGCCGAGCGGGATGACGGCCGAGAGGTCGTTGGCGGTGTCGAGCGGCATGGTGGCGCGCACCGCCGGGCTCACCGTGTGCGAGGAGGAGTTGGCGAGGATCGTGTAGCCGTCGGGATCGGCCTTGGCGACGGCGTTCATGCCGATCGAGTTGCCGGCGCCGGGGCGGTTCTCGATGACGATCGGCTGGCCGACCTGCCGCGACACCTCGTCGAACACGATGCGGGCCATCACGTCGGTGGCGCTGCCCGGCGTCAGCGGCACCACGACCTTGACCGGCTTCGTGGGCCAAGCCTGTGCCCAGACTTGCCCCGACAGCGCGACGAAAAGAATTCCGGATGCCAGCAGCAGCCGACGCATGATGCGCTCCCTCACGATGATCTTGTCGTTGCGGCCAGTCTAAGGGCTGGCTTGCGCCCGCCGCAATGGCGGCGGGCCGAAAGCGGCTGCGTCGTCACGCCATCTTGTTGACCAGCTCGCCGACGTTTTCGACCCAGACGCGGGTGGTGTCGCCCGGCTTGAGGAACTCCTTGCGCGCGGCGCCGACGCCGGCCGGCGTGCCGGTCAGGATGATGTCGCCGGGATAGAGCGTGATGCGCGAGGACAGGTGCGAGAGCTGCTCGGCGAGATTGAAGATCATGTCGCTCGTGTTGGAGTCCTGCTTGATGACGTCGTTGACCCAGAGCTTGATGCCGAGCTTTTGCGGATCCTTGACGTCGCTCGCAGGCACGATCCACGGGCCGATCGGACAGGCGTCGTCGAAGCACTTCTGGCCGACCCAGTCCCATTTGAACGGCGTCGAATCCGGCAACTGGGCGCGGCGGCCGAGATCGCGGGCCGACAGCTCGTTGGCGACGGTGTAGCCGGCGACATAGTCGAGCGCCTTCTCCAGCGGCACGTCCTTGGCCTTCTTGCCGATGACGGCGCCGAGCTCGGCCTCCCAGTCGATGGCATTGGAGGCCTTGGGCAGCTTCACCGTGGCCTTGTTGCCGCACACGGTGCGGGAGGCCTTGATGAAGTGCCAGGGCTTGAGGCCGACCTCGTGGGGGTCGGGCGCGGGCGGGATGCCCTGGAGCTTCGCCATCTCCATCATGTGGTCGGTGTAATTGGCGCCGGCGCAGTAGATCGCCGACGGCCACAGCACCGGCGCGAGCAGCTTGGCCTTGCCGACGGGCTGGCTTTTGAGCTTGCTCTTGGCCGAAGCCGCGGCGGCCTTCTTCAACACGCCCTTGGCCGAGGCCCAGTCGTTGAGGATGTCCATCATGGTGGCGTAGGCGGCCTTCCGCGTCAGCGCCGCCGCGTCGAACAGCTTGTCGTCCACCACGATCCCCGCGCGCGGGCCCTTTGCGGACTGATAGGTCACCAGCTTGTAGCTCGCCATGTTCCGTTTGCTCCCCAAAATAAAGTCTGACCGCTCCAGCGGATGTTTCCCGTCAATTTCTATATCAGGACTTGGGCTTTGTCTGCGCCGTCCACCTGCGGCGGGGACAACGCAACGCTGCCCTGCGAGCGGCGCCGCGGGTCTATCGCGGCGCGATGACGCGGACAGGCTTGCCGTCGAGGAAGCCGCGGATGTTCTCGACGATATCGGGGTAATACTTCTCGTAGTTCTGCTGGCTGACATAGCCCAGGTGAGGGGTGATCACGGCGTTGTCGAGCTTGCGGAACGGGTGGTCGATCGGCAGCGGCTCCACGTCGAACACGTCGAGGCCCGCGCCCGCGATCTGCTTGCTGTTGAGCGCGTCGAGCAGCGCCTTCTCGTCGATGATCGGGCCGCGCGAGGTGTTCACGATGTAGGCCGACTTCTTCATCAGGCCGAGCTCTTTCGCTCCGACAAGGCCGCGGGTGCGGTCGCCGAGCACCAGATGGATGGTCACGACGTCGGCATTGCGGAACAGGTCTTCCTTCGACACATACTCGGCGCCGACCTCCTTGCAACGCTCGGGCGTGAGATTCTGGCTCCAGGCGATGACCTTCATGCCGAACGCCAAGCCTACGGCTGCGGCGCGCGCGCCGAGCTTGCCGAGGCCGAGCACGCCCAGCGTCTTGCCCTCGATGTCCATGCCGAGCGTTTCCTGCCAAGGCTCGCGGGCCTTCATGCGCGCATGCTCCCAGCCGATCCGGCGGGTCAATTCGAGGATCAGGCCGAAGGTGATGCCGGTGGTCGGATTGCCGAAACCGCCGGTGCCGCAAACCACGACGCCGCGCTCCTGACAGGCCTTCATGTCGATCGAGGCGTTGTAGGCGCCGGTGGTGATGAGGAGCTTGAGCTTCGGCAGTCCGTCGATCACGCCGCGCGGAAAGCGGGTGCGCTCGCGCATCATCACCACGATGTCGAAGTCTTTCAGGGCTTGGATGGTGTCGGCGTCGCTGCGGCGGGCCGCTTCGGTGAACACCTTGGTCTCGACGTCCTTGGCGATTTTGCCCCAGTCGGCGAGCTTGAGCGCCACGTTCTGATAGTCGTCGAGGATCGCGCAGCGATAGGCCATGTCAGCACTCCTGAGGTTACGCCGTCCGGCGGCACCTTAGAGCATGGCCGTGAATGACGGGAGGGGCTTATCCGCCGAACATGGATTCCGGCAGCCCGCGCACGCCGACATCGAGCGCGAGCAATCCGCCTTCCATCGCGGCCGGGGTCGCCCGGCCGGGCTTCGGCGCGGCCGTCGCGCTGGTGACATAGAGCGTGTCGAGATTGTCGCCGCCGAAGCAACAGCAGGTCGGATTGGTCACCGGCAGTTCGACGGTGCGGTCGGCGCGGCCGTCGGGAGCGTATCGAGTGAGCCGATGGCCGCCGTATTCGGCGTTCCAGAGGAAACCTTCGGCATCGACGCAGGAGCCGTCCGGAAAACCATTCCGCGATGCGAGGTCCGCGAACACCCGGCGGTTCGCGATCTCGCCGGCAGGAAGATCGAAGTCGAAGGCCCAGATCACATGCTTGGGCGTATCGGCGAAATAGAGAGTGCGGTCGTCCGGCGAGAACGCGGTCGAGTTCGGCACCGTGATGCCGTCGAACAGCCGGCGCACCGAGCGGTCCGCGCCGATCCGGTAGAAGCTGCCGGACGGCCGCCGGATGTCGATGTCCATGGTGCCGATCCACAGCCGCCCCAGCCGGTCGCAGCGGCCGTCGTTGTAGCGGTTGCCCGGCTGGTCCGGTCCGGCCAGCAGGAGGAATTCGATCGCGCCGGTGGCGGGATCGAAGGCGTGCAGGCCGTTGTCCAGCGCGACCACGAAGCCGCCGGACTTTCGCAGCGCCGCGCAGCCGCAGTGCTTGCCGGGCAGGGGGTAGGCCCGGTGCTCGCGGCTCAAAGGGTCGTAGGACTGCAGGCAGGGCCTCTGAATATCGAGCCACCAGACCCGCCGGGTGGCCGGGCACCACAGGCAGCATTCGCCCAGCGCGTCGTAGGCGTCGACCACGCAGGCGAACTCGGTCATGGAGCGGGCTCCCGGATATCCAGAGCCCAATCTAATGGCGATTTGCAGTCCCGCTATGAGTGCGTTCAGCCCGCCGGGTGCTTGGCCCGCCATTTGGGGCCGGGGCCGCGCATGTAGTGCAACTCGGGGCGATAGGGATCGGTCAGGGCCTGCACCAGGTCTTTCCCGATTTTGACGATCCAGTTCATGACGGCCTCCGGGACTTCTTGTTGCTTGCTTCAACTTGTCCATGAGACGTAGCCGGGGGTGCTTTTGGTTCACCCCGCGAGACCGAACTGTGCGTTAGGTCACAAAGGAACCGGGCGGCTTGCCCTTCGCGCCCGCGCTCGCTAAATCAGCGTCAAATCTCCCCAAATCGCCAAATTTCAGGACCGCGAGAGCAATGAACGGCCGCCAGTTCGTCTATCACATGCAGGGTCTGACCAAGACCTACCCGGGCAACCGCAAGGTGCTCGAAAACATCCACCTGTCGTTCTATCCGGACGCCAAGATCGGCGTGCTCGGCGTCAACGGCTCGGGCAAGTCGACCCTGCTCCGCATCATGGCGGGCATCGACAAGGAGTTCGTCGGCGAAGGCTGGGTCGCGGAGGGCGCGCGCGTCGGCTACCTCGAACAGGAGCCGCAGCTCGATCCCAAGCTCTCCGTGCGCGAGAACGTCATGCAGGGAGTGGCTGCCAAGAAGGCGCTGCTCGACCGCTACAACGAGATCGCTGCCAACTACACCGACGAGACCGCCGACGAGATGGCCAAGCTCCAGGACCAGATCGACGCGAAGAACCTGTGGGAGCTGGATTCCCAGGTCGATCTGGCGATGGATGCGCTGCGCTGCCCGCCCGACGACGCCGACGTGACCAAGCTTTCGGGCGGCGAGCGCCGCAGGGTCGCGCTGTGCCGTCTGCTGCTCAACCAGCCGGAGCTGCTGCTGCTGGACGAGCCGACCAACCATCTCGACGCCGAGTCGGTGCACTGGCTGGAAGGCCATCTGCGCGACTATCCCGGTGCGATCCTGATCGTCACCCACGACCGCTACTTCCTCGACAACGTCACCGGCTGGATTCTCGAACTCGATCGCGGCAAGGGAATTCCTTACGAGGGCAACTATTCCTCGTGGCTCGTGCAAAAGCAGAAGCGGCTGGAGCAGGAGGGCCGCGAAGAGGCCGCGCATCAGCGCACGCTCCAGCGCGAACAGGAGTGGATTCGCTCCTCGCCCAAGGCCCGCCAGGCCAAATCGAAGGCGCGCTATGAACGCTACGACGAACTGCTGAAGAAGGCGGGCGAGAAGCAGACGCAGGCGGCGCAGATTATCATTCCGGTGGCCGAGCGGCTCGGCCAGAACGTGGTCGACTTCGACCATCTGCGGAAGGGCTATGGCAACAACCTGCTGATCGACGATCTCACCTTCAAGCTCCCGGCCGGCGGCATTGTCGGCGTGATCGGCCCGAACGGCGCCGGCAAGACCACGCTGTTTCGCATGATCACCGGGCAGGAAAAGCCCGACTCCGGGACGATCAAGGTCGGCGAGTCGGTCCAGCTCGGCTACGTCGATCAGTCGCGCGACGCGCTCGACGGCTCAAAGAACGTCTGGGAGGAAATCTCCAACGGCCAGGACATCATCCTGCTCGGCAAGAAAGAGGTGAACAGCCGCGGCTATGTCTCGGCATTCAACTTCAAGGGCGGCGACCAGCAGAAAAAGGTCGGCTCGCTGTCGGGCGGCGAGCGCAACCGCGTGCATCTCGCCAAGATGCTCAAGACCGGCGCGAACCTCCTGCTGCTCGACGAGCCGACCAACGATCTCGACGTCGATACGCTCCGCGCTCTCGAAGAGGCGCTGGAGGATTTCGCCGGCTGCGCCGTCATCATCAGCCACGACCGTTGGTTCCTCGACCGCATTGCCACGCACATCCTGGCCTTCGAGGGCGACAGCCACGTCGAATGGTTCGAGGGCAACTTTCAGGACTACGAGAAGGACAAGATGCGGCGGCTCGGCACCGACTCGGTCATCCCGCACCGGATCAAGTACAAGAAGTTTTCAAGGTAATGTCGCAGTAGGTTTAGGCGTTCGCGGCACGATCGGGCGCTAAAATTGACCGTTGCCGCTTGCCTGTCATCGAATCGCATATATCTCAAGGCACTTGTAACTCCTGATCGTTGCGTCGGCCGTCGCCTGACAGCGAGGCGCGATCTGGCAACGATCATAACGAGGGCTATTCATGTCGATGGCTGCCGATGAACCGAAGGTGCCGCCTGGCACGCGCGCGCTTCGCCCGCTGCCGCAGCTCATCTTCAGCTCGCGCTGGCTGCAGCTTCCGCTCTATCTCGGCCTGATCGTCGCGCAAGGCGTCTATGTCATCCTGTTCCTGAAGGAGTTGTGGCACCTCGTCCTGCACTCCTTCGACTTCAGCGAGCAGCAGATCATGCTGGTCGTGCTGGGCCTGATCGATGTGGTGATGATCTCCAACCTGCTCATCATGGTGATCGTCGGCGGCTACGAGACCTTCGTGTCGCGGCTGGAGCTCGAGCGGCATCCCGATCAGCCGGAATGGCTGAGCCACGTCAACGCCAGTGTGCTGAAGATCAAGCTCGCCATGGCGATCATCGGCATCTCGTCGATCCACCTCTTGCGGACCTTTATCGAGGCGGGCGCGCTCGGGTCGGGTAAGTCCAATTACACCGAAGCCGGCGTGATGTGGCAGACCATCATCCACGGCCTCTTTATTTTGTCGGCCATCGGCATAGCGTTTGTCGACTGGCTGAGCCAGCAGAACGAAGGTAAAGCACGGCCGCATTGACCGCGACGATGCGGAGAGGGCTTTTGGACGGCCAACGATCGGCACGACGATGACGAAGCTGGCCATCTGGGTGCTGATGCTCTTGCTGCTGGCCGTGCCGGCTCGCGCCGCCGATCCCGCCTTCGAGAAATTCCTGCAATCGCTGTGGCCCGAGGCGCAGAGGCTCGGCGTGTCGCGGCCGACCTTCGATGCGGCGATGCGCGGGCTCGAACCCGATCTGTCGCTGCCTGATCTCGCCCTGCCGGGCCGGACGGACAAGCCGCCGTCGCAGCCCGAGTTCGTGCAGACGCCGGCCGACTATGTGCGCGAGAGCTCGATTGCGCGGCTCGCCGCGCAGGGCAAGAAGCTTCTGGAGACGCACCGCGCGACACTCGATGCGATCGAGCGGCAGTTCGGCGTGCAGCCCTCGGTGATCCTCGCGATTTGGGGCCGCGAGACCGCTTTCGGCGGCTACAAGCTGCCGCATGACGCGCTGCGCGTGCTGGCGACGCAGGCCTACGCCGGGCGGCGCAAGGATATGTTCCGCGGCGAGTTCCTGGCGGCGCTGAAGATGCTGCAGGACGGCGTGTCGCGCGAGAGGCTGCGCAGCTCCTGGGGCGGCGCGATGGGGCTGACGCAGTTCCTGCCGTCGGAGTACTACAAGCACGCAGTCGATTTCGACGGCGATGGCAAGGTCGACATCTGGACTTCGATCCCGGATGCGCTCGCCTCGGCAGCGAAGCAACTCGCCAACAAAGGCTGGCGGCGCGGCGAACGCTGGGCCTACGAGGTCCGGCTGCCGGCGGGCGTCGATTGCACCATCGCGCAGCCCGCTCACGTGCTGCCGATCGGCGAATGGCTCAAGCGCGGTTATGCGCCGGCCTTTGGACGAAAGCTCGCACCCGACGAGCTGAAGAACGAAGCGTCGCTGCTGCTGCCCGAAGGCACTCATGGCCCGGCATTCCTCGCGCCGAAGAACTACTTCGTCATCAAGGACTACAACTTCTCCGACCTTTACGTGCTGTTCGTCGGCCATCTCAGCGACCGCATTCTCGATGGGCGCCCGTTCGAGAAGCCCTGGAGCAAAAACACGCAGCTTCGCACCGGGCAGGTCGAGGCGATGCAGCGCACACTCACCGAGCGCGGGCTCTACGGCGACAAGATTGACGGCAAGGCGGGAATGCTGACGCGCGCCGCGCTCGGCGCCTACCAGAAGGCGAACGGGCTCAAGCTCGATTGCTGGCCGACCGCCGACGTTCTGGCGCACATGCAGAAGCGCAAATAGAAGCCCGGCGGCGCTTGCGCGTCCGCCGGGCTTGGACTCAATTCAGACTTAAGCAATCAGTAGGCCGGGCAGAAGAAGCGCGGGCGGCTCCAGCCGACCACCTGGCCGTACGGATCGCGGAGCGGACGGCGCGCCCAGTAGCCGCCGGGGCAGCCGTAGGCTGGCGCCATGCCATACGAGTAGGGCTGGTAGCCGGCGACCGGATAGTAGGCGCGCGGATAGGCGTAAGCGGGACCCGAGCCGGCGATCGCGCCGCCGATAATGGCGCCCGCCACGAGGCCGCCGGCAATGCCCAAGCCAATGCCGGCGCCGCGCCTGCGCGCCTCGGCGTCGGTCGGCGCCAGGGTGGCGACGGCCAGCACCGCGATGGTCGCGATAGCAAGAAGCGTTTTCTTCATGGTGGTCTCCTGATGCGTCCGGCCCCTCGCCGATCGCTGAAATGACTGATTGAACCTAAAGCCAAATCAAGTCCGGCGAAATAAGCCCCTGCAATTTGTCGGAAATTTGATCGGGGAACAAAGCAGAAAACCGTCCACCATCTTGCACTGCAAGATGGTGGACGGTTTTGCTGTCTTACCTGAACGGCAGTTCAGATTGCAGTCGGTCTAAGATCAGTAGCAGACCCGCACGCGCTGGATGCGCCAGCGAAAGCCATCCCAGAAGCGTTCACGGCGCCATGAGCAAGGCGCGGCCGCGTAGTAGGGGCCGCCCGTATAGTAGCCGCCGTCGTAATAACCATACGAGCGGGTTGCGCCGCCGATGAGTGCTCCGGCGGCAAGGCCGCCGATCACGCCAGCGGCGATGGCGCCGCCACGATTGCGGGCTTCCGCGGGCGCAGGCGCTGCGATCGCCGCGATCGTGAGGGCCGCGGCGGCGGCGAGCGTGGTGAATGTCTTTGTCATGGTACTACCTCTCGAATTGATGAGCGTAGTAATAGAACGCGGAATCCCGCGCCCGCGTTCCTCGCGATTCATGACAAAAAGGCGGAAGTTCCCCGCTTCGGCGGAGGTGGTTCCGCAGGCATTTGCCGCGGGCTAGACGCTCGCGGACGTATTCTGCGGTGCCGCCCGATTGGCCTTCGGGCCGCGCACCGCATGGCCGATGAGCGTCTTGCCAAGCGACCAGACGGCGCCGGGCACGCGGTGGCTGCCGGCGATGACGTCGTCGAATGCACGGACGATCCAGTCGCAATCCTGGTCGTTGATGACGAACGCGGGCAACAGCTTGATGGTGTGGCTGCCGTGTCCCGCCACCTGAGTGAGGATCTTGTGATCCTTGAACAGCGGGATGGTGATGAGCTGGCAGAACAGACCCTTGTTCGCGGTTTCGAGCAGGCTCCACGAGGCCTTCAGCCGGAATGAATCCGGCGCGCCGAACTCGACGCCGATCATCATTCCCTTGCCGCGGACGTCGCGCAGCATCTCGTACCGGGGGATCATAGCGGTGAGATCGCGCAACAGACGATCGCCCATGCGCGCCGCGTTCTCGATCAGGCGCTCCCGCTCGATCACGTCGAGCGTGGCGATGCCCGCCGCCATCGCCAGATCGTTCTTGGCGAAGGTCGAGCCGTGCACCACCGCGCGGTCCATCCGGTCGAACATCTTCTCGAAAATATGCCGCCGCATCAGCACGGCGCTGCTCGGCACATGACCGCCGGAGAGCGATTTCGACAGCAGCACCATGTCCGGCTCGACGTTCCAGTGCTCGACCGCGAGGAAGCGGCCGGTGCGGCCGAGGCCGGTCTGGATCTCGTCGGCGACGAACAGCGTGCCGTGGCGGCGGCAGAGATCGGCGGCCGCCTGCAGATAGCCGTCGGCGGGCATGTTCACGCCCTTGCCCTGGATCGGCTCGACGATGAACGCGGCGATGGTGCGCGACGACAGCGCGCGTTCGAGTGCAGCCAGGTCGTTGAACGGGATGCGCATGCAATCGGGCAGCAGCGGCCCGAAGCCGTCGCGGAAGATCGCGTCGCCGTTAAGCGACAGCGCGCCGTTGGTCAGCCCATGGTAGGCGTGGTCGCAGAACACCAGCCCCGGCCGCCCGGTCGCTGTGCGGGCGAACTTGATCGCGCCCTCCACGGCCTCTGCGCCGGAATTGGCGAAGAACACCTTGTCGAGATAGGGCACGCGCGCCAGGAGCTGCTCGGCCAGGATGCCGGCCAGCGTCGCGACGTCGAGCTGCACGAGATTCGGAAGGTCGTTGTCGAGAACGTCCTTCAGCGCGTCGCGCAACGCCGGATGATTGCGCCCGATGCCGAAGACGCCGAACCCGCTCAGCAGATCGAGGTAGCGGTCGCCCGCGGCGTCGAACAGATAGGCGCCGGTGCCGCGGCGGAACTGGACATCGTAGCCGATGGTCCGGAGCACACGGACCATCTGCTCGTTGAGATGGCGGCTGTGCATGTCATAGCGGTCAGCTTCCCGCTCCGCAAACATCGCGGCGATGCCCTGGGTTGGGCCTTCGGTCATGTGCGGCGCCGGCTCTTGCCGAGGCGGACGATCCGCATTCCGGGCCAGCCGACAGTGCGGGCGTCGAGTGCCAGTTCCACGATCACGTCGCCCCCAGAGCGAACATTCCAAATGCGTTGCGGCGATTCTTGCGCCGTGCGATTCATCGCGTCACTGACATGTCAAAAACGGCAAATTCTAGCGCGACGGGCACGCAGCCGATATGCGTCATGGTGACGTAGTGGCCGGCGCGCACGTCACCACCGTAAAGTGGCAGAAAAGCGCCGGAGGCGCAAACACAGGCGGTTTCCTACGGGATCGGCAGCAGCGGCTTTCTTCCGGCGTGCAATTGCATGTCGACCGCCGAGAGCAGCGCGGCAGTTCCCGCGTAATTTCCCATCAGCATGACCAGCTCGACCAGCTTGTTCGGCCCGAAAATGGCTTTCAGCTTGGCGAAGGTGTCCGGCTTCACCCTGTGATCGCGCCAGAGCTGGCGTCCGAGCTCGATGACCAGCGCGTCGGTCGCGTCGAGGGCTTCGGTGTTGCGCCGGTATTTGATGACGTCGATGGTGCTCTGCGGCACGCCTTCCTTGAGCGCCTCGGGCTCGTGCGCGACCCATTCGAATTGGCTGTCCATTTCGCGTGCGGTGATCAGGATCGCGATCTCGCGGATGTGCGGCGTGAAGCCGGCCTCGAACCGCAGATAGCGGTTGAGCGCGGCGACATGCCCCGACGTCTTCGGGCTGTAAAGCTGGATACCCGCCGGTCCCTGCAGGCCGGCGATGGTCGCGCCCGGCGTCGTGCCGCGGTCGTAGGCCTTCTGTCCGGCCTCGTCGAGATCCTCTCGCCTGGGCAGCGGCAGGCGCATTCCTGAACGCGGGTCGATATCGGACGGCATGGCGTTTCCTGTTTCCTGGTTGAGGACAACCTTACAGGCGCGCGCGGCCGGGCTTCAATACGATGCCGGAAGCGGGCGGCCCTGCGCCGGGCGCATGTTTCACCGCTGATCGTTCCGCGCTAAGTTGGCGCGCAAGCGGCGGATGACGGCTGCGGGGAGGGGCATCATGGGGACGAGCAAGTTTGGGCGGTTGCTGTTCGCTGCGGTCTTCGTACTCGGCGCCGCGGCCACGTCCGCTTCGGCGCAGGACTGGCCCAACCGGCCGCTGACCATGGTGGTGCCGTTTGCCGCCGGCGGGCCGCTCGATGCGATCGGCCGCGTCATGGCGGCGCCGCTCGGAGAGATATTGGGCAAGCCAGTGGTCATCGAGAACGTCGCCGGAGCCGGCGGCATGACCGGCTCCAATCGCGTCGCCCGTTCGGCGCCCGACGGCTACGTGTTCGGCATGGCGACGGCCGGCACCCACGCCTACAACCAGACGCTCTACCGCAAGCCACTCTACGATGCGGCGGCGGACTTTGCCCCGATTGGACTCGTCGGCGAGTCGTTTTTCGCGCTGCTGGTGCGCAACGATTTCCCCGCCAGCACGCTGACCGAGTTCGTCGCCTATGCGAAGGCGAACCAGGCGCGGATGCAGTTCGGCTCCGCCGGGGCGGGCTCGGCGACGCATATCGTCTGCGTGCTGCTGAGCAGCGCGATGGGGACCAATATCGCCCACGTTCCCTATCGCAGCACATCGCAGGCGATGCAGGATCTGATGGCGGGCCGCATCGACTTTGTCTGTGACGCGGGCTCGACCGCAGTGCCGCTGATCAAGGGCGGCGCCGTCAAGGCGCTGGCCAATCTCGGGCAGCGCCGGGTGCCGATGCTGCCGGAGCTTGCGACCGCGCGGGGGCAGGGCCTCGCCGGCGTTTCGGTCTACGGATGGAACGCCTTCTTCTATCCCAAAGGCACGCCCGATCCGATCGTGCGGGCGCTCAACAAGGCTGCGAGCGAGATGCTGGACCGGCGGGAGGTGCGGGAGAAGCTCGACAATATCGGCATCCTCGTGCCCCCGCGTGAGAACCGGAGTCCGGAGTTCCTGAGCAAGTTCGTTCGCAGCGAGATCGAGACCTGGGCCGCGCCAATCAAGGCGAGCGGCGTGGTTCTGGAATAACGACAATAGGGAGCGGGCTCATGAAGGCGTTGACGCTCAACGGATACGATGGATTTTCGTCGCTGCGCTTTGCCGAAGCGGCGACGCCGGAACCGGGGCCGAACGACGTTCTGGTCAAGGTGACGGCGGCGAGCGTCAATCCGGTCGACGCCAAGATCACGCGGGGCTACGGCGGGCCCTCGCAGCGCACCTTGCCGCACGTGCTCGGCCGCGATTGCGCGGGCACGGTCGCCAAGCTTGGCAGCGCCGTGACCGGCTTCAAGATCGGCGATGCGGTCTTTGGCGTCGCCGACCCGTCGCGCTGGGGCACCCATGCGGAGTATGTGGCCGTGCCGGCGGCAACGCTGTCGCGAAAGCCCGCGGGCCTGAGCGACATCGACGCGGGCTCGCTGCCGATCGCGGGGCTCAGCGCCTTGGCCGGTATCGTCACCACGGGGAAGCTTGCCAAGGGCCAGCGCGTGCTCATTCACGCCGGCGCGGGCGGCGTCGGCAGTTTCGCGGTGCAGCTTGCCAAGCATCTAGGCGCGACGGTGGCGGCCACGGCGGGCAGCAAGAACGCCGGCTTCGTCCGCTCGCTCGGCGCCGACCAGGTGATCGACTACACCAAGGGCGACTTCAGCGCGGCGATCAAGGACGTCGATCTGGTGTTCGACCTGATCGGCGGCGACGTGCGGTTCAAATCGTTCCCGGTGCTCAAGCCGGGCGGCGTGCTCGTGCACATTTCCGTGCCGCCGATGACGCAGGCGCCGCCGCGCAGCGACGTCGAGGTCAAGCCCGCCCCGGTGAAATACGACACAGCCCTGCTCGATCGGATCACCGCGCTGGTGCAGATGAAGGCGGTGCAGCCCGTGGTGACTGAGGTGTTCCCCTTCAGCGATGCGCTGAAGGCCTTCGAGCACGTTGCGACCGGACACGCCCGCGGCAAGGTCATGCTCGACATGACGCAGTGAGCAGCCAGCCGGCTACTTCGCGCCGATCTGCTCCGCGAACAATTCCAGCGCGCGCGCGGCGAACGCCCGCATGTTGGCGCGGCGGTCGCTGCTGCCGGTCCGTAGCGTGAGGGTGCGCTGCGACGGTCCGGTGACGGCGATGCAGGTGTGTCCGGCCGGATCGCCATAGCGGTTGCCCGAAGGCCCCGCCGCGCCCGCCTCGGCGATTGCCCAGGTGGTGTTGAGGCCCTCGCGGACGCGCTGGGCCAGCAGGGCCGCATAGGGCTCGCTCGCCGGCCGCAGGCCCTTCATGTCGTCCAGGCTGATGCCGGTGAAGGCGCTTCGCGCGGCGCCGGTGTAGACGACGGCGCCGCCGATGAAATAGGCCGAGGCGCCGGGCACGGCGAGGAGCGCGGCCGAGATCAGGCCGCCGGCCGAGCCCTCGGCGATGCCGACGGTCTCCTTCCGCGCGATCAGGCGGGCTGCGATCTTTTCCGCAAGCGGCAACAGTTGGTCCATCGGCTTCCTTCGATCAGTTGAATTTCAAACCGGCTGCTTTCACCAGCGCGATATTTGTCGCGATCTCTTTCTTGATCAGCGCGTCGAACTGGGCGGACGACATCATCATGGGCTCGATGCCCTGCGCCGCGAATTTTTCGATCACGTTGGAATTTTTTAACGCCTTCTCGGTTTCCGAACGCAGGCGTTCGACGATGGCCGGCGGGGTCTTGGCGGGCGCGAACATCCCCATCCAGAACACATAGTCGGAGTCGGGCAAGCCGGCCTCGATCGTGGTCGGCACGTCGGGCAGCGTCTTCGACCGCGTCGGCGTGCTGACGGCGAGCGGGACGAGCTTGCCGCTCTTGATGAGCGGCAGCGCCGACGACATGCCCATCGAGGTGAAGTCGACGCGCCCGGTCATCACCTCGGTCAGCGCCTCGGGCCCGCCGCGGAACGGCACATGCACCCCCTGGAAGCCGCCGGCGACGCGTATCCGTTCGGCCGCCCAGTGTGTGGCGCTGCCGACGCCGGCCGAGGCGTAGGTCACCGATCCGGCCTTGGCCTTGGCGACGAGATCCTTCAGCGTCTTGATGCCGCTTTCCGGCGACACGACCGTGACATTGGGAACGGTGCCGAAGGGGATGATGGCGACGAAATCCTTGGCGACGTCGTAGGCGATGTTCGGATAGGCCGCGGGCGCAGCGGAATGCGCCGAGGCCTGGATCAGGATGCTGTAGCCGTCGGGCTCGGCCTTGGCCAACATGCCGGTGCCGATGGTGCCGCCGGCGCCGCCGCGGTTCTCGACCACGATCGGCTGGCCGAGCTGGGTCGACAGCGGATCGAGCACGAGGCGTCCGACGATGTCGAGCGTGCTGCCCGGCGCGAAGGGAACCATCGCGCGGATCGGGCGAGACGGCCAGGCTTGCGCGAATGCGGTGCGTGACAGCGCCGGCAGCGCGAAGGCGGAAGTGGCGGAAACGATGAACTGGCGGCGTGTGGTCATTGGCGTTTCTCCCGGCTGGATTTTTGGTCTTGCGTTGTCGTCAATGCTTACGTCGGCGGCGGGATTGGCACCTGGTGCACCTTCATCCCGAGCGCGACGGAGGTGTAATAGCCGAGCAGCACCAGCACCTCGGCGACGCCATCGCGGCCGATGGCCGCCTCGATCTCGGAGAATTCGGCATCCGACAGCTTGCCGCCTGCGACCAGCGCCGCGGCAAAGCGGTGGACCGCCCGCTCATGCGGATCGGTGAGCTTGGGGTCGCGCCCCGCAAGGATCGCGTCGATCGTTTCCTGCGTGAGGCCGACCTGCTTGCCCATCTTGATGTGGGCCTGGCGGACGTAGTCGCCGTCCCAATGCTGGGCGATCACCAGGATGCCGATCTCGACCTCGCGCTCCGACAGCGAGCCTTTCTTGTTCAGGTAGGTGCCGATGTGCTCCATGCCGCTCGCGACCGTCGGCGAATGAATCCAGATCTTGTAGGGGCCGAGAATGCGGCCGCGGCCGGCGACAAGCTGTTCGAACACCTTTTTCTGTTCGGGCGTCTGCTTTTCGGGCGGGAGCTCAAGAAGGCGGTTCATGTGGGTCGGCGTCCTGTGTGCACTGCGACATGGAATGACGTGGCGCCAGCGTAGCGGGGTTGGAGCGGAAGGGAAATCGGGGATAGGCTGAAGCCGAGCAGGGAGGCCGTCCATGAGTGGCCTGAACGACAAGCCGAAACCGGCACGTTCATTCGATCGCCGCAGCGCCATTGCTGCAGGCGCGGTGCTGCTTGGCGCGGCGGCCTTGCCCCGCTTTGTCGCCGCCGCCGACGAGGGCCTCGCGCCCGCGGCCGATCTGCTCGGCAAGGTTCGCGCGTTCATGGCGGGCCTTGAACCAGACAAGCGCAAAGCTGCGTCATTCGCCTGGAACGGCCCGGAGTGGCGCGGCTGGAGTTACTTCGGCGTGTCGGGCTACGCGAAGCCGGGCCTTCGCCTGGAGCAGATGACCGCCGCGCAGAAGGAATCCGCCTGGAGCGCGCTGGGCGCGGTCTGGTCGCCCGCCGGCGTCGCCAAAGCGAAGAACGTGATGCTGCTGCAGGACATTCTGGCAGCGAGCGGCAACGGCGCGGGCCAGCGTTCGTCGGAGCGCTTCTCGATTTCGGTGTTCGGTACGCCGGCCGAGACCGGCTCGTGGGGCTTGCGCTGCGAGGGACACCATCTGACCCAGTCGGTTGCGGTGCGCGACAACCGCATCGTATCGGTCACGCCCTCGTCGTTCTCCGCGCTGCCGAACCGCGTGCCGTCTGGGCCGCACAAGGGCCTCAACACGCTTGTGGGCGAGGAAGGCCTGGCGCGGCGGCTGATGAGCGACCTTGCGCCGAAGCTGCAGGGCCGGGCGCGGGTCGGTGATACGACGCCCTACAACATCCTGTCCTATGCGGGACGCGAGCGCGCCAACGCGAAGAAGGTGGGCCTGCCCGCGTCCGAGCTTGCGACGGCGCAGCACGATCTGCTGTGGCAGATGATCGAGCTCTATGGCGTCGAGCATCTTCCGGCCTCGCTGTCCGCCGCGCAGCGGGCGCGCCTGCAATCCGGCGACCGGCAGGCCGTGCATTTTGCCTGGTACGGCGCCAACACGCCGGAGAAGGCGTTCGGCTATCGTGTGATCGGCGACGGCTTCGTCATCGAAATGGCGTCGGTCGACGCCGAGGCGCAGCACCTGCACACGATCTACCACGATCTCGGCAACGTGCTGGGGCGGAGCGCTTAGCGGAACTGCGAAAGCTCGAGCGTCTCCGACGGGCCGAGCCAGATCACATGGTCGGTGTGGTCCTTGAGCGCGTTGCCGGTCTGCGCGTGGGTGAAGACCGTCAAGCCCGCCCGGTTGAGCACCAGCCACGATATGACGTCCGTGAACTGCTCCTTGCCGATGGTGAGTTGGCAACTGCCACGCGGGTGCGGGCCGACCGGGTGGTCGTGCATCCGCCCGACCTTGACGCCGAATGTCTTTCCGGCCGTTTCGCAAAGACTGAGCGCCTGCGCGCGGGTGGGCGCGTCGTAATAAACGTGAGCGTGGAAATTCTCGATCTCGCTCATGCTATTCGGCCGCAACGGCCTTGCTGCGGTTGAAGAAGCGATTTTCCGGCCGCGGCAGCCCCAAATTCTCGCGCAGCGTCTTGCCTTCGTATTCGCGGCGGAACAGGCCGCGCCGCTGCAACTCCGGGATCACGCCGCGGACGAAGTCGTCGAGCCCGCCGGGCAGGTAGGGGAACATGATGGTGAAGCCGTCGCTGGCGTTGGTCTCGATCCACTCTTCCATCTCGTCGGCGATGGTCTTCGGCGTGCCGATCATGGCGAGGCCAGAGTAGCCGCCCATGCGCTGGGCGAGCTGGCGCACGGTGAGGTTCTCCCGCTTCGCCGCGGCGATGGCGCGTTCGCGGCCGCTCTTGCTCGCGTTGCTGTCGGGGATTTCCGGCAGCGGCCCGTCGGGATCGAATTTCGAGGCGTCGGTGCCGAGCGCGATCGAGAGAGACGCAATCGAGTTGGCGTAGTTCACGAGACTGTCGAGCTTGGCGCGCTTGGCCTTCGCTTCCTCGACGGTGTCGCCGACCACGACGAAGCAGGCCGGCTGGATCTTCAAGTGCTCGGGATTGCGGCCGAGCTTCTGCATGCGGCCCTTTACGTCGGCGTAGAACGCCTTCCCGGCCTCGATGTTGCTCTGCGCGGTGAACACCGCCTCCGCGGTCTCGGCGGCGAGTTGCTTGCCGGATTCGGAGGCGCCGGCCTGCACGATCACCGGCCAGCCCTGGATCGGGCGCGCGATGTTGAGCGGGCCTTTCACCGAAAGGAATTCGCCCTTGTGGTTGAGCGTGTGCATTTTCTCAGGCTCGAAGAATACGCCGCTGTCGACGTCGCGGACGAACGCATCGTCGGCCCAGCTATCCCAGAGGCCCGTGACCACGTCGTAGAATTCGCGCGCGCGGCGGTAGCGCTCGCCGTGCTCCATGTGCTCTTCGAGGCCGAAGTTCAGCGCCGCATCCGGATTGGAGGTGGTCACGATGTTCCAGCCGGCGCGGCCGCCGCTGATGTGGTCGAGCGAGGCGAACCTGCGCGCGATGTGGTAAGGCACGTCGAAGGTGGTGGAACCTGTGGCGACCAGCCCGATGTGCGATGTCGCCTGCGACAGCGCCGACAGCAGCGTGAACGGCTCGAACGAGGTCGAGGTGTGGCTCCGCTTGAGCGCGTCCATCGGCATGTTGAGCACGGCCATGTGGTCGGCCATGAAGAAGGCGTCGAACTTCGCCGCCTCCAGCTTCTGGATCGCCTCCTTGATATGCGCGAAGTTGAAATTCATGTCCGGCCAGGCGCCGGGGTAGCGCCAGCCGCCGGTGTGGATGCTGGCCGGCCGCATGAAGGCATTGAGCTTGATCTGACGGGTCGCCATGAAATGCTCCAGATAACGCTCGACGCGCCGGTGCGGCGCGCTCGAAACCGACGCTCGAATATAGGGGCGGCCGCGCGCCCGCGAAACAGGTGGGCAAGGCTCGTTCGACGCCTGGAAAAACTCACCTCCCGGGGGGGGGGCCTGGAAGGGGCGATTTCTCTTGTCGGGCGCGCGCGCGGCGGAATAGTTTGCCCGCACGATGTCCGCACGCTATCGGACCCATCGCTTCCAACAATCAGCCAACAAGCGCGGAGGAACGCCCATGTCGATCTCACGCCGGACTCTTCTGACCACGTTCGCGGCAGCGCCGCTCGCTTCGCTGCTGCCCCGACCGGCCTTCGCCGCCTATCCCGACAAGGCGATCCGCTTGATCGTGCCGTTCGCGGCCGGCGGCAACGCCGACCTCGTGGGGCGGCTCATGTCCGAGGGCATGTCGCCCTCGCTCGGCCAGACCATGGTGGTCGAAAATCGCGCGGGCGCAGGCGGCAGCCTGGGCGCGGGGCAGGTGGCGTCCGCGCCGCCCGACGGCTACACGCTGCTCATCGGCTCGAACGGCCCGCTGACCGTCAATCCGTTCGTGCAGGCCAAGCTCAGCTACGATCCGATCAAGGACTTCGTCGCCATCGGGCTCGCCAACCTGGCGCCGCATGCGATCGTGTTGCACGAATCGATTCCGGCCAAGACCGTTCCGGAATTGGTCGCGCTGTCGAAGCGGCAGCCGATCACCATCGCCACCTCCGGCGCCGGCAGCGCGGGTCATATGACGCTCGTGCGTTTCATCGCGGCGACCGGCGCCAACCTGACGCATGTGCCTTACCGCGGCGGCGCCACGCTGGTGCCCGACATGCTGGCCGGGACCGTCTCCGGCGGCATGACGGAGATGTCCACCGCGCTGCCGCACTACAAGGCCGGAAAGCTTCGCATCGTCGCCGTCGCCTCGGCCAAGCGCGGCGCGCTGGCGCCAGACGTGCCGACCATGATCGAATCCGGCCTGAAGGATTTTCTCGCCGCGAGCTACGTCGGCATCCTTGCGCCGGCCAAGACGCCGCCCGACGTCGTCGCGACGCTGGAGCAGGCGCTGATCAAGGCGCTGGCCGTCAAGGCGCTGCAGGACAAGTTCCTGGCGACCGGCGCGGAGCTTGTCGCCGAATCTCTGCAGAACTCCAAGGGGTTTGGCGACTACATCAAGAAGGAATTCGCGAATTCCGCCGAGGCCGCGAAGGCCGCGGGGCTCAAGCCGGAGTAGCGCCGCCGCTATCTCTGCTCCAGTTTCGCCGCCTCTCGCACCTTGGTCCACTTGGCGAACTCGCCGGCCATGAACTTGTCGAATTCCTCGGGCGTCGAGCCCTTCACCACGACGCCGGCCTTGGTCAGGCGCTCGCGGACCGCGGGCTCGACAATGATCTCGTTGAGCGTCTTGTTGAGCTTGGCGACCACTGCGGGCGGCATGCCCTTCGGCCCGTACAGCCCGTACCAGGTGGTGACGTCGTAGTTCGGAACCGCGCCGGACTCGATGGCGGCCGGCACGTTCGGCGTCGCCGGGAAACGGTCCTTGCCGGTCACCGCGAGCGCGCGGACCTGGCCGGACTCGACCTGGCCCAGCAGCGCCGTGACCGTGTCAAACAGCACGTCCACCTGCTTGGCGAGCAGCGCCGCGAGCGCCTCGCCCGACGTGCGGAACTGCACCTGCTGTGTGTCGATGCCGGCCACCTGCTTGAATAACTCGGCCGCGAGATGCTGCGTCGCGCCGTAGCCAGGGCTTGCGAAATTGAGCTTGCCGGGGTTGGCCTTGGCTGCGGCGACCATCGACTTGATGTCGTTGTAGGGCGAGTCCGACCGCGTCACGATCAAGAGGCCGGCGGTCGCGATCTGGCCGACCGAGTCGAACACCTTGAGCGTGTCGTAGCGCGGCGTCTTGGTCATCACCGGGGAGATGATCTGGCCCGCGGTCATCACGCCGAGCGTGTAGCCGTCCTTGGGCGAGTTGGCGACGAACTCGTTGCCGATCATGCCGCCGGCGCCAGCCCGGTTCTCCACCACCACCGATTGGCCGAGCTTCTCCTGCAGCCGCTGCGCGACAATGCGGCCGATAATGTCGGAGCCGCCGCCCGCGCCGAACGAACTGACCAGCTTGATGGTCTGGGTGGGGTAGTCCTGCGCCTTCGCCGGCGCGGCGATCCCTAGCGCGAGCGCGCAGGCGGCAGCCATCAGCATGGAACGGTTCATATTGCTTCCTCCCAGGAGATTTCTTTTGAGCGCGGGCCGCATCCTACGGGCTAATGCCCGGCTGCGGAATAGGGCGCAGCGTCGCGCTCTGGAAATGAGCCTACCGGCTGCGCTTGCGTGCCGACTGCGTGGCGACCCGCTGCGGTTCGGGCTTCTTCACAGGGCAGGCGGCATAGGCGGATGCAATGGCTGCTTCGGCGCCGTCGACCTTGAACTCCGCGGTGGTGCGGCCGCGGTTGAATGAACGGATTCTAATATGGAGCACGTTGCTGGTCGCGAGGTCGCTGACGAACTGAGCGACCTCATCGTCATGATCGATAACCACGGTCAGAGCGTTCGCGAGAAACCGCGCATTGGTCTCATGGCCGGGCTTTTCGTCGAAACGATAACCAAGGAATGAGTTGCGGTCGGAGCCAACTTTGAATTCGAAGCGGAAACTGACGACCGGTTTGTCGATGAAACAGGAGAGTTGAAGCCGTGCCGGCTGGGACCATGCTACGTTGGAGTTCGAAGCCTTGCCTTGGGCCACTGCGAGGCTGATGGGGCCATCGCTCACGCGGTCGGCTTGGCGGTCGATCTTCCAGTTGCTGCCGGATCGCGTAACCAAGCTTGAGGATACGTAAGGATCGCGCGTGATATTGCAGCCGCCAAGGGGCAGCGCCATGGCCAGGGCCGATACAAGACTTAGAGACCGTTTGAGAATGGATTGTGTTGAAGCTATCGGCGTGATTCAAGCTTGGGATGTGGACCCCAGCGAATCGTGGCCGGATGGCCGATATTGCAAAGAAAACGAAGCGGTATCCGTCCGATCTGACGGACGAGGAATGGGAGC
>CAMAWG010000011.1 GCA_945861855.1 Rhodoplanes serenus
GATGCCGCCAACACCATCCTCACCGCTGTCGGCTACAACTTCCGACGCATCCTCGCCTGGTTGAGGGCTCTTTTGCGCTCGATCATGATTGCGCTATTGCACCACTTCATCAACCCATCAGCGCTCAATCCAGCTTATTAACGGACGACGATTTAGCTCGTCTTGCGGCGCGCGGCGGGCTTCGCCTTGGGCTTCTTCTGGTCCTGCGCCGCGGACGGATCGAACCCGATGTAGATCACGTAGGAATCGATTTCGCCGGCTCTGGGCATCGGGAATTCCAGGCCTTCCGTCACATGTGTGAACAACACGTTGGAGTCGCCGGGCGGAACCGTGACCGCTATCCGATCCAGCTTGGTCACGATCGGCTTCGGATCGACACCTTCGCGGATCACGGCGTAGCGCACCGGCACGTCGACCGCGCCGGGGCTGCCCTCCGGCCCGAGGATCACGCGCCCCTGCATGCCGACCTTGATCGACAGGATGTTGTTGGGCAGCAGGCGGCACTCGCGGGCGGTCGTCGCGATGGTGACCTGATGCCGCAGGTTCATGGCCGTCGGCTCGGCCGGATTGGCCGACGAGGTCATCGTCGCGGCGCCCTGGCGCAGCGTCACGTCCGGGCATTCGAAGTTCGCCGGCAGCGTGCTGGCAGCGGACGCCTGGGCGCCGGAGCCTTTATCCGAGCCGAACATCGATGAAAACGACGGCGCCGAGGGCATCGACGGCAATGACGAACAGCCCGCGAGCAGCGAGCCGAACATGGCGAACACGACGTTCAGGCCGCGAGGAAGCTTGAACTCAAACACACCCACCCCACTGCTACGACCCCGGCCCAAGGCTTAGGTCGGAAATGGCTAAATCCTGGTAAAGCCCCGGTAATTTCAGCGGCTTTTTATAGCAGAGGGAACGTGGCGGCCCCAAGGCCGGGCCGGAACACAGCCAAGTTCGCGATGTTCCAGGCGCGTTAACCGCGCGGATCGCCCTGGAGCTGCGCGTAAAGCAGGTGATCCTGCCATGTTCCGTTGATGCACAGGTAGGATCGGGCATAGCCCTCGCGCCGGAAGCCGGTCTTTTCCAGGAGCCGCACCGAGGCCAGATTGGTCGGAATGCAGGCCGCCTCCACCCGGTGCAGCCGCAGCACCTCGAACGCCGCCGGAACGAGCGCCCGCACCGCCGCGGTCATGTAGCCCCGGCGGATGTAGGGGGCGCCGACCCAATAGCCGAGCGAGCCCGCCTGGGCGACGCCGCGGCGGATGTTGGCCAGCGCCAGGCCGCCGACCAGCGCATTGTCCTCGGCGCGGAACAGGAAGAACGGATAGGCCTGATCGGTCCGCATGTCCTCGGCGTAGCGCCGCAGCCGCTGGCGGAAGGCCGGCCGGGTCAGGTCATCGGCCGGCCAGGTCGGCTCCCACGGGGTGAGGAACCTGCGGCTCGCTTCGCGCAATTCCGCCCAGGCCGGGAAATCCGCCATCTGCGGGCCGCGCAGCACCACGCCCTCCCCCGCGATGGGCGGAAGCGGCTCGGGTGCGCTGAGGGTGCGAAACAACGCCATCGGTGGACTTCAAGCTGCCCGGCGCCTGAGACTCTCCACGATTGTGGCTGCGCCCTCAAGCCCCTCGCCGGGGCCGAGCGCCGCGATCGCCGGATGCGCGCGCGCCATCAGGGCCGCGCCCGCGGCGCGCGTGCTCTCGACCGTCACGCGATCAATCCGGGCGACCATTTCCTCGATCGGCAGCGGCCGGCCATAGACCAGAATCTGGTTGGCGAGCTGGCGGGCGCGGGCGCCGGAGCTCTCCAGCGCCATCAGCAGACCGACCTTGATCTGCGCCTTGGCGCGGTTGACCTCGGCCTCGGTGATGGAGCCTGCCGCAGCCGCGGTCTGATCGACCACGACCTGCATCAATTCCTTCACGTCGCTGGAGTCGGTGCCGGCATAGATGCCGAACATCCCGGTGTCGGAATACGGCGCGTGGAACGCCGAGATCGTGTAGCAGAGGCCGCGCTTCTCGCGCACCTCCTGGAACAACCGCGACGACATTCCGCCGCCGAGGATGATCGTGAAGACCTGAAGGCTGAAGTAATCGGCGTGCCGTTGCGCCAGGCCTTCGAGCGCGAGAGCGATGTGGACCTGCTCCAGATCACGCGCTTCAAGCTTGACGCCGCCGCCAAAGCTCGCAGGCAGCGGCACCGGCGCAGCCGGCCCATTGAACTCACCGAAGCGCCGTTCGACCTCGGCGACAACGGCGTCGTGCTCGATGGCGCCGGTCGCCGCCACCACCATGTCGGGGCCCCGATAGTTCCGGGCAAGATAGGCCCGCAGGTTCTGATCCTTGAACGAGCAGACGGTTTCCCGGGTGCCGAGGATCGGGCGCCCGATCGGCTGGTTCGGAAACGCCGTCGATTGCAGATAGTCGAAGACGAGATCGTCGGGATTGTCCTCCGACGCTCCGATCTCCTGCACGATGACGTTCTGCTCGCGCTTGAGCTCCGCCGGGTCGAAGGTCGGGTTCGCCAGGATGTCGGAGAGCACGTCGAACGCGAGCGGCATGTCGGTCTTGAGCACGCTGGCAAAATAGGCCGTGGTCTCGGAGCTGGTCGCGGCGTTGAGGTCGCCGCCGACCTGCTCGATCTCCTCGGCGATCTGGCGCGCGGTGCGGCGCGCGGTGCCCTTGAACGCCATGTGTTCGAGCAGGTGCGAAATGCCGTGCTCGTTGGGTTCCTCGTCGCGGCTGCCGGAGCCGACCCAGACGCCCAGCGACGCCGTCTGCAGATGCGGCATGCTGTCGGTGACGACGGTCAGACCGGTCGGGAGACGAGTGACTTCCACGCTCATGCCGCGGCTCCTTCACGCGCGGCACGACTCGCCGCCAGGATGAATTTCTCGATGGCGCCCTGATCGACCGGCATTGGGGTCGCCCGCTCAGGCCGTTCAGGTAAGTCCGAAAGCCAGTCCGGCAAGGCCGGGCGAATGCCGCATGCGGCTTCGACCGCATCGGGGAACTTGGCGGGATGCGCGGTGCCGAGCACGATCATCGGCATGGCCGGATCGCGCGGCTCTTTTTCCGCGACGGCGAGGCCCACCGCGGTGTGCGGATCGATAAGGCGGGAGGTTTCGCGCAGCGTGGTGCGGATGGTCGCCGCGGTTTCGTCCTCGTCGGCGCGGCCCGCGGAAAACAGCGAACGGATCGCCGACAGCGCCGCCGTGGAAATGGAGAAGCGCCCGGACTGCGCGAGCGACGCCATCAGCCCCCGCACCGCCGCGGCATCGCGGCCGGTGGCCTCGAACAGCAGGCGCTCGAAATTCGACGACACCTGGATGTCCATCGACGGCGAGGAGGTCGCCACCACCTCGCGCAGATCATAGGTGCCGGTTGAGAGCGTCCGCGCCAGAATGTCATTGACGTTGGTCGCAATCACCAGACGATCGATGGGAAGGCCCATCCGCTCGGCGACGTAGCCCGCGAAGATGTCGCCGAAGTTTCCGGTCGGCACGGTGAAGGCGACCTTGCGATGCGGGCTGCCCAGCGCCGCCGCGGCGGTGAAATAATAGACCACCTGCGCGACGATGCGCGCCCAGTTGATCGAGTTGACGCCCGAGAGCCGCACGCGGTCGCGGAAGGCGTGGTGGTTGAACAGCCCCTTCACCAGCGCTTGGCAATCGTCGAACGTGCCTTCGATCGCCAGCGCATGCACGTTGTTGTCGTTGGCCGTGGTCATCATGCGCCGCTGCACATCCGAGACGCGGCCTTGCGGGAACAGCACGAAAAGATCGGTCCGCTCGCGGCCGCGGAACGCCTCGACCGCGGCGCCGCCGGTGTCGCCCGAGGTCGCCACGACGATGGTGGTGCGCTCGCCGCGCGCGGCCAGCGCGTGATCCATCAGCCGCGCCAGGAGCTGCATCGCCACGTCCTTGAAGGCGAGCGTCGGGCCGTGGAACAGCTCGAGCAGGAAGGTGCTGGCGCCGACCTGCGCGATCGGCACGACCGCCGGATGCCGGAACGTGCCGTAGGCCTCGCGGGCGAGCCGCGACAGATCCGCCTCCGAGATGCTGTCGCCGACGAACGGCCGGATCACCTCGACCGCCACCTCGGCGTAAGGCCGCCCGGAAAACCCGGCGATGGTCTCGCGCGAGAGACGCGGCCAGGTCTCGGGCACATAGAGCCCGCCGTCGCGGGCGAGCCCCGCGAGCGTGACATCCATGAAGCCGAGCGGCGGAGCTTCGCCGCGGGTGGAGACGTAGCGCACAGCGGTCCTTGAGCGTGATTTGGAGCGTCGTTCGCGACCTTATGCGGATGGTCCGCGTTTCACAAGGAACGCATAAACATCTGAAATAACAACCATATTGACTAAGAGGGAGCACCACAGCGTCCTCTAGGACGGTCGCTGACAAGGCCCGATAGCGAAGGGAGTAGAGTTCCTAGATCGCAGCCGCCCCCGACCTTGTGTCGATCTGTACGAGTTCGCCAAGTGGCAGCGGGGCCTTCACGTCAATTGTGTAAAGCGGCTGATCGAGGAAGGGGAGTTGAGCGATCGGGCGCGTCAATTCTCCGACGACAATGTGATAACGCGGTGCGCCGATAAATGAAAATAGCCGCAGGCTCACCACTACATACGTGTGGCCGTCTACAGTCGGCGCGCTCCATTTAATGTCATGTAACCTTTGTTCTGGCGCTGGTGTCACTGTGTCGCTCCCAATCCAATGCCATGCTTGGGACAATATTTTCCCTCGAATGAAATCTGCGAGTTCCGGACGAAAAGAGCCAAAGCCTAATTCTGCCGTCGCATACGCGTGCGCAATTTTACAAAGCATCCGGAGAAAAGAATCCTTGTCCATCGGTGCGATCCGAATGCCATCCTTGTCATTCGGAATATACTTGCGGGTTTCTGACTCATTGTGCCGCAACATAAGTTCAATATTGATGCCCGCGTTAGGATCGCGGCCGATGATCAACCCGGGCAATTCAAATTTGTACGTCAGAAACAGAAGTGGAAATTCCGTGGGTTCCACCTTTAGCTCAGCGGTCTTATCGTAACCTTCAATGCTCCCATCGTCGTTGAGTTTGGTCACTTTCATCTGACGCACGAGGAAATCCGTTGGCGTCTGCTTTCCTGAAGAGGGAAAGCCCAACCTCGTACGAAATGGCCACCATAGATGCCTCAGACAGGCGTTTTCGGCTCTGCGTGTATGATCCTGACAGGAGGTACAACTTGCCTTTGGCAGAACAAGAGAATTGCCAGCAAGACCATGTGCAATGATGTGTTCTTTAGTGAGATTATTGCTAAAGGCACCACAATAGACGCAGCGTCCAACCGCCGGATATCGCTTCGGCGGAGTGACGATCTCAACTGGCGCTTGGATTGTGACCATTCCCTAGCCTTCACGCCGGCGCTTGACCGCCCAGATCGCGCACATCGCCACCAGCACGGCGGCAAGGCCATACCAGGTGATGGCATATTGCAGGTGGTCGTTGCGCAGGCGCACCTTGAGCGGAGCGGGATGCGGCAGGCCGCCGGGCGGCACCGGCGCCTCCTGCTCGATGTAGAAGGGCGCGACCGCGCCCCAGCCCTTGACCCTGGCCATCGCGGCCGGATCGCGCACCATCCAGATGTCGCCCGCCGCGTCATGGTCGGAGACGAACCACGACGGCGCCTCCGGCCAGCGAAGGGAGCCGACGATTTCCTCCGGGCCCGCCGGCTTCGGATAGGTCCGATCCGGCGCATAGCCGCGGTTGATCGCGACCTGCCGCCCGTCAGGCAGGCGCGCCGGGGCGAACACGAAGTAGCCCTGGGACTTCACGTCATCGCGCAACGCCGAACCGCTGGTGTAGACCGCCGCGTCCGCCGCCTTCGGAAATTCAACCCGTAGGCGGACGCGCGTGAACTCGGAATTGGCCGGCGTCATGCCCGCCCATTCGGACGCATGCGGCAGCGCGACCGGCGCGTCGTTGAGACGGCGGTCGAGCGTCGCGGCCAGTCCTTCCTTCCATGCCTTGCGTTCGAGCTGCCAGGTGCCGAGCCCGAGCAGGACCAGAAGGCCGAGAGCCGCCAGTGCGCCCGGTACGAGCAGGCCATTTCGCCAGCCGGCCATCGTCACGGCTTCGCCCCGGTCCGGCCTTCGGCGGCCCGGTGGTGATACTGCAGGGCGACCATCAGTCCCTTCATCGGACGCAGCGGCAGGAGCGTCGTCGCCAGGATCAGCGGCAGCCACAGCAGCGCGTGGACCCAGAGCGGCGGCTCGTACTTGAACTCGACCACGAGCGCGCAGGCGACCACGATGAAGCCTGCAATCAGGATGATGAACACCGCCGGGCCGTCGCCGGCATCGGCGAATTTGTAGTCGAGCCCGCAGGCCTCACAGCGCGGCCGCACGTCGAGGAAGCCCTGCAGCAGCCGGCCCTTGCCGCAGCGCGGACAGCGGCAGGTCAGTCCGGTGCGGATCGGCGAGGGCTTGGGATCATCGGCCATGACGTCTGCATAACGCAAAAGGGGCGGCTTGTGGCCGCCCCTTTGGAAATGAATTGGGTCTTTCTATTAGAGCATGATCTGGTCCCAAAACCGGTTCCACTTTTCGGGATCATGCTCCCTCAATGCGCGAGCGGCGTTCCCCCGCCCCACACATAGATGCAGGCGAACAGGAACAGCCACACCACGTCGACGAAGTGCCAGTACCACGCGGCGAATTCGAAGCCGAGATGATGCGTCGGCGTGAAGTGTCCCTTGTAGGAGCGGATCAGGCACACGATCAGGAACACGGTGCCGATCAGGACGTGGGCGCCATGGAATCCGGTCGCCATGAAGAAGGTGGCGCCGTAGATGTGACCGGAATAGGTGAAGGCCGCGTGGTAATACTCATAGGCCTGCACGCAGGTGAAGGCAGCGCCGAGGATGACGGTCAGCCACAGGCCGTTGATCAGCCCCTTGCGGTCGCCGTGCAGCAGCGCGTGATGCGCCCAGGTCACCGTGGTGCCGGAGGTCAGCAGGATCAGCGTGTTGAGCAGCGGCAGGTGCCAGGGATCGAAGGTGCCGCGGAACGAGGTGTGGTCCGCGCTCGGAGCCGGCGGCCACACGCCGCCGATCAGCTCGGTGCGCGCGACCTGATGCACGTCGGCGGGGAACAGCGCCACGTCGAAATAGGCCCAGAACCAGGCGACGAAGAACATCACCTCGGAGGCGATGAACAGGATCATGCCGTAGCGGTGCGAAATCTGCACCACGCGGGTGTGATACCCGCCATGCTCCGCCTCGTTGATGACATCCCGCCACCAGACGATGAAGGTGTAGAGCACGCCGATCACGCCCGCGCCGAAAACCAGCGGGGCTGCGGCGAACATATGATGCATCCAGGCGATCGCGCCGACCGCCATCACGAAGGCCGAGATCGAACCGACCGCCGGCCAGGGGCTCGGATCGACCAGGTGGTAGTCGTGGTGCGGCTTGGCGTGCGCGTCGGCCATTTCAGTCTCCGTTGAAGCCTAGATAGGTCCCGGCCGTCCGGCCGGCGTGTCGTCCGCCACCGGCCGCGAGGGCTCGCGTTGCGGATAGAACGTGTAGGACAAGGTGATGGTGTTGACGCCGGCGCCATCGAGATCGTCCGCCATCGAAGCATCGACATAAAAGACAACCGGCATGTCGCGCTTCTCACCGGCCCTCAGGGTCTGCTCGGTGAAGCAGAAGCAGTTGATCTTCTGGAAGAAGGCTCCGACCGTAAGCGGAGTGACGTTGTAAGCCGCGGTCGCCGTGATCGGCCGCGCGGTCTCGTTGATGACGCGATAGTTGACGGTGACGACCTCGCCGAGCCTGACCTCGATCGAGTTCTGCTCGGGTTCGAAGCGCCACGGCAGGCCGGGCCCAACATTGGCGTCGAACCGCACCGTGATCGTGCGGCCGAGAGCGCCGGACGGCGCCGAAGTGGCGACCTGGGTCCGGCCGTTGAATCCGGTGGCGCGGCAGAACCAGTCGTAGAGCGGGACCGCGGCATAGGCCGCGCCCACCATGAAGGCCACGCACAGGCCGCAGCTCACCGCGACGACGATGTCGCGGCGGCGGAGTGGCGTGGCGGGCTGATCGGTCATGGCGTTCACAACGGGCGGACCATCACCCCCGGTCCCTTGACCAGGGTCACGGCGAAGATCAGGACGACGAAGGCCAGGAGCGCCAGCGCGATGGCGATCGAGCGGCCGCGGCGGCGGCGCTTCTGCTCCGCGGTCAGGACAATGCCGGGTTCGGTGGGCTGCAGGTCCATCGCGAGGCTCATGCAAACACACGTCCGAACGGGGTGCCGAAATTCTGCAGGCCCAAGCCGTGCTCGATCAGCAGCACGGCGAACAGCACAAACAGATAGGCGATGGAAACCGTGAACAGCAGCTTGGCGGCCCGTTTGTCCGGCCGGCGATACAGCCGCCAGGCGAGCGCCACCATCAGCGCACCGCCGGCGATTGCCGTCGCGCCATAGGTCAGCCCGGCGGTGCCGAGAAGCCAGGGCAAGACGCCGATCGGCGCGAGCAGAATGCTGTAGATCAGTATCTGGCGGCGCGTCTCGTCAACGCCCGACACCACCGGCAGCATCGGCACGCCGGCCCGGCGGTATTCCTCGACGCTGTAGAGCGACAGCGCCCAGAAATGCGGCGGCGTCCAGAAGAAGATGATGAGAAACAGCAGGATCGATTCCAGCCCGATGCCGCCGGTCGCGGCCGCCCAGCCGATCATCGGCGGGAACGCGCCAGCGGCGCCGCCGATCACGATGTTCTGCGGCGTCCAGCGCTTGAGCAGCATCGTATAGACGACGGCGTAGAAGAAGATCGTGAAGGCGAGCAGGCCTGCCGCGAGCAGACTGATCATCAGGCCGAGGAACACGACGGAGAAGCCCGCGAGCACCATGCCGAAGGCCAGCGCCTCGCCCGGCCGAACGCGGCCGGCCGGGATCGGGCGGTCCGCGGTGCGCGTCATCACCGCGTCGATGTCGGCGTCGTACCACATGTTGAGCGCGCCCGCGGCGCCGGCGCCGACGGCGATGCAGACCAGCGAAAAGAACGCCAGCACCGGATGCATATGGCCGGGCGCGACCACCAGGCCTGCGAACGCCGTGAATACGACGAGCGACATCACCCGCGGCTTCATCAGCGCGAGGTAGTCGCCCGCGCCGGCCATGCTCGGCTCGGCGTAGGAAATCTCCCTCCGCAGCGGAGAAGCCAGTTCGGCGGTTTCGCTGATAAGCGACATCACTTGATCCGCGGCAGCTCGTTGAACTGATGGAACGGCGGCGGCGACGACAGCGTCCACTCAAGCGTGGTCGCGCCGGGGCCCCAAGGATTGTCGGCCGCCTTCTCCTTGCGGATGAAGGCTTGCGCAAGGCCGACGAAGAACACCAGCAGACCGAGCGCCGAGAGATACGAGCCGACCGAGGAGACGTAGTTCCATCCGGCGTAAGCATCCGGGTAATCGGCGATGCGCCGCGGCATGCCAGCAAGGCCCAGGAAGTGCTGCGGGAAGAACACGATGTTGACGCCGATAAAGGTCGTCCAGAAGTGCAGCTTGCCGATGAACTCGTTGTACATGTAGCCGGTGATCTTGGGGAACCAGTAGTACCAGCCGGCGAACACCGCAAACACCGCGCCGAGCGACAGCACGTAGTGGAAGTGCGCCACGACGTAATAGGTGTCCTGCAGCGAGCGGTCGACGCCGGCGTTGGCGAGCACGACGCCGGTGACGCCGCCGACGGTGAACAGGAAGATCAGGCCCACCGCCCAAAGCATCGGCGTCTTGAACTCGATCGAGCCGCCCCACATCGTGGCGATCCAGGAGAATATCTTCACGCCGGTCGGCACCGCGATCACCATGGTGGCAGCGATGAAGTAGGCCTGCGCGCCGGTCGACATGCCGACCGTGTACATGTGATGCGCCCACACCACGAAGCCGATGCCGCCGATCGCAACCATGGCGTAGGCCATGCCGAGATAGCCGAACACGGGCTTGCGGCTGAACGTCGCCACGATCTGGCTGACGATGCCGAAGCCCGGCAGGATCAGGATGTAGACCTCGGGGTGGCCGAAGAACCAGAACAGGTGCTGGAACAGAATCGGGTCGCCGCCGCCCGAGGCGGTGAAGAAGGTGGTGCCGAAATTCCTGTCGGTCAGCAGCATGGTGATCGCGCCGGCCAGAACCGGCAGCGACAACAGCAGCAGGAACACGGTCACGAGCTCGGCCCATACGAACAGCGGCATCTTGTGCATGGTCATGCCGGGCGCGCGCATGTTGAAGATGGTGGTGATGAAGTTGATCGCGCCGAGAATCGACGAGGCGCCGGCCAAGTGCAGCGACAGGATGGCGAAATCGACCGCCGGGCCCGGATGGCCGGAAGTGGAGAGCGGCGCATAGATCGTCCAGCCGGCGCCGACGCCGGGCGCGCCCGGCTCGCCCTCGACGAAGGCCGAGGTCAAGAGCAGCGCGAACGAGGCCGGCAACAGCCAGAACGAGATGTTGTTCATGCGCGGGAACGCCATGTCCGGCGCGCCGATCATCAGCGGCACGATCCAGTTGCCGAAGCCGCCGATCAGCGCCGGCATGACCATGAAGAAGATCATGATGAGGCCGTGCGCCGTGGTGAACACGTTGAACTGATGGCTGTCGTGGAACACCTGCATCCCGGGAAAATGCAGCTCCATGCGGATGGCGATCGACATGAAGCCGCCGATCACGCCGGCGACCATGGCGAACACGAGGTACATCGTTCCGATGTCTTTGTGGTTGGTCGAATAGACGAAGCGGCGCCATCCGGTCGGGGTATGGTGCTCGTGTGCCGCGTGGTCGTCGTGTGCGCCGTGAGCCGTGGTAGCCATTATCAATTCCTTCGACCTGTCGTTATCGTCCGCTGATTGCTTCCGTCCGACGCTACCTGGCGGCAACGACATTCGTTGCCGGCCGGCTGTCATCGGTGGCGTATTTCTTTTTCGCCTGATCGAGCCAGGCGGCGTAGTCGCGATCGTTCACCACCCGCACCGCGATCGGCATGTAGGCATGATCGCGGCCGCACAGCTCGGAGCATTGGCCGTAGTACATGCCCTCGCGGGTGGCCTTGAACCAGGTCTCGTTCAGCCGGCCGGGAACAGCGTCGATCTTGATGCCGAACGACGGCACGGCGAAGGCGTGGATCACTTCGGCGCCGATGACCTGGACGCGGATCACCTTGTTGACCGGCACCACCATTTCGTTGTCGACCGCGAGCAGGCGCGGCTGGTCGGCCTTGCGCTCGTTGTCCTTGAGCATGATCGAGTCGAATTCGAACTTGGCGTCCGAATAGGCGTAACTCCAGTACCATTGCTTGCCGGTGGCCTTCACCGTCACGTCGGCGGGCGGAATGGTCAGTTGCAGGAACAGCAACTTGAACGACGGAACCGCGATCGCCACGAGGATGATCACGGGCACCAGCGTCCACGCCACCTCAAGCAGGGTGTTGTGCGTGGTCCGCGACGGATTGGGATTGGATTTCGCGTTGAACCGCACGACGACGATCGCCAGCAGCGCCAGCACGAACAGCGTGATGGCGATGATCAGCCAGAGTAGAAAGTCGTGGAACCAGACGATGTTTTCCATGACCGGCGTCGCCGCCTGCTGGAAGCCCAATTGCCAGGGGGACGGTTGTCCGGACCCGGCCAGAGCCACCCCACCCATCAGAAGTCCGGGCATCACCGCAGCCGCCAGAGCGGCCCACCGCTTAAGCACCAGCATCGTCGTCATTGCTCCTTCGACGAAATCAATCGTGACGTGTCCTTGCCGCACCGGCGAGCGTCGTTAGAGATCAAAACCCGCTCCCGATCAGGCGCCCCCGGCGGGGCCGCGCTCCTCGGCAGGCGGTGCGGCGGGAGGGGAATTCCCAAGCTTTTCAAATCATAATTCTAGAGCGGTCGCAATGTGCAAGAACGGCGGTCCAATGCGGCAATCCGGGATATTTTGCATATATTGGCGCTCCAAGACCGGAACGCGACGGCCGAACGCAATACGGCTGCAAAAACGCCGATTTGCATTGTTCACTGGTTTTGTTGCCTCGGCGGGCGGCGGTAGCTCAGACGGGCGACGCAGTGCTATCCAAGGGGCTGCGATTCGCACGCATCCGCCTGGATTCGGAGCCGTCGGGAACGGGATGATGGGCAAATACCTCGCCGCCACAATTGCGGTCGCGTCCATGGCGCTTTTCCCGGGCCTCGCCCATGCTCAAGGCACGGTCCGCTCCGTCCACAGCGACTGGCAGATCCGCTGCGACACGCCTCCGGGCGCCCAGGCCGAGCAATGCGCGCTGATTCAAAGCGTCACGGCGGAGGACCGACCCAATATCGGCCTGACCGTCATCGTCCTGAAGACCGCAGACAAGAAGTCGCGGATCATGCGGGTGATCGCCCCGCCCGGCGTACTCCTGCCCTCCGGCCTGGGACTCAAGGTCGACAATGCAGAGCTTGGCCGGGCCGGCTTCGTGCGCTGCGTGCCCAACGGCTGCGTCGCCGAGGTGGTGATGGACGACAACCTGATCGGCAAAATGCGGACCGGCCAGTCCGCCACCTTCATCATCTTCCAGACGCCGGAAGAGGGCATCGGCTTTCCGATCAGCCTCAAGGGCTTCGGCGAAGGCTTCGACAAGCTGCCCTGAAGCTTAGGGCCCTGCCCACCGAGCGTCATCGCCCGCCAACGGGTCCGGCCTTCGGCGGGCCCGATGACAGGCTCCGGCGGGCGATCCAGTAACCCCGGCGTGCGCGAGTTGGCATGGCCTCGCCTTCAACCCCATCACGGTGGATACTGGATGCCCCGCATTCGCGGGGCATGACACGGTTCTTACTAGCGAGGCGTCGGAGTGAATCTCGGATTTGTCGGTCTCGGAGCCATGGGCGCATTGATCGTGCCCCGGCTGATGGCGGCGGGGCATACGGTCACCGGCTGGAACCGGTCGCGGGACAAGGCCGAGCCGCTGATCGCCGCAGGCATGCGCTTTGCTGATACGCCGCGGGCCGTGGCGGTGGCGTCCGAGATCGTTTTCTCCATCGTCACCGATTCGGCGGCGGTCAAAGCGGTGGCGCTCGGCCCCGACGGCATCGTGTCGGGCCTGCGCAAGGGCTGTATCTACATCGATATGAGCACGATCGAGCCGGATGCGAGCCGCGCGGTCGCCGAACAGTTTGCCAAGGCCGGATCGATCATGCTGGACGGCCCGCTCTCCGGCAGCCCGGTCACGGTCAAGGCCGGCCTGGCCTCGGTCATGATCGGCGGCGACGAGGCGGCCTTCGAGCGAGCGAAGCCCGTTTTGCTGGCGATCGGACCGAAGGTCATGCGCATCGGCGGCAACGGGCTCGCCTGCCAGATGAAGATCGCGGTCAATCTCCTGCTCATGGTCGAGGTCATCTGTTTCGGCGAAGCCGTGGCGCTGGCCGAGAAGGGCGGTGTCAGCCGCGAGGCCGCGGTCGACGCCATCCTCAAGAGCGTCGCGGCGTCGCCGGTGCTGGGCTATCGCGGGCCGTTCATTCTGGAGGGCAACATGCCCGAGGTGCCGCTCGCCGATGTCACCTTGCAGCAAAAGGACATGCTTCTGGCGCTCAATCTCGGCCGTCAGCTCGGCAGCCCCACCCCGCTCGCCGCCGCCGCCAACGAGATGATGAACGCCTGCCGCGGGCTCGGCATCGATCACAACGATTTCGTCGTGGCGCACCAAGTCTATCGCCGGCTTGGTGGACAGGATTCTGGAGGACGATCGTGACAAACACCGGTGAAAAGATCGGAGCAGCCCTGGCCAAGGCCGTAAAGGCCGCGACCGGAATCACATCGGCGTCGCTCGGCGCCAAGATGTTCCGCACCAACATGAAGAACGTGCCGAGGGTCGAAGGCCTCAAGCGCGACGACGGCTGGATCGACATGCAGGTGCAGTTCCTGATCGACAAGAAATCGGCCGGCGCCGATCACGTCGTCGGCTGGACCGTGCTCAAGCCGGGCGCAAGCCACGAGCGGCATCTGCATCGCAACTGCGACGAGTTCTTCATCGTCCTCAAGGGCCAGGGCCACATCATCACCGACAAGGGCCTGGAGCCTTCGGTCGAAGGCGACGTGGTCTATTCGCCGCGCGGCGTCTGGCACGGCTTCAACAACACGTCGAGCGACGACGTCGTGCTGGTCTGGGGCTGGATGGGCGCGGGCTCGATCGAGGCCTCGGGCTACGAGAACCCGCCCGAGGGCCATTCATGAGCGAGACGCTCCGCGATCCGCGCATCGGCAACGGCATGCGCGCGCAGATGGAGCTGCGCGACCGGTTGCTCGAAGGCGGCGCCAAACAGATCGGCTGGAAGGTCGGGTTCGGCGCGCCCGCCGCGCAGACCAACCTCCGGCTCACCGCGCCGCTCGTCGGCTTCCTGCTCGACCGCGCGCTGATCGAATCAGGCGCGGATGTATCGCTCGCCGGTTGGCAGAAGCCGGCCGCCGAGGCGGAGATCGCCGCGTATATTGGCCGGGACCTGCCCGCCGGCGCCAATCGCGACGAGGTCCGCAAGGCGATCGCGGCGCTCGGCCCCGCCATCGAGTTGGCCGATATCGACTGCCCGATGGACGACGTGCAGGCCGTCCTCTCCGGCGACATTTTCCAGCGCCATGTGATCCTGGGGCCCCGCGACATCATGCGCGGCGGCGCGCGCCTCGACGGGCTCAAGGGCCGCGTCACCCGCAGCGGCCAGGATGTCCCCGTCCCCGCCGATCTCGAAACCAATATCGGCGAGGTGGTCAACATCGTCCGCCACGTCGCCGACGTGGCCGCGGCGGTCGGCGGCGGATTGCGCGCCGGGCAGTTCATCATCTGCGGGTCGCTGACGGTGCCGATGCTGCTGGAGCCGGGCGAGCGAGGCGTGGATTTTGAGCTGGCGCCGGTCGGGGCAATCTCGGTGCGGTTCTCGGTGCGGTTCTCGGCCTAAAGCCGCCACCGGCGCTGCCCCAAAACTGTCCCGTTCCGGGACGAAAATATGGAAAGAATACTCATTTAATTCAAAGACATATATGGTTAACGGAACCTTAATCCGCTAAGCTCGTGAGTGGATGCGGCGTGCATGCGGAGAATTCCACATGATGCGCACAGTGAGTGCAGCATGCGCCATGGCGGTGGCGATGCTGCTGGCGTGCAGCACTGGCGGGTCGACCCCCGCCGGGGCTGAAGAGTACAAAGGCGAGGACGCGCAAGCGTCAGCGTATTATCGCGGCCGTCGCGGCGTCATCGCCGTCGGCCCCCGCGGCGGTGTCGCCGTCCGGTCCGGCTACTATGGTGGACGCGGCTATTACGGCGGCCGTGGCTATTACGGCGGCCGTGGCTATTACGGCGGTCGTACCTATGCGGGCCGTGGCTACTACAGCAATCGCGGCTACTACGGCGGCGGCTAGCGAACCGCGTACTACGGCGGCAACCGTGGCTACTACGGTGGCCGTGGCTACTACAGCGGGCGCGGCTATTACGGCGGCTATCGGACCGCATACTACGGCGGCCGTGGCTACTACGGTGGCGGCGGCTACTACGGCGGTAGCGGATATTACAGCAGCTACTCCGACCCGAGTTACTACGATGACTCCGGCTACACCGATGTCGGCTACAGCACCGGATATTCCGACGGCGGATACTACGGCGGCGGTTATTCCACCGTTGGCTATTACGGTGGTGGCTACGGCTACGGTGGCTACGGCTGCCACACCGCCTACATCCCGTACGGCTGGACTTGGTATCGCGCCTCGAGCTGCTGAGGCGGATAGCAGACCGGAATCGAAAGGTGCGCGGCCCGCGAAAGCGGGCCGTCGCTTTTTCGACGGCTGGATCAGAGCTGGCAGGTCAAGTTTTCGGCGTAAAACTGCAATCTGTACGGACCAGGGTCGCCTTCCTATCTAAGATGGCGTGCCACCGGAGAATGCCATGAACCCGAACGCCTCCCTCCTCGACCGCGTCGGCCTCGACAAGGTCCGTGTCGGCAAGCTGATCGATCGCGGGATCGAGGGCGCCGACGATGGCGAGCTGTTCCTCGAATACAAGCAGTCCGAGATGCTGGTGTTCGACAACGGCCGGCTCAAGCAGGCGACCTACGACACCAATCAGGGTTTTGGGCTGCGCGCGGTGAAGGACGAGGCGGTCGGCTACGCCCACGCCTCCGATGTCTCCGAGGCCGCCATCTCTCGCGCCGCCGACGCGGTTCGGGCGGTGAAGGGCGGACACTCCGGCAAGTACGCCGAGGCGCCCGGCCGCACCAATGTGAAGCTCTACAGCGACGACAACCCGCTCGAAGCGCCCGGCTTCGACGCCAAGGTGAAGCTCTTGGAAACCATCGACACCTATGCCCGCGCCAAGGACCAGCGCGTCAAGCAAGTGACTGCGAGCCTTGGCGCCTCCTGGCAGGTGGTCGAGATCGTGCGGGCCGACGGCCAGACCTACCGCGACATCCGCCCGCTGGTGCGGGTGAACGTGTCGGTGGTGGCGGCGTCCGGCGACCGGCAGGAGTCCGGCTCCTACGGCTACGGCGGCCGCGAGGGCTATCAGAATTTCATCAATGCCAAGACCTGGGAACACGCCGTCGATGAAGCGGTGCGCATGGCGCTCCTTAATCTCGAATCGATTCCGGCGCCGGCCGGCGAGATGGATGTCGTGCTCGGCGCAGGCTGGCCCGGCGTGATGCTGCACGAGGCGGTCGGCCACGGGCTGGAAGGCGACTTCAACCGCAAGAAGACCTCGGCGTTTGCCGGCCTGATGGGCCAGCAGGTCGCGGCGAAGGGCGTCACCGTGGTGGACGACGGCACGATCCAGAGCCGCCGCGGCTCGCTCTCCATCGACGACGAAGGCACGCCGACCAACCGCACCGTGCTGATCGAGGACGGGATCCTCGTCGGCTATATGCAGGACCGCCAGAACGCGCGGCTGATGAATATGAAGCCGACCGGCAACGGCCGCCGCGAGAGCCACGCCCATGTGCCGATGCCGCGCATGACCAACACCTACATGACCGCGGGCGACCGTGACCCGGCCGAGATCATCGCCTCGGTGAAGAACGGCGTGTACTGCGTCAACCTCGGCGGCGGCCAGGTCGACATCACCTCGGGCAAGTACGTGTTCAACGTGACCGAGGCCTACAAGGTGGAGAACGGCAAGCTCGGCGCGCCGCTCAAGGGCGCGATGCTGATCGGCAACGGGCCGACCGACCTCAAGCGCGTCGCCATGGTCGGCAACGACCTCAAGCTCGACACCGGCGTCGGCACCTGCGGCAAGAACGGCCAGGGCGTGCCGGTCGGCGTCGGCCAGCCGACGCTGCGCATGGAGCGGATCACGGTCGGCGGGACGGGCTGAGCGGCGCTGGAATTGATGGATCGACTCGGTTAAATAAGTACTGTCGGCTCGGACGGAAAGAACCATGACCAAGCGCGTCAGCATTGAGCTTGATGAAGAGGCCATCGCGGCGGCCCACGCTGCGAATATCGATCTTTCGGAACTGTTGATTTCCGCGTTACGGCGCCGGATCCCGACGCTTCACGCCGCCGAGCGTGAAAAGGCGGCGCGCGAATGGTACGAGGAAAACAAAATGGCCGTCGACTCGTGCAACGAGCTTTTCGAACGGCACGGGTTGTTTTCCGACGGCGTCCGGTCGTTCTGATTGGCAAGCCAGTTCGACATCGTCGAAAACTCCAATCCAGCAACTCGCGCGCAATACCCCTATCTGTTGGTTCTCCAGCATGATCGAACGAGCTCTTTCCGAGTCCGGATCATGGCTCCGTTGGTGGAATGGACAGCCGCTCTTGCGAATTCTCGAGTTCATCCAACGGTGAATATCGAGGGCCGGCGATATGTCGCCCTGACAGAGCATTTGGCCGCTGTTCCGCGGACCATGTTTGGAAGGACTGTCGGATCAGGCGAAGCGCAGCGCTACGAGATCATCGCCGCGCTTGATCTTCTGTTCACTGGAATTTGAACTATAGCTACCGCACCACGCCCGACATGCAGCACGGCCGCCGCCGCGGCCGCGTGACCTTGTCCTTGAGGTAGCACCGCGCCTGCGGCCCGCCGTAGCCCGGCCGAACGAAGGACCAAGCGCGGCAGCGGTTCTCGTCCTCGCAGGCCTGCTTGCAGGCAGCGACATCCTGGTTGGCCGGGACCTCGAAGTTGCGGTAGTCGCCGCCGATGCGGTCGATCGCATTCTCGACCGGGCCCGGCCGCGTCTCGACCAGCGCCGCACCTTTCACGCCCGACGTGCAGCAGCGGTTCTCGACGAGCGGCTTCACCTGGTTTTTCAGCCAGCACGTCGCGAGGTTGCTGCCGCCGAGCGCGGCGGTGCCCGGATAGGAGAAGGTCCAGGCCCGGCAGCGCGCATCGCGGTCGCAGCGCGCCGAACACACTTCGGGATCGCCGGACGGAATCGTGAAGCGGGCGTAGTCGCCGCCCGGCCGGTCGAAGCCGGTTTGCGCGCGCGCGGGCCCAATCGCCAGCGCAATCAGCGCGAGCCCGCACAGGCCGCCGACGAAGAAACGCATCGATGCCGCTGCTGTCCCATCAAGGTGCATTGCGGCATGTTAGAGCATGATCCCGAAAAGTGGGACCGGTTTTGCCCGCGGCCGGCGAACGACCGGCGAAAAAGAATGCGCCCGCCGGGGGGCGGCGGGCGCAGCATCCGAAGGGCGGGAGGGGAAACCGCCGTTCCGGACGGTGGCCGATGGGAGGATCGGCCAAGTTCATTCAACCAAGCGACTCGGTTCAGAGCAGATACCGCGCCGAACGGTCGGCTGACGGGTAGCAGGGGACCGGCGGCGTTCCGAACAGTTCGCTCGAAACCGTCGCGATCGGTACGCAGCGCGTGTCCGCCCGGCGCCGCCGGCTACCGCGCCGCTCGGCGGCACGGCGCGCCAGGATATCGCTCGGATCGCGCCACGGCGGCACCGCGTAGGCGTCGCGCAGGTCGCTGCGGTTCAAGCCAATGTCCGCCAGCATGCGATCGTCGAGCTCGGCCAGACGCATGGCGTCGCGCCGGTTCTTGATCCTCCCGGCGAGTTGCTTGAGACCGCGCGCCGCACGGCCGGCAAGGTCCCAAAGCGCGCGGCCCAAAGGCGCCGCACCCGAGATGGCGAGAGAGCTGATGGCAGGCATGGCAGGCTCCAATTTCGGCTGGGAAATGCGGCAGGGGCACCCTTTTGGGCCGCCGCATCGCTGCGGAGCCACCTGGAATGCCCACCCGTATTTCCCCTAGACGAGCGATAATTAGTACGTCCCTATTGATAAGTGAAACGAATGTTTTTAATCTAACCAATCATCATTGGTGATATATCGCCGGACGCTGAACAGCCCGGCCTGGAGGCCACCATGAGCGCCCTGATCGACGTCGACCAACTACGCACCTTCATCGCAATCGTGGAGACCGGCAGCTTCACCAAGGCCGCCGAGGTCGTGCACAAGACCCAGTCGGCGGTGTCGATGCAGATGAAGCGGCTCGAGGAGCGGCTGGGCAAGCCGATCTTCGCGCGCGACGGCCGCGCCTCCAAGCTTACCGAGGACGGCGAGCGGCTGTTGGATTACGCGCGCCGCATCATCAAGCTCAACGTCGATGCGCTTGCCGCCTTCGACGACAAGGAACTGACCGGCCGGGTGCGGCTCGGCCTGCCCGACGATAACGCCGACCGCTATCTGCCGGAGATCATGGCGCGGTTCTCGCGCGCCTATCCCGGCGTCGAACTCACGGTGCTGTGCCAACCGTCGGTCGATCTGGTGGAACTGATCGATTCCAACGAACTCGACCTGGCGATCATCACCGACTGCGGCTCATCGCGCGCGTCGGAGGCGTTCCGGCGCGAGCGGCTGCTGTGGGTGACGTCGAACCGCCATTCCACCCATTTGGAGGAGCCGCTGCCATTGGCGCTCGGGCGGCCGAGCTGCGGCTGGCGGCGCGCCGCCATCGAGTGCCGGGAGACGATCGGCCGGCCGCATCACCTCGCCTACACCAGCGCCAACGCCGGCGCCGTGGCCGCCGCCGTGCTGGCGGGGCTGGCGGTTTCGATATTCCCGGAATCGGGCCTGCGCCCCGGCATGCGCGTGCTTAGCCCCGCGGACGGTTTCCCCGAACTGCCGACCTGCCGCGTCGGCCTGATCCGCAATCCGCACGAGAGCCTGGCGCTCGCCGACGCGCTCGCCGAGCACATCATCTCCTCGCTCGACAATCTGTCGGAGGCGGCGCAGGCGGCGGAGTAGTTTTTTCGCGGCGTAACGCGCTTTTGCGGCCTCTCGCGGCCTCATCCTGAGGAGCATCGCGAAGCGATGCGTCTCGAAGGATGGGGCCGCCCGCATCCTTCGAGACGCGGTCCTTCGGACCGCTCCTCAGGATGAGGGCGGGACAAGCTTCAAACTTAGTATGCGTACTCTTCGAAAATCGGCTCGACCGAGCCCTTCCAAGGCCCGTGATACTTTTCCAGAAGCTCCTCGGCCGGCGTGATGCCCCGCGCGACGATCTCCTGGAGCGGCCGGAGATAGCGAGTCTCGTCGCGGCCGTTGCGATCGAGCTTGTTGCGGCGGACGAGCCCCTTCTCGGCGAGCCGCAGCGTTTCCACCGAGAGATTGAGCAGGCTCTTGCCGCGGATCGTCGCCTTGAAGCCCAGACGCGGCACGTCGTCGCGCAACTTCTGGCGCTCCTCGGCGGTCCAGTCCTTCACGATCTCCCAGCAGGCGTCGAGATTGGCGTCGTCGTAGATCAGGCCGACCCAGAACGCCGGCAGCGACGGCAGCCGCCGCCACGGGCCGCCGTCGGAGCCGCGCATCTCGATGTAGCGCTTCAGGCGCACCTCCGGAAAGATCGTCGAGACGTGGTTGGCCCAGTCCGAAATCGTGGCGCGCTCGCCGGGAATGAGTTTGCCGGTGAGATGGTCGCGGAACGACTTGCCGGAGACGTCGATGTATTGGTCGCCGCGCTTGATGAAATACATCGGCACGTCGAGCGCATAGTCCGCGTAGCGCTCGAAGCCCATGCCGGGCTCGAACGCCCACGGCAGCATGCCCGAGCGCGCATTGTCGGTGTCGCGCCAGATCTCGGAGCGGAACGACACGAAACCGTTGGGCTTGCCTTGCGTGAACGGCGAGTTGGCGAACAACGCGGTGCCGACCGGCTGCAGCGCCAGCGCCACACGAAGCTTTTTCACCATGTCGGATTCGGAGGAGAAGTCGTGGTTCGATTGCACCGTGCAGGTGCGGTACATCATGTCGAGGCCGAGTGTACCGACCTTCGGCATGTAGGCCGTCATGATCTTGTAGCGGCCCTTCGGCATCTGCGGGATATCGGCGCGACTCCAGTTCGGCGTCATGCCGAGGCCGAGGAAGCCGATGCCGAGCGGCTTTGCCACCTCGCGCACCTGCGCCAGATGCGCCATCAGCTCGTTGCAGGTCTGGTGGATGGTCTCGACCGGCGCGCCGGACAGCTCGAACTGGCCGCCGGGCTCGAGCGAGATCGCGCCGCCGCCGGTCACGTCGGCGAGGCCGATGATGTTCTCGCCCTCCATGATCGGCTCCCAGCCGAGCAGGTGCTGCATTCCGTCGAGCAGCGCCCGGATGCCGCGCGGGCCGCCGTACGGCACCGGCTTGTGGCCGTCTACCGTGAAGACGAGCTTCTCGTGTTCGGTGCCGACGCGGAATTTCGCCTTCGGCTTGCAGCCCGCCTCGAACCACGCGACGAGTTCGTCACGCGATTCGATCGGCGTCATGTCGACTTGGTCGCGAGCCATTCGGGGTTCCGGCGAAAAAAGGTCGCAACCCTAATCACGGGTGGAGCGAAAGGGCAATCATGGCGGCGGGTCAGGCCAGCCCGCCGGTGAGGAGCGCACCGTGCGGGGCGCATAGGTGCCCGTCCCCGGGGTTGGCACTGCCCACCAGGGGTCGGGTCACGCGGCCTTCTTTCCGGGAGCGAAGCGGCCGTAAAAGCTCTCGCCCTTCTGCGCCATGTCGAGCAGGAGCTTGGCGGGCGCGAAGCGGGCGCCGTGTTTCTTCTGCAGGCGCTGGCACAGCTCGACGAAGTTCTTGGTGCCCATCATGTCGATGTAGGACAGCGTGCCGCCGGAGAACGGCGCAAAGCCAAAGCCCAGGATCGAGCCGACGTCAGCCTCGCGCACGTCGGTGAGCACGCCCTCCTCGAAGCAGCGCGCGGTCTCCAGCGCCTGCATCGCCAGCAGGCGATCCTTGATCTCCTGCACGTCGATCTTGTCGGGATCGAGCTTCTTCGACTGCATGCCGGTCAACCCCGGCCACAGCTTCTTCGCGCCGCTCAGCGGATAGTCGTAGAAGCCCTTGCCGTTCTTGCGCCCGAGCCGGCCCTGCTTCTCGACCATGAATTCGAGCAGGGCCTTCTGCCGCAGGTCGATCGCCGTCTTGCCAAGATCGGCTTCGGTCGCCTTGACGATCTTCCAGGCCAGATCGACCGCGACCTCGTCGTTGAGCGCGAGCGGGCCGACCGGCATGCCGGCCATGCGGCCGACGTTCTCGATCATCGCCGCGGGGATTCCCTCGGCCAGCATCAGATGGCCTTCGCGCAGATAGGTGCCGACCACGCGCGAGGTGTAGAAGCCGCGCGAGTCGTTGACGACGATCGGGGTCTTACGGATGGTGCGCACGAAATCGAGCGCCAGCGCCAGCGCCGCGTCGCCGGTCTTCTTGCCGACGATGATCTCGACCAGCATCATGCGCTCGACAGGCGAGAAAAAGTGAATGCCGATGAATTTCGTCTGGTCTCTGGCGCTCTCGGCGAGCGAGGTGATCGGCAGGGTCGAGGTGTTGGAGCCGAAGATGACATTGGGCGCCACCGCCTGCGCCTTGGCGGTGGCTTCGGCCTTTACCTTGCGATCCTCGAACACCGCCTCGACGATGAGATCGACCCCCGCGAGCGCGCCGTAGTCGGCGGTCGCGGTGATGCGGGCGAGCACGGCCTCGCGCTGCGCCGAGGTGGCGCGGCCCTTGTTGACCTGGTCGGTGAGGCCCTTCTGGACATAGGCCTTGCCCTTGTCCGCGCTTTCCTGGTCGCGGTCGATCAGCACGACATCGATCCCGGCCTGCGCGCTGACCGAAGCGATGCCGGCGCCCATGAAGCCGGCGCCGAGAATTCCGATCTTCTTGATCTGCACCTGCGGCACGTTCGCCGGCCGCCGCGCGCCTTTGCTGAGATCCTGCAGCGAGACGAACAGCGAGCGGATCATCGCTGCTGCTTCCGGCGAGCGCAGGATCTTGGCGAAGTGCCGCGACTCCACGGTGAGCGCGCGATCCATCGGCAGTTGCAGGCCTTCGTACACCACCTGGAGGATCGCGCGGGCGGCGGGATAATTGTCGTAGGTCTCTCGCCGGTAGATCGCGTTCGCCGCCGGGAAGGTCATCATCCCGGCCCGCGAATAGACCTGCCCGCCCGGCAGGCGGAAGCCGTCGGCGTCCCACGGCGCCTTGGCTTTCGGGTTGGCCTTGGCCCAGTCCTTCGCCGTCTTGATCAGATCGGCGGCCGGCACGACCGCATCGACAAGCTTCATGGTCTTGGCGCGGTTGAGCCGGAGCTGGTCGCCCTTGAGCAGAAACTGCAGTGAATCCTGCGGCGCCATCATGCGCGCGATGCGCTGGGTGCCGCCGGCGCCGGGGAACAGTCCGATCTTGACCTCGGGGAGGCCCAGGCGGGTCTTGTCGTTGTCGGCGGCGACGCGCTGGTGGCAGGCGAGGCAGAGCTCAAAGCCGCCGCCCAGCGCCGTGCCGTTGATCGCGGCGACGAAAGGCTTGCCGCAGGTCTCGATGCGCCGGTAAAGCTGCGAGAGCTTGCGGCTCTCGGCGAACAGCACGGTGGCCGCGGCCTCCTCGCCCTTGCTCGCGACCATCTGCTTGAACGTGTGCGTCATCGTTTCCAGAAGCGCGAGATCTGCGCCGGCGCAGAACGTCTCCTTGCCGGAGGTGACGACCGCGCCCTTGATCGCGGCGTCGGTCGCGACCTTCTCGACGATCGCCGACAGCTCCCCGATCACGCCGAGATCGATGACGTTCATCGAACGCCCCGGCGAATCCCAGGTGATGAGCGCGATACCGTCGGCATCGACGTCGAGCTTGAAATTGTCGGCCATTGCTTCTCTCCCGCGGCAACGCCGCTCTTCACTCCTTGATCGGTTCGCCGGACTTGCGCATCCAGCGGCGGCCCTTGTCGTCGCGCTCCATGCGGAAATCGACGTCGGGATAGTGCACGCGCTCGTCCTTCGAGCGGGTGCCGACTTCGAGATAAAGCGCGTCCTGTCCGGTGCGGTTGATCAGGCAGTGGCCGATGCCGCCGTTCGCCCGCCAGCCAGCGGCGTCGCCCGGCTTGAGCACGGTCTCGCCGTCGTCCTCGTGCAGAACGAGCTCGCCTTCGAGCATATAGATGAACTCGTCCTCGCTCTCGTGCCAATGGCGCAGTGCCGATTTCGAATGCGCCTTGATGCGCGCGATGTTGACGCCGAATTGCGTGAAGCCCGCCGCGTCGCCGAGCTTCTGCTTCTCGCGGCCGGCGATCGCCGGCGCGAACTCCTTCGGATAGGAGGCGTTGTTGGCAAACGGGATCTTTGAACGGTCGATCTTCGGCATCGGGGTCAGGCCTTCCGCGCCGGATAAGGGTTGCCGTTCTTGCGCAGATAGCGCCCGCCGTTCTTGTCGCGCTCGAGCCTCATGTCGATGTCGGAATAGACCACGGTTTCATGCACCGTGCGGGTGCCGACCTCGATGTAGACCGCGTCCTTCTGCGTGCGGTTGATCAGGCAATGGCCGTTGCCGCTGTTCGCCTTGAAGCCCGCGGCGTCGCCCGGCTTGAGCATGATCTCGCTGTGGTCCTCGCACAGTACGATCTCGCCCTCGATCACGTAGATGAACTCGTCCTCGTTGCGATGCCAGTGCCGCTGCGACGACCAGGCGCCGGGCTTGAGCGTGGTGAGATTGACGCCGAACTGGCTCAAGCCCACGGCGTTGCCGAGGCGCTTCCGCTCGCGGCCGACGATCGGCTGCCAGAACGGATCGGGATAGTTGTTGACGGTATCGACGGGGATTTTTGCGAGATCGATCTTAGGCATTCCAAATCCTCGGCCTTGGTTAGAAAACTACACCCTCTCAATAATCGTCGCGGTGCCCATGCCGACGCCGATGCACAACGTCACCAGCGCGGTCGAGAGATTGCGCCGCTCCAGCTCGTCCAGCACCGTGCCGAGGATGATCGCGCCGCTGGCGCCAAGCGGATGGCCCATGGCGATCGCGCCGCCGTTGACGTTGATCTTGTCGTGGGCGATGTCGAGCGCCTGCATGTAGCGCAGCACCACAGAGGCGAAGGCCTCGTTGAGCTCGTAAAGGTCGATGTCCTTGACCGTCATCCCGGCCTTCTTGAGTACCTTCTCGGTCACCGGCACCGGTCCCGTCAGCATGATCGACGGCTCCGAGCCGATGTTGGCGAACTGACGGATGCGGGCGCGCGGCTTCAGTCCCGCCGCGGTGCCGGCGTTCTTGTTGCCGATCAGGACGGCGGCGGCGCCATCGACGATGCCGGACGAATTGCCCGGCGTGTGGACGTGGTTGATCGACTCGATCTCCGGATAGCGCTGGATCGCGACCGCGTCGAAGCCCGCCATCTCGCCCATCTGCGCGAACGACGGATTGAGCTGCCCGAGCGTCTGCATGGTCGTGCTCGGCCGCATGTGCTCGTCCCGGTCGAGCAGGGTGAGCCCGTTAACGTCCTTGACCGCGATCACCGACTTTTTGAAGCGGCCGTCCTCCCAGGATTTCGCCGCGCGCTTCTGGCTCTCGACCGCGTAGGCATCGACGTCGTCGCGCGAGAAGCCGTACTTTGTCGCGATCAGATCGGCGGAAATGCCCTGCGGCACGAAATAGGACTTCAGTGCGATCGACGGGTCGACCGGCCAGGCCCCGCCGGACGCGCCGATGCCGACGCGGCTCATGGATTCGACGCCGCCGCCGATCGTCATGTCGTGCTGGCCGGACATGATCTCGGCCGCGGCGAAGTTCACCGCGTCGAGGCCGGAGGCGCAGAAACGGTTGATCTGGATGCCCGGCACCTCGTTGCCGTAGCCGGCCATGATCGCGGCGACCCGGGCGATGTCGCCGCCGACCTCGCCGACCGGATCGACGCAGCCCAGCACCACGTCGTCGACCAGCACCGGATCGAGGTCGTGGCGCTCCCTGATGGCGCCGAGCGCCTGGCTCGCGAGATTGAGCGCGGTCACCTCGTGCAGCGATCCGTCGGCCTTGCCGCGCCCGCGCGGGGTGCGGACGGCGTCGTAGATGAAGGCATCGGTCATCGTGTCGTCCTCCGGCGATTCGTCTTCATTGTCGCGCCGGCGGGCGGCGCGCCGTATTCGGCTATGAACCCGGCAAACGCGGCGTCGAGCTTCTTCGGCACGGCAAACTCATCGAGTCGTTCCAACAATACGACAAGCAGGTAATTGTTCGATAAGCCGTACCGGCGGTTGAGCGCTCTCAATCGTTCATAGCCGTCTTCGGTCAGGGCAGCGGCGAAGCGGCGCGGCAATGTCAGGCGTTTCGCGGCCATCGGGCCTACAAGCTCCTCGCGATCAGCAGCTTCATGATCTCGTTTGTGCCGGCATAGATGCGCATCACCCGCGCGTCGCGGTAGATGCGCGAGATCGGATATTCGTCCATATAGCCGTAGCCGCCGAACAGTTGCAGGCAGCGGTCAGCGACATTTCCTAGCGTATCGGTGGCCCAGTACTTGGCCATCGAGGCGGTCACGGTGTCGAGTTCGCCCTTCAGGAATCGCTCCACGCATTGGTCGGTGAATGCCCGGGCGATGGTCGCCTCGGTCTTGCAGGCGGCCAGCTCGAACTGGGTATTCTGGAACTCGATGATCTTCTTGCCGAACGCGGTCCGCTGCTTGACGTAGTCGACGGTGAGCGCGACCGCCCGTTCCATCATCGCCACGGCGTGAACCGCGACGATCATCCGCTCCTGCGGCAGTTCCTTCATGAGCTGAACGAAGCCCTGCCCCTCCTCGGGACCGAGCAGGTTGTCGGCCGGCAGCGACACATCCTCGAAGAACAGCTCCGACGTATCGGCAGAATCCAGGCCCAGCTTCTTGAGCTTGCGGCCGCGGCGGAAGCCCGCCGCGTCGTCGGTCTCCACGACCATGAGCGACACGCCCTTCGCCTTCTCCTTTGGATCGGTCTTGGCGACGACGACGATCAGGTTGGCGTGCTGGCCGTTGGTGATGAAGGTCTTCGAGCCGTTGAGGAGATAGCGGTTGCCCTTCTTCACCGCCGTCGTCCGCACGTTCTGCAGGTCCGACCCGGTGCCGGGCTCGCTCATGGCGATGGCGCCGACCAGTTCGCCGGTGGCGAGCCTGGGCAGCCAGCGCTGCTTCTGCTCCTCGGTGCCGAAGCGCCAGATGTAGGGCGCGACGATGCCGGAATGCAGCTGCGCACCGAACGAGTCGAATCCGGCGAAGCTGTAGGCGCGGTTGATGACCGCCTCATGGGCGAACGTGCCCCCCGCGCCGCCGTACTCCTCGGGGATCATGGCGCAAAGCAGGCCCGCTCCTCCCGCCTTGGTCCAGACCTCGCGCGGATACATGTGGTCGTCGTTCCACTTGTCGACATGCGGCACGAACTCGGCCTTCAGGAAGCGGTCGGCCTGCTCCTCAAGGAGGACAAGCTCCTCCGTCATCCAGGCAGGACGCGGCAGATTGAGAGGGTTCATAGGCTGGACGATCCCGGCGATTCTGAGCCCAACATACCCGCCGCGCACCCCTGGCGCGAGGGCACATCTACCCGCCGCGAGACCGTCCCGCTAAGCTCGGCCCTCATGTGCGGCCATTAGAAGCCGCCGAGCCTTGCGGGAGGGTACGACATGACCATGACGATCCGCTGGATTCTGCCGCCGGTGCTGATGCTGGGCGCGCTCACGACAGCCGCAGCTCAGAGCTGGCCCGACCGGCCGATAAAATTCATCAGTTCGCAGGCCGCCGGCGGCGGGACCGATATCATCGGCCGCGTCGTCGCCGACCGTCTGTCCGCGCGCCTCGGCCAGCCGGTCGTATTCGAGAACCGTCCGGGCGGCGGCAATGTGATCGGCACACAGGCCGCGGCACGCTCGGCACCTGACGGCTATACATTCTTCTTAGCCAGCGCGGCGGCGCTGGTGACGGACCCGTACACGTTCAAATCGCTGCCCTACGACCCGATGAAGGACTTCACGGTGATCTCGCGGATCGCGGAGGTCACCTTCCTGCTGCTGGCCCATCCGGACGTGCCGGCCAAGAACCTGCCGGAGCTGGTCGCCTACGCTAAGACCAATCCCGACAAGCTGCAGATCGCCACCGACGGCCCGCGGCGCTTCTCCGGCATGATTGCAGCATGGATCAACAAGCTCGCCGGGACCAACATTTCCTATGTGCCCTACACGCAGATGACGCAAGGCGTGCAGGACGTGATCGCCGGCCGCGTGCAATTGCTTATCCTCGCGGTGCCGGCGGCCAAGGGGCAGATCGCGGCGGGAAAGCTTCGCCCGCTCGCGGCAACGTCGGCGAACCGGCTGCCGGAACTGCCAGATGTGCAGGCGGTGGCCGAGACCTTTCCGGGTTTCGATTTCGCCGGCTGGTGGGTGCTGGCCGCGCCGACCGGCGTGCCGGCCGACATCGTCGCGCGCGTCAATCGCGAGATGGACGTCATCATGAAGGACCCGGAGGCAGTCGGGCGATTGCAGAGCGCGGGCTTTCGAACGCGCGGCGGCGGCACGCTGAAGGAAGTGAGCGACTTCGTGCAAGGGCAGCACACGGCGTGGGGCACGCTGGTGAAGGAGATCGGATTGCAACCGGAGTAATCAGCCAGCGCCGAGCGCGACGGCGACGTTATAAGTGATGAAGGCCCCGATATAGGCCAGCACCAGCATGTAGGCGAAGGTGACGAACATCCAGCGCCAACTTCCGGTCTCGCGCTTGATCACCGCGAGCGTGGAGGCGCACTGCGGCGCGAAGATGTACCAGACGAGCAGCGCCAGTGCGGTGGCGAGGCTCCACTTGGTCGCGAGCATCTGGCCGATCTGCTCGGCCGCCTCCTTGCCGCCTTCGATCGCATAGACCGTGCCGAGCGAAGCCACCGCCACCTCCCGCGCGGCCATGCCGGGAATGAGCGCAACGCTGATCTGCCAGTTGAAACCAACCGGCGCCAGAACGGGCTCGATCCAGCGGCCGATCGTCGCCGCGAGGCTGAAATCGATCGCGGGTTCGGTCGCGCCCTCCGGCGGCCGCGGGAACGAGGCCAGGAACCAGATCAGCACCATCATCGAGAAGATCGTGGTGCCGGCGCGCTGGAGGAACATCATGGCGCGGGTATAGAGGCCGATGGCGACGCTGCGCACCCGCGGCAGCTTGTAGTCGGGCAATTCCAGCATGAACGGCGGCGTGGTGTTCTCGCGCCAGAAGAAGCGATTGGCCACGAACGAAACGGCGAGCGCGCTGAAGATGCCGGCGGCGTAGAGCCCGAACATCACCAGGCCCTGCAGGCCGATAAAGCCCAGCACCGGCCGGTCGGGAATGAACGCGGAGATGATCAGCGTATAGACCGGGATGCGCGCCGAGCAGGTCATCAGCGGCGCAACCAGGATGGTGGTCAGCCGGTCGCGCTTGTTGTCGATGACGCGCGTCGCCATGATTCCGGGAATGGCGCAGGCGAAGCTGGACAGGAGCGGAATGAAGGCGCGGCCGTGCAGCCCCGCGCCGCCCATGATGCGATCCATCAGGAACGCCGCGCGCGCCATGTAGCCAAGGTCCTCGAGCAGCAGGATGAACAGGAACAGGATCAGGATCTGCGGCAGGAACACGAGCACGCTGCCGACGCCGGACAGAACGCCGTTCTGGATGAAGCTCTGCAGCAAACCTTCCGGCAGCGCGTCATGCGCCAGCACGCCGAGCCATTCGAAGGCGCCCGCGATCGCGTCCATCAAGGGCTTCGCCCAGGCGAACACCGCCTGGAACATGATGAACAGCAGCAGCAGCAGAATGAGCAGGCCCGCAACCGGGTGCAGCAGCACGGCATCGACCCGCCCGGTCACGGTGTCGGGCCGCGACGGCTGACCGACCGCGGCCTTGATGACGCGGTCGGCCTCGCGCTGGGCAGCGCGGAGGTCCGACACGGTCGGAGATTTCCAGGTGCTCGCGACCGGCTGCCCGGCCGCCCCCGCCGCCATCTCGTCCATGCGGCGAAGCAGGTCCTCGGTGCCGCCGCGGCGGACCGCGATCGAGGTGACCACCGGCACGCCGAGCTCGGCCGAGAGCTTGTCGAGATCGATATCGATGCCGCGCCTTCGCGCGATGTCGATCATGTTGAGCACGAGCAGCATCGGCCGGCCGACCTGCTTCAACTCGATGACAAGACGAAGCGCAACGCGGAGGTTCGTGGCATCCGCAACGCACAGAAGGAGATCGGGCGTCTCGCTGGCGAGCTTTCCCAGAACGACGTCGCGGGTGATTTCCTCGTCGGGGCTCCGCCCCCGCAGCGAATAGGTGCCCGGCAGATCGACCAGATCGACCCGGTGGCCGGACGGCGTTTGAAACACACCGGCCTTGCGTTCGACGGTGACGCCCGGATAGTTCGCGACCTTCTGCCGGCTGCCGGTCAGCGCATTGAACAGCGCGGTCTTGCCGCTGTTCGGCGTGCCGACGAGGGCGAAGCGCCACGCACTGGTTTCGGCCGCCGCCGTCATGTCACGAAGATGGCCATCGCCTCGCGGCGGCGCAGCGCGATCGTACAGTCGTTGACGCGCACGGCGATCGGGTCGCGGCCGACCGGCCCCTCGTGCAGGATTTCGACCGTGGCGCCCTCGACGAAGCCGAGTTCCAGCAGGCGCCGCTCGATCTCTTCGGCTGCCACGCCGGAATGATCGGCGCCGACCTCGATGGCATCGATCAAGCCGCGGAATCCGCGCTGCTCCATGCCCAAAGGCTTGCGCTCTTGCGCTTTCACCGACGCATGATTGTCGGCCATCTGTTACCGGTCCAGGGTTGAATTGATGCTGCGATTCAAGTGAGCCAATCGCCCACCCCGGTCAAGTTAAAGCGCTTTCATTCTCAGTAGCTTAGAACAATTGTAAGGAGTGGCGCGGACCGTTGCTAATCCCCGGACGAACGCCCGATCTGCGCCTCGGCCTCACCGCAATAGGTGAAGTCGTATGAGGACCCGTCGCGCTGGATGGTGCAGCCGGTCGGGCTCGGGAAATGCGTCGGAAAAATCAGCCGCCCGGTGTTGGCGTGCTCCTTGAGAAAGCTCGCGCGCGTTCGCGCGGCCTGGATGGGATCGACGCAGAAGCGCGTGCTCCAGTCGGGGTAACGAAGCTGCAACGGATGGTGCATCAGGTCCGAGCACAGGATCGCTTCGCTGCCGCCGCCTTGGAGCCGCAGCATGGACAGGCCGGGCGTATGGCCGGGCGCGGCCTCGATCGCGATGTCGCTCTTGAGCGCGTGCGTGTCGCCGATCAGCTCGGCCTGGCCGGAATCGAAGATCGGCAGCACGCTGTCGGTGATGAAGTCGCCGGTGCGGACCAGCGCCGCCGGTCCCGCGGTCCGCCAGTAGTCCCACTCCCGCCGCGCGACGAGGTAGCGCGCGTTGGGGAATGTCGGCACCCACCGTCCATTCTCCAGGCGCGTGTTCCAGCCGACATGATCGACATGCAGATGCGTGCAGAGCACGACGTCGATGTCCTCGGGGGCGACGCCGGCTTCGCGAAGCCGGTCGAGCCACGGCCAGTTGCGGCGATGGAAGTGCGGACGCGCACGCTCCTTGCCGTTGCCGCCGCAGGCGTCGACCAGGATGGTGAGGCCGGCCTGACGGACCAGAAAGCTCTGGATGGTGATCGCCAGGATCCCGCTGTGCGGATCCTGGAAGCGCGGCATCAGCCAGCCGCGGTTGGCGTCGAGATGCGCCTGCGTGCAGTCGGCGAATATCTCGAATGGCGAGAGCAGCGCCTCCTCGGATTCGACGACGCGCTGCAGGGTCGAGGCGCCGAACGTCCAGTGGCTTTGATGGGCCATCGCGCGGCGTCCACACTCAGCGGCGCAGGATGCCGCCGAGCGCGCCGCGCACGATCGCCCGGCCGACCGAGCCGCCCATCTTGCCGCCGACCGATTTTCCGAGATCCGCCGCGATCTGGCCGGCGATGCGGCCAGTCACCGTGCGCGTGATCTCGCGGGCGATGGTCTGGCCAGGAGTAAGCCGCTCGCCGCGGGCGCGGTTGGTTCCGAAAATGCTGCCCAGAAATCCGCCGATGCCGCCGAGCCAACCGCCGCCCGCGGGGGCCTCGCCTTGCGGCGCGCCGGGTGCCGCTTCCTGTGCCACGCGCTTCTGCAACACCTCGTAGGCGGATTCCGCATCGACCGTGACGTCGTACTTGCCCTTCACCGGGCTGCGGCCCTGGATCGCCGCGCGCTCCTGCGGCGTAATCGGCCCGATGCGCCCGCAAGGCGGCCGGATCATCGCGCGCTCGACCAGGGCCGGCGTGCCGTTGCCTTCGAGGAACGACACCAGCGCCTCGCCCTTGGCCAGTTCGGTGATCACCTGCGCGGTGTCGAGCTTGGGGTTGGGCCGGAACGTCTCGGCGGCGGCCTTCACCGCCTTCTGGTCGCGCGGCGTGAACGCGCGCAGCGCGTGCTGCACGCGGTTGCCGAGCTGGCCCAGCACCTTGTCGGGAACGTCGATCGGATTCTGCGTAACGAAGAACACGCCGATCCCCTTCGACCGGATCAGCCGCACCACCTGCTCGATCCGGTCGAGCAGCGCCTTGGGCGCGTCGTTGAACAATAGATGCGCCTCGTCGAAGAAGAACGCCAGTTTCGGCTTGTCGAGATCGCCGACCTCCGGCATCTCCTCGAACAGCTCGGACAGAAGCCACAAGAGGAATGTCGCGTAGAGGCGCGGATTCTCCATCAGCTTGTCGGCAACGAGAATGTTGACGAAGCCGCGGCCGTCGCTGGTGGTGCGCATCAAATCCTTCAAAGCGAGCGCCGGTTCGCCGAAGAACTTGGTGCCGCCCTGGTTCTCCAGCACCAGAAGCTGGCGCTGGATGGTGCCGACGGTCGCCTTGGAGACGTTGCCGTATTGCGTGGTCAGCTCGGCGGCATGCTCCGCCAGATGGCCGAGGATCGCCCGCAAATCCTTCATGTCGAGCAGCAGCAGCCCCTGCTCGTCGGCAATGCGGAATGCGATGTTGAGAACGCCCTCCTGCACGTCGTTGAGGTCCATCATGCGCGACAAGAGCAGCGGGCCCATTTCCGAGACCGTCGCGCGCACCGGATGGCCCTGCTCGCCGAACACGTCCCAGAACACGGCCGGGAATTCGTCGGGCTGGTAGTCGAAGCCCATGTCCTTGGCGCGCTTGACCAGGGCCTCCTTGGCCTCGCCGACGACAGAGATGCCCGACAGGTCGCCTTTGATGTCGGCTGCAAAAACTGGCACGCCGGCACGCGATAGACCCTCGGCGAGAACCTGCAGGGTGACCGTCTTGCCGGTGCCGGTCGCGCCGGTGACGAGGCCATGACGGTTGGCGAAGGCCAGCGTGAGCAGCGCGGGCTTGTCGCCCTTGCCGACGAATACCGTGCGATCCGTGTCGACATCAGTCATCGGCCAGCTCCGTGCGTTGCGTTCCGCCTGCAACAAGCGGCAAGATTCATACCCAATGAGCAGGGTACAGTCCCCAAACATATTAGTGTGAAATTGGGCGCTCGATACAACGCAAATCCGCTCCGCCGGAAGCGGAAAAGACTGCTTCAGGAAACGCTTGAAGACGGCGCAGCGACGCCGCATGGCCAGTATGTCGCGTTGGGCGTTATGCGACGGCCTTGGCGGCTACGGCGCGCTGATCCAGCATCTTGTGGATTTCGGCAACCGGCTTGGGGCGGCTGAAGAAATAACCCTGCGCCTCGGTGCAGCCTTCGCTCTTGAGATAGTCGAGCTCTTCCTGGGTCTCGACCCCTTCGCCCGTCGTGGCCATGCCGAGGCTCGTTCCGAGCCCGGTGACGGCCCGGATGATCGCCATGGAATCCTCATCCGTCGCGAGATCGTGGACGAACGAGCGGTCGATCTTGATCTTGTCGAATGGAAAACTCCGCAGATAGCTGAGCGACGAATAGCCGGTGCCGAAATCGTCCATCGAGATGCGCACGCCCAACTCACGGAGCTTGTGCAGCGTCGCGAGCGTGGCGTCCGTGTTCAAGAGCAGCACCGACTCGGTGATTTCCAATTCTAGCCGCAGAGGAATCAGGCTCGCGTTCGCAAGCGCGCTCACGACGACCTGGGTCAGATCGCGCATCTTGAACTGAGCGGCGGAAATATTGACCGCGACGCTGAGGTCGGACGGCCATGTGGACGCTTCCTGACAGGCCTGGCGCAACACCCACTCGCCGATCGGCACGATCAGTTCGGTTTCTTCCGCCAGCGGAATGAACTCGAGCGGCGGGATCAGCCCTTTTTCGGGATGATTCCATCTCAGCAGCGCTTCAAATCCGCAGAGATCGTCTTTTTTCAAATTTACGATTGGCTGATAGTAAAGCTCGAACTCTCCATTGGCCAAGGCCTTGCGCAGATCGACCTCCATTGCGCGCCGCTTCTGCATCATCGCATCCATGTCCCGCTCGAAGAAGCGGTAAATGCCGCGCCCATCCGCCTTGGCCCGGTAAAGCGCCAATCGGCGTTCTGCAGAAGCTGCTCCGGATTGGTCGCGTCGGCCGGCGCGACCGCGATCCCGATGCTCACACCGATCACGACCTGATGGCCGTCGAGGTCGAAGGGCGCACTGATGACCTGGTTGAGACGGGCCGCCAGCGCATTTGTTTCCGTTGGCTCCTTGACGTTGGTTTGCAGTATGGCGAACTCGTCGCCGCCAAACCGCGCCAGCGTATCGCCGTCGCGCAGGCAGGCACGCATTCGCTCGGCGACCTGTCGAAGCAGCTTGTCGCCATACTGGTGGCCCAGGGTATCGTTGACGCCCTTGAAGCGATCGAGATCGAAAAACAGGACCGCGAATTTCTGATCGCGCTCGCGATGCACGAAGCGATTCGCCAGTTGTTCGTGGAAGTACAGGCGATTCGGCAGATTCGTCAGCGCGTCATGCAGCGCCATGTGCGAGATTTTCGCCTGGGCCGCCCTTCGTTCGGTCATGTCCTCGTGAGTGGACACCCAGGCGCCATTGGACATGGGCACATCCGAGATCGAAATCTCGCGCCCGTCCCCGGTCTCCAGAATCCAGTTCGCGGCTTTGCCGGCGCTATGCCGGGCGAACAGCTCTGCCCGATACTTTTGAGGATCGCGGGACATCTGGCCGCGGTCGACACGATGCTGAAAGAGCTCACTGAGGGTGCAGCCAGGCTTCGCAACGTCACGCGACAGATTGTACATCTCGATGTAGCGATCGTTGCAAAGCAAAATTCGCTCGTCCTTATCCATCATGATCAGGCCTTGCGACATGTTGTTCAACGCGGCATCGAAGCGCTGATTGGTTGTCTCCAGGACGCCAAGCGTCTGATCGAGCACTCTGAGGGGAAACACCCGCACGGCGAAATACACCCCCAGGCCGAACAGAATGCTCAGCACCGAGACGAAGCCGGTTCCGCGCAGCAAAGGCCGGAGGCTGGTCGCCATCTCGACAACCCCGACGGTCTCGCCGCTGACCACGATGGGGCTATTGCGGACAATGATCGGCGCGCCGATTTGCCCGTTCTCCTCGATGACAAGCTTGGCCGCCGAGTCGACAATGCGCTTGCGAACCGATTCATCCGGACCGTCAGCCTGCACGAGCAATTCGGCCAGCCGAACGCGCTGGAATTGCCAGAGTGCGGGGTGGGCATAGATATACTTCGCGACATAGCGGGCGTTCAACTCGGCCTTGAAATCTAGAAGATGCGCGGTATCCGAATAGCCTACGATGAAATAGTCGGCCGGCATGATCACAGCCGCGATGACTGCAACGGACAGGCCAATCGCGCTGACCAGGGCCCGGAGGGATGGGAGGGCCATCTCAGTTCGCGACCAGCATATTGCCGGTCGCCAGCAAGGCCGCCTGCCCAGCGGGCGTCCGCAGGAACGCGACGAAGCGCTCGGCAGCCGGATTCTTTTTCGCTGACAGCACAAAGTACAGCGTCTTGGCGAAAGGATAGGCGCGGCGCTCCAGATTTTCCATCGACGGCTCCACGCCGTCGATGGCGACAAAGCGCAAATTCCGTTTTTCCATTTTGACTTGCGTCAGCGTCGAGCCGGTCAAGGACCCCGGGGTGCGCTGGGCCAGGTCCGCGTTATCCTGGTCCGTCGCAGCGAGCGACAGATCCGGGCGCTGACGCGCCTTCTCGATCGCCGCGGCCATATCGGGGAACAGGGCGCCCATAATGGCGGTGTCGCTGTCGCTCTTCGGGCGCAGGATGATCCGGATCGGCGTACCGTCGGCCCATTTCGCATTGGCGGACTTGAAGACGTCAGCAATCTCGGAACTCTTGAGACCGTTTGGGTTTGCGTGCGACGTGACGAGGACGAATGGCGTGCGCATGGCCGCGCCCTGCGTCATTCCCTGTGCGAGTTCTTCCGGATTGAGCACGCGTCCGGAGACGGCCATGCCCAACACACCTTCGCTCAGAGCGCGCAGTCCTCCGTTTGATCCGAGACTGGGGATGACTTCCAGTTTAGTCTCCTCGCCGCGATCGAAGCTGGCGAAGAGAGGGGGGAGCATCGCCATAGCGGCGCCTACTCCACCCACTCGCAGCGTCTCCGCGGACGCCGCGTTGCCGGCTCCGAGCAGGACCGCCGCGAGCAGACCGATGCGGGAGAAAGTGCTCCGCGTTGTCATGTTATTTTCCTTGGAGGCGCTGTGGCGCGCGACGGAACCTCAACAGGCATGACAGGCATTGGTTGCACGACCGCCTGCACAACGCGTGGAATTCATGATCGTGGTGAAGGAATGGTAGGATGCAACCGCAGACGATCCGTCTTGCGGTAATTCCTTACGGCGTCTGCCACCGGCGCCTTCGTTCAACGGCAGATCAGAACGCCTCGGCGGGCAACTCCATCGTGCTGCCTGCGCCCGAGGAGATGCGCGCAAGCTGCGCCGCCGTTTCCGGCAACATGCGATCCATGAAAAAGCGGCCGGTGACGAGCTTGGCGCTCATGCGCGCGTCCGCCGCGTCGGCCTTGAGCTTTTCGCTCGCCGCAACCGCCATGCGCGCCCACATATAGCCGAGCGCGACAAGGCCGAACATATGCATGTAATCGGTCGAGCCCGCGCCGGCGTTGTCGGGCTTGGTCATCGCGTTCGCCATGAACCACATCGTCGCCTGCTGCAGATGGCCGAGCGCCTTGCCCACCGGCTCGACGTAAGGCTTCATCGCCGCGTCCGCCGCGTGCTCCTTGATGAAGCCCTGCACCTCGGCGAAGAACGCCTGTAGCGCGCGGCCGCCGTCCTTGGGAAGCTTGCGCCCCACCAGATCGAGCGCCTGGATGCCGTTGGCGCCCTCGTACAGCATGGCGATGCGCGCATCGCGCACGAACTGCTCCATGCCGTGCTCGACGATGTAGCCGTGGCCGCCGAACATTTGCTGCGCCATCACGGTATTCGCAAAACCCGTGTCGGTCAGCACGCCTTTGATCACCGGCGTGAGCAGCCCCATGTGGTCGTCGGCCGCCTGGCGGGTCTTTTCGTCCTCGGAGCGGTGATGCAGATCGGAGGCGATCGCGGTCCACACCACCAGCGCGCGGGCCGCCTCGTTGAACGACTTGATCGTCATCAGCGTGCGGCGCACGTCGGGATGCACGATGATGGGATCGGCGGGCTTGTCCTTGAACTTCGCGCCGGAGAGCGCGCGGCCCTGCAGGCGCTCCTTGGCGTAGGCGACGGCGTTCTGATAGGCGACCTCGGATTGGGAGAGCCCCTGCACGCCGACGCCGAGCCGCGCCTCGTTCATCATCGTGAACATGGCGGGCAAGCCCCGGTTCTCCTCGCCCAAGAGCCAGCCGGTGGCGCCGTCGTAGTTCATCACGCAGGTCGAGTTGCCGTGGATGCCCATCTTCTCTTCGAGCGAGCCGCAGGTCACGGCGTTGCGGGCGCCAGGCGAGCCGTCGGGCTTCGGCAGCATCTTCGGCGCGACGAACAGCGAGATGCCGCGCGTGCCTTCGGGCGCGCCTTCGATGCGCGCCAGCACGAGATGGATGATGTTGTCGGCGAGGTCATGCTCGCCGGCGGAGATGAAGATCTTGGTGCCGGTGATCTTGTAGCTGCCGTCGGGCTGCTTCACCGCCCTGGTGCGAAGGAGGCCTAGGTCGGTGCCGCAATGCGGCTCGGTGAGATTCATGGTGCCGGTCCATTCGCCGGCGATCATCTTCGGCAGATAGAGCGCCTTCTGCTCCGCCGAGCCGTGGGCGATCAGCGCCGCGATCGCGCCCTGGGTCAGCCCGGGATACATGGCGAAAGCCATGTTGGCGGAGCACAGGAACTCGTTGACGATCTGCGTCATGATCATCGGCAGGCCCTGGCCGCCGAACTCGGCCGGCGCCGACATGCCGATCCAGCCGCCTTCGACGATCTGCCTGAAGGCGTCCTTGAAGCCCGTCGGCGTGGTCACGCTGCCGTCGCTTTGGCGCTTGCAGCCCTCCTTGTCGCCGACCCGGTTGAGGGGCGTGAGGACGTGCTCGCAGAACTTGGCGGCCTCGCCGAGAATCGCTTCCACGACGTCGGGCGACGCATCGGAGAAGCCGGGCAGGTTCGAATAGCGATCGATGCGGAAGACGTCGTTCAGCAGGAACTGCACGTCTTCGACGGGCGCCTTGTAGCTCGGCATGGCTGGTGTCCCCGGCTTCGAAGCCCTGAAGCTTCGCAGATTCGCATTGAGTTGCCGTTAAGCGGCCGATTAAGGCTTGGGCATCTCAACCGGCGATAGATTCAATCCTAAAACACCTTCACTGCGTGTGAATTCGGGCGGCGCAGTAAGCGCCGTTCTATGCCTGAAAGGCGCGGAATTCCGGCAGCGGCGCCAGAAGGTTAACCCCTTGTTTACCGTAATAAACACAAAGTGCGCGCCGGGGCTTCGAACCGCGCCAGTCGTCCACCTTCCGTTAACACGCACCGGTTCGAAGGGACCTCGCGGGTCCTGCGTCCAGGCTTTCAGCGATCGAAGGAAGGCGTGCGGCAGAAACGCAGATCATACCGAGAGCCGGACGACGACGAGGACGCCATCGGCGAGGACCTCGCCGCCGTCAATGAGCGTCTCGACGCGCTGACGCGGCAGCTCGAGCGAATCGCGCAATCGAGCGCGCCGCCGCGCCCCGCTGCCAGCACGGTGGACGCGCGCGCGCCCGACCGCGTCGCGGAGGCGCTCGCACGGCTCGACCGCCGGCTCGATCAGGTCATCCAGGAAGGCCGCGCAACCGCGAACGAGTTCCAGCACCGCTCGCGGTATGCTCCGCCGCCGCCGGCCCCGCCGCAATATGCGGTCGCGCCTCCGCCCCCCGCGCCCGCGCAGTACGCACCCGCTCCTCCGCCGGCAGCCGCGCCGAGCCGCGGTCCGGCGAATTGGGCGGCACAGATTTCCGCGCGCCAGCGCGCGCTCGATGGCGGCCCTGCCGCCGCAGCCGCTCCGGCTCCAGCCCCTCCTCCCGCAGCCCCGTCCGCCGCCACGAATTGGGGTCCGGCACCGGATCTCACCGGGCTGGAGCAGCAACTCCACCACATCAACACGCAGATTTCGTCGCTGCATCAGCCCTATGAGAACGCGATCGGCGCGCTGCGCAGCGATCTCGCCGAGATCGGACGCGCGCTGACCGACGCGATGCCGCGCCGGGCGATCGAGGCGCTCGAAGTCGAGGTCCGCGCACTGGCCGAGCGTGTCGACCGGACCCGGCAGGTCGGCGCCGATGGCGCGGCGTTGGGCGCACTCGAGCGCGAGCTTGCCGAGGTGCGAAAGGCGCTGCGCAATCTGACCCCGGCCGAAAGCCTCGTGGGATTCGAAGAGGCGGTTCGCGCGCTGTCGCACAAGATCGACCAGATCGCCGCGTCCGGCCAGGCGCCGCAGCAGGGCGACCCGCTGGCGTTCAAGCAGCTCGAACAGGCCGTCGTCTCATTGCGCGGCGTCGTCGCCAACGTGGCCTCGGACGGCGCGCTGGCGCAGCTTTCAGCCGAGGTGCGCGGGCTCGGGGCCCAGTTCGAGCGCGCCACCACGGAGAGCAGCACCGAGGCGCTGGCCAAGCTGGAAGCGCGGATCGCCTCGCTGATGGAAAGCGGCCGCGCCGTGCCGCCCGAGCTCGAAGGCTCGATCCGAGCGCTGAGCGAGCGGCTCGACCGCATGCAGCTCAGCAAGGGCGATCAGCTTGCCTTCGGTGCGCTCGAAGATCGTATCGCCAAGCTGTCCGAGAAGCTCGACGCCTCCGATTCCCGGCTCGGCCACCTCGAAGCCATCGAGCGCGGGCTGGCCGACCTGCTGGTCTATCTTGAGGAAATGCGCAGCGGCGGAGGCCCGCGCGGCCTGCGCGCGGCGCCAGCCGAGCCTGCGCCCGCACCGGCCGCGCCGGCGCATCCCGCTCCCCCGGCACCGGCAGCAGCACCGGCCCCGGCCTATGCGCCGTCGCCGCTCGATTTGATTGCCGACCAGCCGCCGCATGAGGCCCCGACGAGGCACATGGAGGCGCCGGAGCCGATGCCTCCGCTGCCTGCGGAATCATTCGCGCCGCCTGTTCCGGCACCCGCGCCATTCACGCCGCGGCCGCAGAGCGAGCCGCAGCCCCAGCCGCCGGTCCGGCAAATGCCGCGCGGCCCGCAGCGGCAGCCGATCGATCCGAATCTGCCGCCCGACACGCCGCTCGAGCCCGGCAGCGGCGCTCCGCGCATCAAGCCTGGATCGGCCGCCGCCCGCATCGCCGCCTCCGAGGCCGCACTTGGCCACGCCCGTCCGGCGACCGCGGAAACCGGCGGCAAGTCGGCCGCCATCGCCGCCGCGCGCAATGCCGCCAAGGCGGCCTATCTCGATACGCCGGTGAAGGTGCCGAAGTCGCTCGGGCAGAAGCCCGGCACCTGGCTCAAGTGGCCGTTCAAGAAGGCCGCCAAGGATCTTCCCGCCGAACCGCAGTTCCATGCGCCGGCCCCGCCGCCGGTGCTGCCGCCCATGCCGGCCGCAAACCCGCTTCCGTCGATGCCGCCACCAATGTCGCACGACGACGGCCCGGCGGATGCGCCGGCGTCCCGCGGCAGCCGCGTTCTCAAACTCCTGAAGACCCTGCTGATCGCCGCCAGCGTCGCAGTCATCGTCGTCGGCGTGGCGCAAACCGCGATGGAGATGCTGTTCTCGGACGACACCTCAACAGCGCGGCCGCCGAAAGACCAGTCCAAGAGCCCTGCGATCACCGAACCGAGGACCCAGGCCCCCTCGACGAGGCCCAGCCGGCCGATGCCGACACCTGGCGGCGTTTCTACGACTCTGCCCCCGGCCGATCCGGAGCAGACCAACTCGATCGGCGGCAAGTCGCTGTTCGATCCTGCAACGGCGATCAAGTTGCCCGACGTGACCGGCTCGATCGGACGCAAGCCCGTGCCGCCTGCCGCCGCTGCCAACCCGCCGGCCGGCCAGTCGAACATCGACGCGCTGCCCGCGTCGATCAGCCCGGCGCTGCGCACAGCCGCAGCCGCCAGCGATCCGGCCGCCGAATACGAGCTCGGCGCCCGCTATGCCGAGGGGCGCGGAGTTCCGCAAAGCCTGCCCGAAGCCGTGCGCTGGTTCGAGCGCGCGGCCAATGCGGGTTTCGCTCCCGCGCAATTCCGGCTCGCCAGTCTCACTGAAAAGGGCGATGGCCTGAAGAAGGACGCGCAGGCGGCCCGCCGCCTCTATCTCGCCGCCGCCGCCAAGGGCCACGCCAAGGCGATGCACAATCTCGCCGTGCTCTATGCCGAGGGCATCGACGGCAAGCCCGACTACAAGGTCGCGGCCGAATGGTTCCGCAAGGCGTCCGGCTACGGCGTCACGGACAGCCAGTACAATCTCGCCATCCTCTATGCCCGCGGCATCGGCGTGCAGGCCAACCTCGCGGAAGCCTACCGGTGGTTCGCGCTCGCCGCCGCCAAAGGCGACGCCGACGCGGCGAAGAAGCGCGACGAGGTGGCGGCCCGGCTCGACCAGCAGACGCTGATGGCGGCAAAGCTCGCGGCGCAGACCTTCGCTGCCGAACAGGAGCCAGAGGAGGCGACCAGCCTCAGGGCGCCCCCAGGCGGCTGGGACCGGGCGGCGGCGGCACCGGCCAAGCCGCGGCGTCAGTCGCCAGCATCGCAAGCCCCCGCGTCCCCTGCGTCAACGACGCGCTGAATAAATCGCCGGGGTGCATTGTTACATTTTGCGTGGACATCCGCGCTATCGAGCCTATACCGGAACAGTCCGAGTTGCCGCGGTGGGCGTGACGTGACGCTACGGACCTGACCTCAAAACCCTGCCGGACCGCCTGCGTGCAAATCTATCTTCCCATCGCCGACCTGCCCGTCGATATCTTTCTGGTCCTGGCCATGGGGCTGGCGGTCGGATTCATTTCGGGGATGTTTGGCATCGGCGGCGGCTTCCTGATGACGCCGCTCCTGATCTTCGTCGGCATCTCGCCAGCGGTCGCGGTGGCCAGCGTCGCGAGCCACATCGCGGCATCGTCGTGTTCCGGCGTGATCTCCTACTGGCGGCGGCGCGCCGTCGATCTGGCGCTCGGCCTCATGCTGCTGGCCGGCGGTATTCTCGGCACGGCGGTCGGCGTCTGGCTGTTCACCGTGCTGCGCGGGCTGGGCCAGCTCGATCTCACCATCGGCATTTCCTACGTGGTGCTGCTCTCGACCGTCGGCGGCCTGATGGTCAGCGAGAGCGTGCGCGCGATCATGCGGCAGCAACAGGGCAAGCCGGTGACCCCGCGGCGCGGCGGCGCGCACACCTGGGTTCACGGCCTGCCGCTCAAGATGCGGTTCAAGCGGTCGAAGATCTACGTCTCGGCCATCCCGGTCTGGCTGATCGGATTCATCATCGGCTTCGTCGGCGCAGTGATGGGCATCGGCGGCGGCTTCCTGCTGGTGCCGATGCTGATCTATTTCCTGCGCGTGCCGACCGCGACCGTGATCGGCACCTCGATGGTGCTGACCCTGGTCACCATGGCCTCCGCCACGGTGATGCACGCCGCCACCAATCATCTGGTCGACGCGGTGCTGGCGCTGATCCTGATGGTCGGCGGAGTGATCGGGGCGCAGTTCGGTGCGCGCGCAGGTCAGAACATGCGCGGCGAGCGGCTGCGGCTGCTGCTGGGCCTCCTGGTGCTGGCGGTGGGCTTGCGCTTTGCATTCCAACTCATCGTGCAGCCCGGCGACCTTTATTCGATCCGGGTTCTGGGGGCCGAATGACGCGCCACCTCATCATCGCCGCTGCGCTGCTGGCCGCCTCGATCGCGGGGACAAAGCCTGCCGCTGCCGAGCGGCTGGTGACATCGATCTCGCGTCACCAGGTGCTGGTGAACTCGAGCTTTACCGGCACTTCGATCGTCCTGTTCGGCACGGTGGAGCCCGACACGCCCACCGCGCGCCGCCGCGCCTCGGCCTACGATCTCGTCGTCACCGTGACCGGGCCGAAGCAGACGATCGTCGAGCGCCGCAAGGAGCGCGTGCTGGGCATCTGGACCAACGTGGCCTCGCGGACCTTCATCAACGTGCCGAGCTATCTCGCGGTGCTGTCGAACCAGCCGTTCAATCAGATCACGAACGCCGACACGATCCGGCAGCTTCAGATCGGCTTCGACAGCTTCATCCTGCCGCAGCAGTTGGGGAGCGACATCGGCGATGTCGGCCGCGACGATCCGTTCCGCACCAATTTCATCCGGCTGAAGACCCAGCATCAGCTTTACGTGCAGAAGACCAACGGCGTGACGCTGCTGACGCCAACGGTGTTCCGCGCGGAAATTCCACTGCCCGCCGAAGCGCCGATCGGAAACTACGACGTCGATGTGAAAGTGTTTGCCGAGAGCGCGATGCTGACGCGCGCCAATTCGGCGTTCGAGATCGTCAAGGTCGGTTTCGAGCAGTTCGTCGCCACTGCGGCGCGGGACTACGGGCTGCTCTATGGCCTCACCACCGCGATGATGGCGTTGATGACCGGCTGGTTCGCCGCCGTGGTGTTCCGGCGCGACTAAATCAATCGGGTAGGCAGTGCTTCGCCGCGACGGCGTAGACGCGCGTCTCGCCCAGCATGTGCGCGGTGAAGCTCAGCGTCCGGAACACGTTAGCGAAGGCGCGGTCGCGCACGTTCAATCCGCCGGCATAGGCGCCGAACGCCGGCATCACCAGCCGCCCGCCGTCGCAGGCAAAGCAGCGGCGGCTCACCGCGCGGCCGCGCCGCGCCACCCGCGCCATCGGATGCAGATGGCCGGCGATCTCGCCTGCGGCATTCTCCGCCGGCTCGTGGCGGAAGGTCAGCGCGCCGATCACGAGAGCCGGAAGGAACCGCCCGCCAACGCCCTCGGCCGGATCGGGATCGTGGTTGCCGGCGATCCAGATCCAGTCGCGGCCGCGCTGCAGGTTTTTGAGCGCGGCGCGGTCGGTGTCGGCCAGCCGCGCCGCGCCGCGTCCGTCATGGAAGCTGTCGCCGAGCGCCACCACCGCGCGAGGCGCGTAGCGCGCGATCAGCACCGCGAGCCGAACCAAGGTCGCCGCCGTGTCGTAGGGCGGCAGCAGCACGCCGCGCTCGGCGAAGCTCGAGCCTTTTTCAAGGTGCAGATCGGCCACCGCCAGCAAGCCGTGCTCGGGCCAGTAGATCACCCCGGCCGGATCGGCGGCGAACTCCGCTCCCATGACGGTCAGCACGCCCTCGGACGGGGCGCTGCGGACGGAGGAAACGGTCTGCGATGCGAATACCGGCGGCATGAAGGTCTGCTTCTTCAACGAGGCCGCTTGGTCTCGGCCGAACCCGCCTTCATCAACAGGCGCGCGGCGTCGCCTTCGATGATGAGCCTTTCGCCTTCCACGCGCCAGCGCTTGGCCGAGCGCAGCGAAGTCAGGAAGGCTTCCTCGGCAGTCATCTTCGGTTTGGCGCAGGCCATTCTTGTGGTGACGATATTGGTGAAGTCGATCTGGTCGTCACGCAGGATGATGTTGGCGGTCCAGCGGTTGCAGCCGGCATTGCCCGAGCCACGCATGCCGTCGGCCTTCGCGTCGCGGGAAATGGTGAGCGACAGTCCCATCTTCTGCACGTCGAAGCCGCTGATCGAAATCGCGCTGTAAGGCTTGTCCAGGGGGAAACTGCCCTGCGCCGACGCCGGCCACGCGAAGGCGACCAGCAGCGGAAGGGCTATGATACCTTTCATCCCATCGCCTCCTTGATCAGATCTTCGGCGGCTTCCGCCATCACGTCCTCGGACGCTTCGCCATAGACCGTTTCGCGGCCGATCTCCAGCATGACCGGCACCGCCAATGGCGAGACCCGGTCGAGCGCCTTATGGACGATTCGCCCCCGGATGCGCGAGAGCATTTCGCCGAGCCGCTTGATGTCGAGCAGACCGGTCGCAGCGTCCGCCCGCGCGGCGCGCAAAAGCACATGATCGCCCTGGTGTTTGCGGAGCACGTCGTAAACCAGGTCGGTCGAGATGGTGACCTGCCGCCGCGACTTTTCCTGGCCGGGAAAGCGCCGCTCGATCAGGCCGGCGATGATCGCGCAGGTGCGGAAGGTGCGCTTCATCAGCGCGGATTCGGCGAGCCACGCTTCGAGGTCGTCGCCGAGCATGTCCTGGTCGAACAGGGCGGCGAGCGACAATTCGCCGCGTTGGATGCGCAGCGCCGCATCGCCGAGCCCCCAAACCGCCAGCGCGTATTCGTTGGCGACGAAGCCCAGCGGCTTCAACCGCGCGCGTTCGAGTCGCCGCGTCAACAGCATGCCGAGCGTCTGGTGCGCCAGCCGCCCCTCGAACGGATAGCAGACGAGGTAGAACTTGTCGGCGCGCGGGAAGGTCTCCACTAGCAGATCGCTCTGCCGGGGCACCAGCGACCGCCATTGCTGCAGGCGCAGCCACTCGCGCACCTGCTCCGGCAATTGCGGCCATTGCGCGGGATCGGCCAGCATCCGGCGGACGCGGTCGGCCAGATAGGTCGAGAGCGGAAACTTGCCGCCCTCGTAGGCCGGCACCTTCGGGTCCTCCGACGCGGAGCGCGAGACATAGACCTCGTTCTCGACCAGCGCCTCGTATTTCAAAATTTCGCCGGCGAACACGAAGGTGTCGCCCGGCACCAGCATTTCGATGAAATACTCCTCGACCTCGCCGAGCACGCGCCCGCCGCGGGCGACCGGGCCGGTGTGGCCTTTGCCGCCCGAGCGGGAGCGCACGAGGCGCACCTTCAGCATGTCGGCCTCGACGATGGTGCCGACATTCATGCGGTAGCGCTGCGCCACCATCGGGTTGGCGACGCGCCAGCGCCCGTCCTTGGTCTGACGGATTTTTGCGAAGCGCTCGTAGGCTTTCAGCGCGTAGCCGCCGGTGGCGACGAAATCGACCACGGCATCGAAGTCGGTGCGCGCTAGGCTGTCGTAAGGCGCCGCCGTCCTCACCTCGCGGTAAAGCTCGTCGGCCAGGAACGGCTCGCCGCAGGCGGAGCCCAGCACATGCTGCGCCAGCACGTCGAGCGCGCCCACACGGAGCGGCGGCGTGTCCTGCGCATGATCGGCGACCGCGCCGATCGCGGCGTTGCACTCCAGCACCTCGAAGCGGTTGGCCGGAATGAGAATGCCGCGCGAGGGCTCGTCGAACCGGTGATTGGCGCGGCCGATCCGCTGGAGCAGCCGCGAGGCGCCCTTCGGCGCGCCGACGTTGATGACGAGATCGATGTCACCCCAGTCTACTCCGAGATCGAGCGAGGAGGTGCACACCACCGCACGCAAGCGCCCCGCGGTCATGGCGTCCTCGACCTTGCGCCGCTGCGCCACGTCGAGCGATCCGTGATGCAGCGCGATGGCGAGCGAGTCCTCGTTGATGTGCCAGAGCGCGTGGAAGATCATCTCCGCTTGGCTGCGGGTGTTGACGAACACCAGCGTCATCTTGTGCCGCTTGATCAGCTCATAGATTTGCGGGAACGCGTGCCGCGCCGAATGGCCGGCCCAGGGCAGATATTCACCGGGCTCCAGCATGGTGACATTGGGCTCGGCGCCGCCGTCGGCCACGACCAGATCGGCGCGGCCGACGCCATCCCCCGGCTGCGGGACGAGGAAGCGGCAGAGATCCTCGGGCTCGGCGACGGTGGCGGAGAGGCCGGTCATCGCCAATCCAGGCGCAAGCCGCCACAGCCGCGCCAGGCCGAGCGACAGGAGATCGCCGCGCTTGGAGGTGACCAGCGCGTGCAACTCGTCCAGCACCACGCGCTTGAGGCTGCCGAAAAGGTACGGCGCGTCGGCGCTGGCAAGCAAAAGCGCGAGCTGCTCCGGCGTGGTGAGCAGGATGTCCGGCGGATCGCGGCGCTGACGCTGACGCTTCGAGGTGGGTGTATCGCCCGTGCGGGTCTCGATGCGAATGGGCAGCCCCATCTCGCGGACCGGGGTTTCGAGATTGCGGGCGATATCGACCGCCAGCGCCTTCAGCGGCGAGATATAGAGCGTGTGCAGGCCCTGTCGACGAACATCCCGGCCAGCCGAGATGAGATGATGCGCTTGCCTCGCGACGCCTTCACCTCCCCACTTGAGGGGGAGGTCGACGCGCGAAGCGCGTCGGGAGGGGGGTGATTCTTCCAACGCTCTGCCTGCAACGTACCCCCCTCCCCCACCCTCCCCCTCAAGGGGGGAGGGAGCGCGTAGCGCACGGGGAGAAGCTGTCGTTGCACGCTCGCTCAGCTCTACCAAGGTCGGCAAAAAGCCCGTAAGCGTCTTGCCGCCGCCGGTCGGCGCGATCAGCAGCACCGAGCGGCCGTCGCGGGCGCGCGCCAGCAGCTCAAGCTGATGCGCGCGCGGGCTCCAGCCGCGAGACGAAAACCAGCGCGAAAAATTGTCCGGCAGCAGCGGAGCCGTGTCGGGTTTTTTCGCGAGGCTCATGTCCAACGATTTATCGTCCCGAGATCGCCTTCTTCACGAAAGTGTCGTTGTAGGTCTTCGACAGATCGAACGTCGCGCCCGCCACCGCCGGATCGAACACCTTGAGCACGGCATAGGCCGTGCCCACGGCGCCCGGCTCGAAATGGCCGTCGGGCGAGAACATCGGCTTCGAGACGGTGAGCGCCTTGATGTAGATCGGTAGGTTGCCCAGCGCGTATTCCTCCGGCATCAGCTTGGCGATGTCCTCGGCCGAATGGCTGGCGATCCACCTGAGCCCGCGCACGAAGGCGTTCACCACCAGTTGCACCGCCTTCGGATTCTTCTCGATGGTGGCCGGCGTGGCGTAGATCACGCCGCCCGGGTATGGCCCGCCATAAACCGCCTTGGTGCCGTCCGCGGTGCGGGTGTCCGCGACGACTTTCACCAGGTTCTCGTTCTCCATCAACGTCATCATCGGATCGGAACTGACGATGGCGTCGATTTCGGCGCGGCGCGCGGCGGCAACGGCCGTGGCGGTCGCGCCGGTGCCGATGAACGAGGCGTCGTCGGCCTTGAGCCCGCTGCGCACCATCATGTAGGCGGCCATGAAATGCGTGCTGGAGCCGGGCGAGGTCACGCCGATCTTCAGCCCCTTCAGATCCTTCGGCGATTTGTAAAGGTCGGCCTTGCCACGCATCATCGCCAGCACGAAACCGGGGTAGCGGCCGTATTGCAGGAGCGCCACCACCGGCTGGTTCTTCGCCTGCATCTGGATGGTGTGATCGAAGGTGCCGATGCCTATCTCGGCGCTGCCGCCGATAATAGCTTGCAAGGCGCGCGCGCCGCTTGAGACGTCGGAAATCTCGACGTCGAGGCCGGCATCCTTGAAGTAGCCGAGCCGCTCGGTCACCGACAACGGCAGATAGAACACCGCCGACTTGCCGCCGACCGCGAACCTCACCTTTTCCTGTGCGCCGGCGGAGCCGGCGAATGACAGCGCGAGCGCGATTGCACCCCAAATCAGCCTTTTCATTTTGTTCCTCCCAAGGACCGGTTCCAACTCAACAAGGCCTGCGTTAGTTTGCACCATCGGCACCATGAAGTCGCTGCGGCCAGTTTCATGAGCGTTTACACCAGCCTGATCCGGCCCCTCGCCTTCCGCCTGGAGGCGGAGCGCGCCCATCATCTCGCCATCAAGCTGGGCGCGAACATGGCATGGGCAGCGCCCGGGCTGAGCCCCCTGCTGGCGGTCTCGGACCCACGGCTCGTGACGACGGTTGCCGGTGTTCGCTTTCCGCATCCGATCGGGCTTGCGGCCGGCTACGACAAGAGCGGCGAATCGGTTGCGGCGCTGGCGTCGCTGGGCTTCGGCAGCGTCGAGATCGGCTCGGTGTCGATCGACCTGTCCGACGGCAATCCCAGGCCGCGCCTGTGGCGCCTGCCGGAGGACCGCGCGCTGCTGGTCCACTACGGCATGCAGAATGATGGCGCGCAGGTGGTGGCCGAACGCGTGAAGGATGTGCGGCTCCCGGTTCCGCTCGGCATCAACATCGGGGTGACCAACCGCGGCATCGGTGCGCCGCCGCTCGATCCGGACAGCATCGTCGCCGAATACGCCGACGCGGCGCGGCTGCTCGCACCGCATGCCGACTATCTGATGCTCAATCTCAGTTGCCCGAACACCGCCGACGGCCGCGATTTCTTCCTCGACGGCAACAACACCAGGGCCTGCGTCGCAGCGCTGGCCGGGCTCGATCTGAAGCTTCCGGTGTTCTTGAAGGCATCGTCGGTCGGCGGGGTCGCGGCGGTCGAGCGCGTGCTGGCCGCGGCCGACGGCCACGATTTCATCGCCGGCTTCATGTTCAACCAGGTACCGGGCAAGCCGGAGACGCTCAAA
>CAMAWG010000012.1 GCA_945861855.1 Rhodoplanes serenus
TCGGGCGACCAGTGGACGTTCCGGCTCTATGTGCTGCGCTTCGGCAGCGAGGTGTACCGGCTCATTTACGCCGCGAAGAACCGCACCGAGGCGGTGGACAAGAGCTTCCGCGATTCGCTCGGCACCTTCCGGCGCATGACGGTGTCGGAGACGAACGGGGCGCAGCCGCTGAAGCTGAAGATGGCGATGGTGAAGCCCGGCGACACGGTGGAGCGGCTGGCGCGGCGGATGGCGGTCGGCGACCGCGCGGTGGAGCGGTTCCGGGTGCTGAACGGATTGGGCGAGAAGGACCGGGTGAAGCCGGGCGATCTGGTGAAGGTGGTGGTGGAGTAGCACCGGACGGCGCATGCGCCGCGCGGAGCCCGAACCGCGATCGATGGAACAAACAGCCAGTTGCAAGCGTTGGTCGCGGTTGGAGTGCATCCCGCGGCGTGCGGAGATACCGCAGCTCCCTAGGAACCGAACATGGACCTCACCACGCTTCTCATCATCGTTCTTCTCGTCGTGCTGCTCGGCGGCGGCGGCTGGTACGGCCGCGGGCGCTGGTACGGCCGCTAATAAAGCGGCGAGGTGCGGCGGAATCCCCGGCTCAAGCCGCCGGGGTTTCTCCATGTCCTATCGTTCGACGAAATCGGCGCACTTCTGAACCTGGTCGCTATTGCCCCACGGCATGATCGGCACGGAGGACGTCGAGTTCTTCGGCGAGCCTTCGATGATCCGGTCGGAATAGACCATGTAGACCAGGACGTTCCGCTTCACGTCGCAGCCGCGCACGATCTGCATCTTCTTGAAGAACAGCGAGCGCCGCCGCTTGAACATGTCCTCGCCCTGCTCGAACTTCTCCTTGAAGCGCACCGGCCCGGTCTGGCGGCAGGCGAGCGAGATGTCGGACACCTCCTCCGCCACGCCGATCCAGCCCTTGAAGCCGCCCTTCTCCGGCACGGTGAAATGGCAGGCGACGCCCTCCACGTCGGGATCGTCGAGGCCGTAGGTGGCGAGCTTGTCGTTGGGCGAGAGCCACTTGAACACGGTGGAGCGCTTGAAGATCAGGTCCGGCTCCTCCGCCGCCCGGGCCGGGGTGGCGGCGCCGATGAGCAGCGCGGCGACCAGCGCAAGCGGCGGCAGCAAACGATTAGGCATGGAAGGCTCCAGGGTGGAATCTGCGATAACGCGCCAGGGCGCGGGCGGTTCAATCGCCGCCGCAAGCCCGGCTATCGTGCCGCCGGCCGCGCGAACCGGGACGCCAGCGCGGCGGACCAGCGCAGCCGCCGCTCCTTCATCAGCTCGATCGCCATCAGCGCCGCCGGCGTGACGATCAGCGTCAGCACGGTGGCAAAGCCCAGGCCGAACACGATGGCCGTGGAAAGGCTGATCCACCACTGCGTCGCCGGCGCGCCGACCGATATCTCGCGCGTCATGAATTCGATGTTGACGCCGAACGCGATCGGCAGCACGCCGAGAATGGCGGTCACGGCGGTAAGCACGACCGGGCGGGCGCGCTCGCGGCAGGTCTCGACGATGGCGTCGTAGGCCTCGTGGCCCTCGCGCCGCAGCCGGTCGTAGGTGTCGATCAGCACGATGTTGTTGTTGACGATGACGCCGGCGTTGGCGATCACGCCGATGCCGGTCATCACCACGCCGAACGGCTGGCCCATGATCATCAGCCCCAGCAGCACGCCGATGGTGGAGAGGATGACCGCGCTCAGAACGAGCGCGACCGAGGTCAGGCGGTTGAACTGCGCCAGCAGGATCGCAAAAATCAAAAAGATCGCGGTGCCGAAGGCCTTCAGCAGGAACGCCGAGGCCTTGTTGCGCTCCTCATCCTCGCCCTTGAGCCGCCAGGTCACGCCCGGGCCGAGATCGGCCTTGGCCAGCTCGGCGGCGATGTCCTCCTGCACCTTGGCGGTCTGCACGCCCTGCGCCACGTTGGCGGACACGGTCATCACGCGGCTGCCGGCGACGCGATTGATGTAGCCGACGCGCGGCGCCGGCAGCCGCTCGACGAAATTGCCGATCGGCACGGAGCCGGACGAAGTCTGCACGCGCAGCTCGTCGATCTGGTCGAGGCTGCGGCGGTCCTCGGGAAAGCGCACCAGGATGTCGACGGCCTTGTCGCTGTTGGCGGGCCTATATTCGGTCGCCTTGATGCCGTTGGTGACGAGCTGCAGCGCCATGCCGACGGTCGCGGCGCTGGCGCCGAACTTGGCGGCCTCCGCCTTGTCGACGTGGACCTTCCAGTCGATGCCGGGCAGCGGCAGGCCGTCGTCCAGATCCTGGATGTCGGTGCGCTGGGCGAGGATGGCGGCGACCTTCTTCGCCACCGCCGGCAGAACCTCCGGGTCGAGCGCGCCGAGTTGCACCTGGATCGGCTTGCCGGTCGGCGGCCCCGCCCGCGGCGCGGTGACCTCGATCATGATGCCGGGAATGTCGGCGGTCGCGACGCGGATACCGTCCATGATCTCGTGCGCGGGGGGCCGCGTGCGCCAGTCGGCGAATTCGAACTGGATGACGCCGATAGTGTCTTCGCTGAGCTCGCTCGATCCGCGCGGCTGCTCGCCGACGCGGGTGTAGACGGTCTTCAGGCCCGCGGTCGCGAGCACGCGCTTCTCGACATCGGCGAGGAAGCGGTTCTTTTCCTCCAGCGCCAGATTGCCGCGGCCGTGGACGATCACCTGGCCGTAGTCGGGCTCGACCGCGGGGAAGAATTCGACGCCGCGGCCGAACTTGCCGTAGCCGATCTGCACCGCCACCAAGAGCAGCGCCGCGACCGCGAGCGTCGCGCCGGGGCGGGCAAGCGCCAACCGGACGGTCCGCATGTAGAGGCCGTCGTCGCGCGAACGCGAATCGTGCGAATTCGGGGCGGCCTTGCCGAGCAGTGCGCCGAGCGTCGGCGTGAAGAACAGCGCGACCGCGAGCGAGGCCGACAAGGTCGCGATCAGGGTGATCGGCAGGTATTTCATGAACTCGCCGACCACGCCGGGCCAGAACAGCAGCGGCGAGAACGCCGCCACCCGCGTCGCGGTCGCGGCAATGACCGGGCCGGCCATGCGCTTGGCGGCGAGCGAATAGGCCTGCTTCGGCGGCATGCCCTCGGCAAGCCTGCGCTCGGCGAATTCCGAGACGATGATCGCGTCGTCGACCAGCATGCCGACCGCGAGAATGAGCGAGAACAGCACGACGATGTTGACGGTCAGCCCGGCCATCTGCAGCCCGAGCACGCCCGCGAGAAACGACGCCGGGATCGCAATGCCGATGAACACCGAGGCGCGGAAGCCCAGCGCGAACAGGATGATGACGGCGACGAGGAGGACGCCGGTGATGACCGAGTTCTGCAGGTCCGACAGCATCTGCCGGATGACCTTCGACTTGTCCTGGGTGAAGGTCACCTGCACCGCGTCCGGCCAGGTCTTGCGCAGCGCCTCGACCGTCTTTTTGACGCCGTCCACGGTCTCGATGAGGTTCGCGCCGGTGCGCTTGGACACCTCGATGGTCATGGCCGGCGCGCCGTTGACGCGCGTGATCGAGGTGGCGTCCTTGAACGCCGGCTTGATCCGGATGACGTCGCCGACCGCCACCGAGGCGCCGCTGGAGGCAGCCAGGGGAATCTTGAGAATGTCCTGCGGCCGCTCGATCAGGCCGGGCACCTTGACGGCGAAGCGTCCGGTCGAGCCTTCGAGCGCGCCCGCGGCGATCAGGCTGTTGGAAATGTTGAAGCCGGTGATCAGCTGGTCGAGCGAGATGCCGTAGCTTTTCATCAGCATCGGCTCGACGATGATCTCGACCGCCTCGTCGCGCGCGCCGCGCAGCTCCGCCGCGAGCACGCCGGGCACCTGCTCGACGGCGTTCTTCATCCCGCGCGCGATCTGCAGCATGGACCGCTCGGGCACGTCGCCCGACAACGCCACCACCAGCACGGGGTAGAGCGACAGGTTGACCTCCAGCACCTCCGGCTCGTCGACGTCCTTCGGCAGATCGCGCTTGGCCTGATCGACCTTGGCGCGCACGTCGGCCAGCGCCGACTTCGAATCGAAGCCCGCCTCGAACTCGAGCAGGACGTAGCCGCCGCCCTCGTAGGCGGTGGAGCGCATCTCCTTCACGTTGCCGACGGACTTGAGCTTGGTCTCGACCGGGCGCAGCAAGAGCCGTTCGGAATCCTCGGGGCTGATGCCGCGCTGGGTGAGCTGGACGTAGACGATCGGAATGCGGACGTCGGGCTCGGCCTCCTTGGGGATCGTCACATAGGCGACGAATCCCGCCAGCAGCAGGAACAGCAGCGTGACGATCGTCAGGCGGGCATGATCGATGGCGTAGTCGATGAACCGGGACATGACTGCTCTCGCCCGCCGTCAGCGCCGCGCGGACTGTTCGATGGCGGAGACGACCTCGACGAGGGCGCCTTCACGCACGAAGTCCTGGCCCTGCACGATGACGCGCGCACCGTCGGGCACGCCGCCGAGCCACATGAAGTTCTGATCGTCCTCGATCACCGTGACGGGGACGAAGCCGACCTTGCTCTGCGCATCGACCGTGCGGACGCCGAGATCGCCCCTGGACGAGAAGATGAGCGCAGAGCGCGGCATGCGCGCCGCCGGCATGGAAACGAGAGGAACGGTGACCTCCGCAGTGATGCCATCCGGGATGGCGCTGTCGGCGTTCGGCAGTTCGACCTCGACGCGATAGGTGCGTGTGGCCTGCACCGCCGACTTGGAGACGTAGCGGATGCGGCCCTGCCTGGTCTGGCCGGACACCAGCCGGACGTCGGCCATGTCGCCGACCCTGACGCTGGCGACCATGCGCTCGGACACTTCCACCACCGCGAGCATCGGGTCGAGCCCGACCATCTGCGCGATCTCCTTGCCGGCGAAGGCGAAGGCCGACGTGCCGACCTCGGAAATCTCGGTGATGACGCCGTCCCAGGGCGCGGTGATGATGCCGCGGTCGCGCTCCGCCTCGGCGGTCGCGAGCGCCGCCTCGGCGGTCTTGTGCTGCGCTTCGAGGTAGTTGAACTCGAGCCGCGGAATGGCGTTGGACGCAACAAGCCGGCGCTTGGCCTCGAGCTCGATTGTCTTCTGCTCCAGCATGGCCTGCGCCTGCGAAACCTGCGCAACCCGCGCCTCGTCCGACAGGATGGCGATGACGTCGCCCTTCTTCACATGCGAGCCGCGGCGCACGCGAAGCTCCTGCAGCAGGCCATTGGTGCGAGCGAAGGTGATGACCTTGCGGTCCGCTTCGGTGCGCCCGGACAGGAGAAGCTTGCGGCTGTGCGAGACGACCTTCGCCTCCGCCACGGCGACGCGGAACGGCTTCTGCGCCTCGGCCTCGCCCGGCCGCAAGGCCGCGCGGCTCTCCGTGGATTCATGCGGCAGCAGATGGCCGGACAAGATCCAGAGGGCCGCCGCTGCGACCAGGCCGACGGCGGTGATGCGGGCTGCTTTCACGATGATTTCCCCTCGCCCATGCCGATGCCGGGCGTGCGGCCACGCAACATGTGGCGCGTGATATCCATGAAGACCGGAACCATGGCCTCGGCGTTGAAACCGGGCTCGAGCGCGCGCCGCCACCAGACGCCGTCGGCGATGATCATCAGCATGGTGACCGCGGCATCGAGGTCGACGTCGCGCGCGATATCGCCACGCTCGATGCCGGCCTTGAACAGATCGGTGAGCCACTTGCGAACATCGGCGTCAAAGGCCGCCGAGATGCGTGCGATCTCCGGGTTTCGCCGCGCCTCGGACATGACCTCCGTGAACAGCTTCACCTGCTCGTCGGAGCGCACGGCGAAGTGGTGATGCGCCATGCCTTCGAGCACGGCAAAAAGGCCGCGGGACAGATCGGCGCGCGCGAAATCCTGCCCCACCTCGGCGCGGTCGCGCTCGGCGATGCCGGCGATGATCGCCTCCTTGGAGGGAAAGTAGCGATAGAGGTTGCCGGCGCTCATGCCGGCTTCGGCGCAGATTTCCTGCATCGACGTCTGATGAAACCCGGAGCGCACGAAGCAGCGCTGCGCGGCCGCGAGGATTTCGGCCCGGCGATCGGACTGCCGCTGGACGTTGACCCGGCTCATGTTATTGCCGCACCGCAGCGAATAGAGAATGAACGTTCATTCGCTCGAATTACGCGGTCTGCCAGGTACTGTCAAGGCGCCGATCCAGAACGAGAAAACGGCGGAATCGGCGTCCCTGCGCGGCTTAAACGACATAGCTACGGCTCCCGCCGGGCGCGGCCGTGCAGCGGGTCACTCCGGCTTGATTCCGGCCGCGGCGACCACTTTGCCCCACTTCGCGTAGTCGTCGGCGATAACCTTCGCATAAGCCGCCGGAGTCGTGCCGACCACATCGACGCCGATCGCGGTCATGCGCTGGCGAAAGCCGGGCGTGGCGACGATCTTGCCGATCTCGCGGTTGAGCGTCGCGACAATGTCCGGCGGGGTGCCGGCCGGCGCCACCAGCCCCACCCCCGAGCCCACCTCGAAACCGGGAAAGGCCGCCTCGGCCAGGGTCGGAACGTCCGGCAGCGGGGCGATGCGCTTGCGGCCGGCCATGGCGATGGCGCGCAGCTTGCCTTCCTGGATGAGCGGCAGCAGCGAATTGATCGCGCCGATGAACATGTCGATGCGTCCAGCCAGCAGGTCCGGGATGACCATGGTGGCGCCGCGAAACGGCACATGGATCAGATCGACCCCCGCATGCATCTTGAACAGCTCGCCGCCCAGATGCTGCGGCGTGCCGACACCGACCGAGCCGAAGGTCAACTTGTTCGGCGAATTTTTTGCCAGCTCGATGAATTCCTTCACCGTCCGCACCGGCAGGCTCGCCGGTACGACCATGACGAAGGGCACGTCGACGACCAGATTGATCGGCGCGAAATCGGTGACCGGATGATAGAGCGGATTGCGCGACAGATGCGGGCCCATGGTGAACGAGGCCGGCGCGATCAGCATGACGTGACCGTCCGGCGGCGACTTCGCCACATAGGAATAAGCGATGACGCCGCCGCCGCCGGGCTTGTTCTCGGCCACGGCCGTCTGCTTGAGGTTGTCCTGCAATCCGGTCGCGATCTCGCGCGCCACCACGTCGTTGGAGCCGCCCGGGGTGAAGGGCACGATCAGGCGGATGATCTTGTTCGGAAAGCCTTGGCTCGGGGAGACTTGCGCGTTCGCGGCCGGGATAAAGGCCACTGCGGCGACAATGCACGCAGCCAGCAGTCGGGTCATGGTTCGCTCCCATCGCCGCGCGAAGGCCAGATCGCCCTGTGCGCGGTCACATTTTTCTGACGCTCAGCTTGCCCCAGAGCCGGGCCCGCCGCCAGGGTGGCCGGTCTGCAACCCCGCATGACGGCGGAAATCCGGTTGCTATAATCTCCCCGCGGGCACGCCCGTGCCGGACCGGGGGACGTTTCATGCGCCACGCATTTTTCGCCAGCCGCGCGCTCATCTGCGGTCTCGCGCTCGCCGCGGCAACAGGCCCATCCATCGCCCAGCCGGCGCCGGCGCAAAGCTGGCCGCAGCGCACGGTCCGCATGATCACGCCGCTCGGGCCGGGTAGCGGTATGGACGTGGCGGCCCGTGTGTTCGCGGAGCGGCTCTCGCAGCGCTGGGGCCAGCCGGTGGTGGTGGAGAACCGGCAGGGCGCGGACGGCATCCTGGCGGTGCAGTCGTTTCTCACCGACCGCGACAACCATTCGCTGATCTTCGGCTTCGGGGGCTTGCTTTCGATCAACCCGCTGATCCACGGCGACAAGCTGCCCTACGACGTACGCGACGTGGTGCCGGTGGCGAGCGCGATCGACTCGACGCTCGCGCTCGTTGCATCCGAGACGCTGAAGGTGGATTCGCTGCAAGGCTTTGTGGCGCTCGCGCGCGAGAAGCCGGGCCAGTTGAACTGGGCGGCGACCACCGGCCTGCCGCTTTACGTCGTCGCGGCGCTGCAGAAGGTGGCCGGCATCGACATCACGCAGATTGCCTACCGCGACTTCGGCCCGGCGTTCCAGGACTTCGCCACCGGCCGGGTGCAGCTTCTCGCCACCGGCATCACGCTCCTGCTGCCGCAGGTGGCGAACGGGCGCGGCAAGTTCATGCTGGTCACCAACTCCGCGCGCTCGCCGCTCGCGCCCGGCGTGCCGACCTCCAAGGAGGCCGGCTTCCCCGAGCTCACCTTCGACGGCACCAACGGACTCTATGGCTGGCGCGACATGCCGGAGAGCCTGAAGGCGCGCATCGCCGTGGACGTGCGCGCCATCGCCACCGACCCGGCGGTGGCGGAGCGATTGAAGCCCACCGGCGCGACAATGCGGCCCGGCACCGCCGCCGAATTCGCCGCGGCCATCGAGGAGCAGCGCGTCAAGGTCGCCGCCGTTGCCGCCAAGGCGAAATAGTCCGAAGCATCGGGGAGCATCGAGATGCCCGTCGTCCATCACGCCAAGGTCGCGAGCGAGACATTCAAGGGCGGCGCGAACTATCAGACCCTGGTCGGCGGCGATCAGGGTGGAGCGCCGGTGTGCATCGGCATCCAGACCTCGCCGCCCGGCTACAAGACCGCGGTGCATTCGCACCCCTACATGGAAACCATCACCGTGCTGGAGGGACAGGGCGAGGCCTGGATGGAGGACAGCGCCGATCTCATCGCGCTTGCGCCCGGCGTCACGCTCGTGCTTCTGCCGAATGTCCGGCACTGGTTCCGGACCCTGGGCGATCGGCCGCTGAAGACCTACGGGGTGCACGCTTCGCCGCAGCGGACGGTCTACGTTCAGGACCAATGAAAACTATCGCGCCTGCGACAGCTGCTCGGCGAAATGGACGATGGTCTTTCGATAGATCACCGCGCGATTCCACTCGCGCATCACCTGGAAATTGGCCGTGCCCTCGCCGAACGGCGCGCCGGCCTGCCAGCCGTTCACTTTGAGCAGATTGGCGGTCGAGGCGAGCACATCCGGCACGCTGTGGCGGAGATCGACATGGCCGTTGCCGTCGTAATCGACGCCGTACTTGATATAGGACGACGGCAGGAACTGGGTCTGCCCGAGCTCGCCGGCATAGGCGCCGATCAGGTCGCGCAGCGAGAGGTCGCCGCGCTGAAGGATTTTGAGCGCGGCCAGCAGCTCCTTCTGGAACAGATCGGTGCGGCGGCAGTCGTGCGCCATGGTCGCGACCACGCGGATCACCGGCAGCTTGCCCATGTCGCCGGAGCCGAAATCGGTCTCCAGGCCCCAGATCGCGACGATCAGATTCGGCGGCACGCCGTATTGCCGCTCGATGCGCGACAGCAGCGCCGCGTGCCGCTGCATGAGTTGCGTGGCGCGCTTGATGCGGCCGGCGGTGACGCGCGTCGCCGCGTATTCCTCGAAGCTCTTGCGAAAGGTGCCGCGCTGGCGGCGATCGAACGCCAGCACCGCCTGATCCTGGGTGACGCCGGCGAAGGCCTGGTCGATGATCTGGCGCGAAACGCCCGTCGCTGCCGCCTCGCGCGACATCGCGGCGAGGAAGACGTTGAAGTCGCCGCCGCATTGCGCGGCGCGGGCCGGCGTGGCGAGACACAGGCCGAGCATCGCCGCGCCGCCCAGAAGCGTGATGAATTCGCGGCGCCGCATGTGCTTCACTCGGAGATCACGACTTGAAGCCGGTCCCGCCGCATCGCTGACATTTCATTTTCTTGTCGCCCTGTTTGACAAGGCCCTTGCCTTCGCAATTCTTGCATTTCTTTTTCGGCTCGCCTGATTTTTTCTGCATGCTCGCTCCATATCCAGGCCCGAGGCTTACTCTCCGGCCCGGACAAACGCCATCCGGCAATATGTCTCCCGCCCCGCGCCCACCCCCAAGGAACCGGGTGCTACCGCCCGGCGTTGATGCGTTTATTCCTCTTCTGGCGGAGGCTGAAATGGATCGCTTTTTGGATCGTCCTTCGGATCGTCTCAGCGGAACCGAGCAATTGATTTTTGGCGCCTTGGGCCAGGCGGTCGTCAAGTCGTGGAGCCGTTTGCCCCAGTCCGTACAGCAGGACCTGTTCGAGGAGGCCGTCACGACGCATGGCGAGCCGATGCGGCAGCAGCTTGCCGTTTTCCTGCATGACAAGCATGCCCGCACCGCCGATGCCATGAAGGCGCAGGCCCTGCGGGAGCCCGACAGCCTGGGCGGCTGATCGCCTCGAAAACCTACCGTCCCATGTGCTTGCCGATGAAGCCCAGCATGCGCTCGAAGGTGTCGCCGATCTTGGTCAGATCCGGCGAATGGCCGGGCTGGCGGTCGGTGTCGAAGTAGCACAGCTCGATGTTGCCGCCGGCCTTGCGGTAATTCTCGACGAAGCGCGGCGCCTCGGTGAGGGCCGAGCTTGAGTCCTCGTCCTTGTAGTCGTGCAGGATGTCGCCGCGGCCCTGGTGCCAGATCGCCGGCGGCAGCACGACCTTCTCGCCGCGCTCCAGGATCAGCATCGGGTTGCCCTCGGTCATGTTCTCTTCGCCGCCCCAGAACTGATGATGCTTGTCGACGATGCCCGGGGGCCATGCCGGCGGATTGGGGAGCGCACCCTGCCGCTTGGCGAAGCGGTAGCGCCCGAGCGGATTGATCACCGGCCACGACATCACCACCGCCTTCACCGTTCCATCCAGCGCGGGGGAGCCGGCCGGCAACTGGATCGACGTGTAGCGCGGATCGTGCGGCCGCATCGCGGCGAGCATCGCCAGATGGCCGCCGCTCGACTGGCCGGAGAGGCCGACGAGGTCGGGGCGGGTCTTGAGCTCCTTGGCCTTGAGCTTCACCCAGCGCACGGCGTAGTTGATGTCGGCCAGCGCCAGCGGATAGGCGCCCTCGCGCGCCGTCCGCCAGTCGAGCGAAACGACGACGACGCCGTGACCGGCCAGCCATTCGTGACGGACCTTGTCGGTGTTGCGGTCGGCAAGGCACCAGGCGCCGCCGTGCAGATCGACCAGCGCCGGGAACGGCCCCTCGCCGCGCGGCTTGAACACCTTCGCCAGGAACGGCTTGTCGCCGTGGCGGAGATACTCGACGTCCTGCACATCGAACTCGTGGGTCCTGGCGTCCGCGGTTTTCGCATCCATGGGGGCACTCGCTTCCGGCGTTGGGATGCCCCGATCTTCGCGCTTTTGGAGGCCGCCTACAACCCGCGCCGGACCATTCGGCCGCAGCCGGAAGCGTTGTGTTTCGGCAGCGAAATGCTTAGCGTTCCAGCCAATCAATCAACACCACCGGGGAAACGTCATGCCTGTTCTCAAGTCCTTCGTTGCCGCCGCCTTGGCCCTTCTGGGAACCTCGCTGATCGCGCCCGCGGAGGCGCAGAACTGGCCGACCCGCACGGTGAAGCTGATCGTGCCGTTCGGTCCGGGCGCCGGCGCCGACATCGGCGCGCGGCTGTTCGCCGAAAAGCTCACCGCCCGATGGGGCCAGCCAGTGGTGATCGAGAACAAGCCGGGCGGCAACAGTCTCGTCGCCATCACCGCCTTCCTGGGCGCCAATGACGATCACGTCCTGCTGTTCGGGCCGTCCGGCAACTTCACGGTGCATCCGTTCATCTACGATAAGCTGTCCTACAATCCGCAGGATCTGGTCCCGATCCTGCGCGCCTCCAACACCATCCTCGCGCTCGCGGTGAAGAAGGACGCGCCCTACAGCAACATGAAGGAGTTCACCGAGGCCGCGCGCAAGGCGCCGGGCAAGTTCAGCTCGGGCCTGGTGCAGGGCATCACCGAGTTCACCTTCTGGGGCTATTTGTATCACGAGAAGCTGGACATCAAGCAGGTGCCCTACCGCGACATCAACGTCGCGCCGGTCGATCTCGGCGAGGACCGCATCCAGGTGGTGATGTCGTCGTATGCGATCGTGCAGCCGCAGATCAATGCCGGGCGGATCAAGGCCCTTATCGTGAACGGCAAGACCCGCGCGCCGGCCGTGCCGGACATCCCGACTGCGCGCGAGAGCGGGTTTCCGTCGCTCGAAGTCGAGGGTCTGGTCGGCCTGTTCGGGCTCAAGACCATGCCGGACGCGCTGAAGGACAAGATCGCGGCAGACTTCAAAGCCGCCGCCGCCGACGGCAGCATCGCCGACCGGCTCAAGGCCACCGGCCAGGTCATCAATGTCGGGGGCCCGAAGGAATTCGCGGCCGCCATCGCCGAACAGAGCGCCAACATCGCGGCGGTGGTGAAGGCGATCAACTTCAAGCCGAAGAATTAGAGTGCATCTTTTGGCTTCGTCCGAACCCCTCGTCGTCATGCCCGGCTTTATGCCGGCCATGACGAGTTGTGAGGACATGCCATGATTGGAAGGAGAGCGTTCATCGCGGCGACTTGCGCTCTGGCGCTCGCAGGCCCCGCCCACGCGCAATCCTATCCCGCGCGGGTCATCAAGCTCGTCGTGCCGTTTACGCCGGGCTCGCCCAACGACGTGATGGCGCGGCTGCTGACGCAACATCTTTCGCCCCGGCTCGGCCAGCCGATCATCATCGACAACAAGCCGGGCGGCGGCACGAGCATCGGCACCAAGCTCGCCGCAGCCGCGGAGCCGGACGGCTATACGCTCTTGTTCATCAGTTCGGCCATCGTCATCGACCCGGCGATGAAGCAGATCGCCTACGATCCGCTCAAGGACTTCGCGCCGATCGCAACCGTGAACACCACGGCCTGGCTGATCGCCGTGTCGCCGTCCCTGCCGGTCAAGACGATGGCGGAATTCGTCTCCTACTCAAAAGCGCATCCCGGCACGATCAATTTTGCCGCGACCCAGGGGACAGCGGCGATCCTGGTCGCGGAGAGATTCAAGCAGCTCAGCGCCGCCGACCTGTTCATCATTCCGTACAAGGGAGGCGCCGCGGCCCTGCCCGACTTCCTCGGCGGGCGCATCCAGGTGCTGAATCCGACGCCATCGACGTCGCTTCCGCTCATCCGCGACGGCAAGATGCGGGCGCTCCTGATCACCAGCCCCACCCGCAGCCCGGAGCTGCCGGACGTGCCGACCGCGCGCGAGGTCGGCCTGCCGGACCTGACGCTGGAGTTCTGGGCGGGAGTCCTCGCGCCGGCCGGCACGCCGCCGGAGATCGTCGGCAAGCTGAATGCCGCGATCAACGACACGCTGCGCTCGCCGGAGATGAAGGACGCCATGACCAAGCTCGGCATGGACGCCAAGATCGGCTCGCCGCAGGATTACGCGAAGTTCATCGCCGACGAGATTCCGCGCTGGACCGCGATCGTGAAATCGACCGGCATCAAGGCCCAGTGACAAATCCATCAACGTCATTCCGGAAGCCGAGCGAAGCGAGGCTTCGCGCCACCGGCGCGCCCTGGAATGACAGTGGAGAGGCGTGTGCCTGACAACAACAAGATCGTCATCATCGGCGGCGGCATCGGCGGACTGGCCGCCGCGCTGGCGCTGCTCAAGCACGGGTTCGACGTCGAGGTCCACGAGCAGGCGGCCGAGCTCAAGGAGGTCGGCGCCGGAATCCAGATCAGCTCCAACGGCACCCGCGTGCTCTATGCGCTGGGGTTGGAAGACGCGCTCAAGCGCGTCCAGGTGCTGCCGTCGGGGCGGGTGATCCGCCACTGGAGCACCGGGGAGACCTGGAACTGGTTCGATCTCGGAGCGACGACGGCGCAACGCTACGGCACGCCGCACGTCATGCTGCACCGGGGCGATCTGCATGGCCTCCTCGCCGAGGCAGTGCGCGCGGAGAAGCCAGACGCGGTGAAGCTCGGCCGGCGCTGCACCAGCGTCAGCACGGAGGACGGCCACGCCGAGGTGCGGTTCGAGGACGGCGACACCGTGCGCGCGGCCTATGTCATCGGCGCCGATGGCATCCACTCCAAGGTTCGCGCCGAGCTGTTCGGCGCCGACAAGCCGATTTTCACCGGCGCCGTCGCCTGGCGCGGTTTGGTGCCGATGGAGAGCTTGCCTGAGCGTCTGCAACAGATGCAGGGCGTCAACTGGCTCGGGCCGCACGGCCACGTCCTGCACTATCCGGTGCGGCGCGGCGAGATCATGAATTTCATCAGTTTCGTCGAGCGCGACGACTGGCAGATCGAGTCCTGGGTGACGCAGGGCACGAAGGACGAGCTCGCCAACGATTTTCGCGGCTGGCACGCCGACGTGCACGAGATCGTCTCGCGGATCGAGACGCCCTACAAATGGGCGATGATGGTGCGCGGCCCGATGGCGCGCTGGAGCCGCGGCCGCGTCACGCTCTTGGGCGACGCCTGCCATCCGACCCTGCCGTTCCTCGGCCAGGGCGGCGTGATGGCGATCGAGGACGGCTATATCGTCGCGGCGTGCCTGGCGAAGCACTTCGACGATCCCGCCACCGCGTTCGCGCGCTACGAGGACATCCGCCGCGAGCGCACCGCCACGGTGGTGCGCAAGTCCCACGAGAACCGCAAATCGGCGTTCAGCCCGGCGCTGGGCGATCCGAGCGCCGTCGCGGCCGAAGTCGCGCGCGAATGGCAGCAGGAGCGCGTGCGCGAGCGCATGGAATGGCTCTACGCCTATGACGCCACGGCGGTGGCGGTGTAGCGCACGCGGACGAACTCCCCGCTCTTCCGTCGCACCCTGTGGCCATCCCGCACTGCCCCATCCGCTGCGAATCAGTTAGAGGGCCGTCCTGCTCGGACTCGCGACGACAGGAAACCGGCACATGGAAGTTTCCACTGGAACGACCACTGTCGCGTCATCGGCCCAAACGCAGCGTTTTCAAGATCAACGCACACCGGAAAAGCTCCAGGCCGACGTGCCGGCGATCGTCGCGCCGGGCCCGTGGATTGCCTTCGGCACGCTGCCGTTCGGCTTCGCCTTTGATGAGCTGCATCGGTTCGGTGCGCTCGCCCAGGTGCCGTCCTGGTATCGCTACGGAGCCGCCGCGGCTCTGATCCTGCTGGGCGGCTGGTACATCCTTCGCGCCAACATGGTCTTCCACCGTGCGGAAACGCCGTTCCAGCCGTGGCGGCCAGCCCGCACCATCGCCGCGCAGGACATCTACGCCCGCACCCGCAATCCGATGTACCAGGGCTTCATCATGCTGGTGCTCGGCACTGCCGTGCTGTTCCGCTCCGACTGGTCGGTGCTGTTCATGATGCCCGCCGCGATGCTGATCCATTACGGCGTGGTGTTGCGCGAGGAGAGCTATCTGGAGCGCCGGTTCGGCGACAGCTATTGCAGCTACATGGCCGCGGTGCCGCGCTACGGCTGGCCGTTCAGCCGCTTTGGCGCATGATCTGATCCGAAAACCGGTTCCCACTTTTCGGGATCATGCGCACTTCTCTCAAGGCCGATCGAAGCCGTAGAGCCGCTCGGCGTTGTCCACCAGGATGCGCTTTCGCACCGCTTCGTCCGGCACCCAGACCGCGATCTGATCGACCAGATCGCCGTCGTTCGGCATCGTCGTCTCCAGCAGCACATGGGGCCAGTCCGAGCCCCACACCAGGCGCTCGGGCGCGGCCGCCACGAGCGCATGCGCGAACGGCGCAATGTCGCCGTAGGGCGGCTCTTGCTGCGAGGTGCGGTAGGGCGCCGATAGTTTCGACTAGCCGCGGCCCGACTTGAGCAGGCGGATCAACGCCTGGAAGCCCGGCGCGTTGACGCCCTTCTTCGGATCGGGGCGGCCCATGTGGTCGATCACCACCTCGGTCGGGAAACTGCCGAGGAAGGTGTCGATGTCGGGATGGTCCTCGACGTCGAGCAGGAACTGCACATGCCAGCCGAAATCCTTCACGCGCTCGGCGAGCTTGCGCGCCACCTCGAACGACAGGCCGGTCTTGGCGGTGCGGTTGACGCGGAAGCCGCGCACGCCCGCCTCCGCCAGATCGCGCAACTCGCGATCGGTGATGCTCTCGCCGATCAGCGCGATGGCGCGGAGCCGTTGCGGATGCGCCTTGATCGCATCGACGATGAAGCGGTTGTCGGGGCCGTAGAGGCCGGTCTGCACCATCACGCCGCGCTCGAAGCCCGTCGTATCGAGCATGGCGAGGTAGTGCTCCAGGTATACCGGCGGCGGCGTGTAGAGGCGGTTGGCGGCCCAGGGATACTTGTCGCGCGGCCCGAACACATGGCAGTGGCAGTCGGCCGACTTCGGCGGCAGCTTCAGCTTCGGCTTGCGCACGTCGAGATGCGGGCCGGCGCACATGGCGGGGTCGGCTGGCGACATTTTACGCCTGTTCCACTCTTCCGATATTGTTGGCGAGGGCGGCTGGATTTATCGGCCCAGCGCAAACCCTTCAGGGACGAACTGCGCCCGCCGGACGCTGTCGCCGAATGGGACATCGCGGCCCGCCGACGTGAGCTTGAAACGGCTCTCGATACCCGCCGAGCCCGCATAGCAGCCGGCCGGCGTGAAGGCCAGATAGTCCCTGTCTCCGTAGGCCGCCACCGTCAACAGCTCCCCGCCCTGGATATCCCAAACCTTCATCGTTCCGTCCTCGCTGACCGACACGAACCGGGTCGTGCCAGGCACGAATGCGATCGCCTCCACGTCACTGGCATGGGCCTTTGCATACATCTGAATCTGTTCTCCGGTATTGGCGTCCCAAATCCGGATGCTCTTGTCGCCGCCGCCGGTCGCAATATGCCGCGCGTTGGACGACCATGCCGCCGCAACCACGTAGGACGTGTGACCATCGAGGCTTTTGAACAGCGAGCGGTCCTTGACGTTCCAGACCTTCAGGTACTTCCGGCCGCCCTCGTCACCGCCGGCGGACACCACGCGATCGCCGTTCGGCGAATAGGCAACGCCCAGAACCTTGCCGGCGTTTGCGTTCACCGCTTCGACTCGCCTTTGGATCTTCAGATGGAAGCGAAGCGTGCCGTCGAAGCCCCCGGTGACAAACTCTCCGGAACCGTCGGGCGCGAAGCTCATTGACCGGGTCGTGCTGAACTCCCGCAGATCCTTGGCGTCCTTTTCTTTGGGCTGCCGCCCGCCCTTTCGGACGTTGTGGTCGTCTCTCAAGATCGGAGCGGTCTCTTGCGTCATATCCCAGATGCGGACGATCCCATCGCCGCCGGCAGCAACAACGTAACGCAACACGGTCGATGGCTGCGTGGAAGTGAAGGCCACGCTGAACAGATCGGCTGGAGGCCTGTCGGGGTCTTCGAGGACGCGGACCGGTTGCTTGCTGTCGACATCCCAGATTCGAACCTTGCCGTCCCAGCCGGCGGAGGCCAGCAGCTTGCCGCCCGGCCCGAAGTCCAGACCATACACCGGCTTCTCGTGACCGGAAAAAGTGTGGAGCAACTTGAACGAGGCTGTGCTCCACAGGCGCACCAGCCCATCGTCGCCGGCCGTGGCGATCAGTGTGGCATCCGGAGAAATGGCCACCGCGTGAATGTCCGCCGGGTTGTCCGGCGTAAGAACGACCGGCTGAAACGGGCCACCCTGCGCAACCGCTGTGGCGGTCCGCGCCCCGCACGAGGATGCCGCCGACGCGGCCGCAAGCGGACGGCCGGCAGGCGGGCGCGGCGAAGCCGTGGGCTGAGCAACTGGCGGTGCAGCAGGCGGAGCGGTACGCGCCGCAGAGGACAGGGCATTTGGCGGCACCGGGGATGACACATCCTTCTCAGCCGGCTTCGGGGCTGGAAGGTTTGCGGACGGCGCCGGTGCGGCAGGCGAAACCGGCGCTCGGGTTGCAACCCTGGCGGCTTCGCTTCGCGGACCGTTGTTGGCCGCGACGACGTTCGGGGGTGCCTTGCCCGGGCCCCATAGCGATGGACCAAGAATTCCGACCAGGCCGAGCAGCAGCAGGGCCGCGCACGCCGCGCTCACCAACGCCAGAGAGCGATGCTTCCGAAGGAAGTTGCGGCCGTTCTCCCACCCGGAGCCAATCGGACGCGGTCCATCTTGCAGAGCAGCGGTTTCAACTGTCGGTGCGGACGTCATGCCGGCGATTGTCGCGACCGGTGCCGCCGGCGCGACGGCGGCTGCCCTTTTTTCCTCCTCCACGATTGCCGCATGTGCCGCGGCCTGCGCGGCGGCGGCTGCCTTTTTTTCCTCTTCGATCATCGCCGCGTGCGCCGTGGCCTGCGCAGCAGCAGCCCTTTTTTTCTCTTCGACGATCGCCGCATGCGCCGCGGCCTGCGTGGCAGCGGCTGCCCTTTTTTCCTCCTCGACGATTGCCGCATGTGCCGCAGCCTGCGCATCGGCGGCGGCTTGTTTCTTCTCTTCAATCGCCAGGTTGATCCACCCGATCAGTTCGCCGAGATCGCGATGAAAGTCTTTCGCTTCATCGACGGTCGCGGCGTGGATATATGAGAAACTCACAAGGCTGTCCGGCAACTGGTCGACCGTCGGCATCTTGCCCTTGCCAACCAGCACCGGAAAAACCGGAACCTTCGTTGCCAGCGCCGTTTCAACTTCGATCCGGACCCAATCGGTGGGTTCCTTGATTCTGGAATGCCCGCCTTTGAGTCCCAACCATTTCTCGCCGACGATGACCAGCATCGCGTCGGCGCCTCGCAGCGCCTTTGCGATCTGATCTCGAAAATCGGCGCCGGGCCGGATCGCCTCCGTGTCCATGAATACGGAGCCTGCTCCGTACTTGGCCACCAGACTGTCGAAGATGCGTCGGGTCATCAGCCCGTCGGCGCGATCCGCCGCCCGACGATACGAAATGACGATATGCGGCATACGCCTGCCCCCGCTTTCGCAACAACGAAAGCTTCATCGCCACAATTAAACCCCGACTGGCAAGCACCCGCAACAGTTGAGTCCTGGGCATTCTGAGCGGGTTGACCCGGGTTTGGGCGGCAGTTGCAAGCAAAAAGGCCCGGTCTCGCGACCGGGCCTTTGAATTCCGCGATGAGAGAGACCGGCTTTAAGCCGCCTCTTCCTCCACCAGCTCCTCAGCCGGCTTCGGGCCCCGCCTAGGGCCCTTGGCGAGCGCCGCCTCGATCTCCTTGACCGCCTCGGTCTCGGTGACGTGCTGCACCGCCGCGATCTCGCGCGAGAGCCGATCCAGGGCGGCTTCATAGAGCTGCCGCTCGCTGTAGGACTGCTCGGGCTGTGAATCCGACCGGAACAGGTCGCGCACAACCTCGGCAATGGCGACGATGTCGCCGGAGTTGATCTTGGCTTCGTACTCCTGGGCCCGGCGCGACCACATGGTGCGCTTGATCCGGGCGCGGCCCTTGAGCGTCTCGAGCGCGCGCTTGACCAGAGTACCCTCGGCGAGCTTGCGCATGCCGACCGCCACGACCTTGGCCGTGGGCACCCGCAACGTCATCTTGTCCTTGACGAAGTTGATGACGAACAGCTCCAGCTTCGCGCCGGCCACCTCCTGCTCTTCGATGGAGATGATCTGCCCGACCCCGTGGGCCGGATAGACGATGAATTCGTTGGTCTTGAAGCCCTGCCGTTGTGTGGTCTTTTTAGGGGTCATTCCGGGAACTGCTCCTTGCTCCGGCTTGCTACGGCCGAGCTTGGCCACGGGGGCCGCACGGCGGGCGGTGCCGCGTGAGGCCTGCGAATTCCGCCGGCTTGCGCCAGCGGCGGGTTTCTTGGCGCGCCGGCTTGCGCCGGCTGAGCCCTTCTTGGACTTCTGACGCATCTTCCCTGCCACAGCTTATGCGTGTCTTTGACACGCCCCTACACGGGTTTATATGGGGACCAATCCCGAAAAATAATGCTCCCGACGGGGAGCCTCCGGTACAAATCCATGTTACCAGCTGTATAGCACATTTCCGCTCAGAATCAAAGCGTTATTGCACTGCAAAAGATTGGATTCGGGATTCGCCCGAGTTGAAATCGTTAAGACTGGTTAACGGCGGTTGTGCAAGCCTTCGGCGGCATGCCTGGAAAGCGCGGCGCCCGGCCGTCAGTCGCCGGTGCCCGGTTCGGGCGAAAAGTGCTTCTCGAACTTCTCCGCCACGCCCTCCCAATCCTTGGCGTCGGCGGGGGCGTCTCGCTTGACGGTGATGTTGGGCCAGACCTTGGCGTATTCGGCGTTGATTCCCAGCCACTTTTCGAGCCCCGGCTCGGTGTCCGGCTTGATCGCCTCGACCGGGCATTCCGGCTCGCACACGCCGCAATCGATGCATTCGTCCGGGTGAATGACGAGCATGTTCTCGCCTTCATAGAAGCAGTCCACCGGACACACTTCGACGCAGTCCATGTACTTGCACTTGATGCAGTTGTCGTTGACGATATAGGTCATTCGCTCACTCCGGACGTGGCTCCCGTTACCGCATGGACGGCGCAATCGCAAGCGATTGCCGCCCTACCGGGCGGTCGCAGCTACTCCGCGTCGAACTCGTCCCGCCCCTGCAGCCGGTCGATCTCGCGGCGCTCTCGCTTGGTCGGGCGGCCCGCGCCCTCCTCGCGCGCGCCGGCGGACGGCTCCCGCGGGGTAGCGGGCGGCGGGGTGATATCCTCGAACAGACCTCGGGCGGCCTCCGCGGAGCCGCGGCGTTCGGCATAGCCGATCACCTTGAGCAGCCGCACGTTGCGGTCGAGCGCGACGGTGACGACGTCGCCCGGACGCACCGGCCGGCTCGACGTGTCGATGCGCGCGCCATTGATGCGGACAAGGCCCGCCTCCGCCAGCGCGGCAGCGGCCGAGCGCGTGCGCACCACGCGCGCGTGCCACAGCCATTTGTCGATGCGCTGACGGTCCAATTAAAACTAGCTCAGCGTTCCTTGTTGCCTTCGAGCTGCGCCTTCAGGGCCAACAGCTTGGCGAACGGCGAATTCGGATCTGGCTCCTTGCTGCCGCCGCGCGGCTCCTGGCTGGACGCCCAAATCCGATCCGGGCGGGTGTCATTGCCGCGATCGCGGTCACGACCGGATCTTGGACCGCGGTCATGCCGTGACGGTCGATCGCCACGCTCCGGACGATTGCCACGCTCGGGACGTGGCTGGCGATCTTTGCGATCCGCCCGGTCCTGCCGTCCGTGCCGATCCGTCCGCTGCTCCGCGCCGGGTGCGGCGGACTGTCCTTCAACAGACTTGGCTTCGGCCACTTGGCCTTCGACGACCTTGCCTTCGCCATTCTTGCGGCCACCACGATCGCGGCGGCGGTGACGCGGACGCCCGTGGCGTTCCTTGCGCTCGCCGTCAGCCGGCGGCGTGGCGTCAGCGGCGACGGCCTGTCCATCCGCGGCGGCGACCGCGGGCGCCTCGCCGACAGGCTGGCCGTCCGACTTGCCTGCCGGACGCTCATGACGGCGGCGGCGGCCGCGCTGCTCACCCTCGCGGGGACGGCGCTGCTCGCCCGGCGGCCGGCCGGGCCGCCACACCTCGATCATCTCGGGCTCTGCGGGGACGGCGGGAGTCGCTGCTTCCGCAGGCGCTGCAACGTCTACTCCGGGCGCTGCCGCATCGGCTGCGACGGCAGGCTCCACCGCGGTCTCGGCCGGCGCATCCGGCAGCGGCTCGCTCGCGGGCGTCTCGTCAGGCTCAGGCTCAGCATCGGGCGCAAGCGCCGGCGCGGGTTCAGCGGTCTCGATGGCTGCCGTTTCGGCGGCTGGAGCTTCCGTAACTTGAGTCTCGGCGGCTTGCGCCCCGGCGACCTGCGCCTCAGCCACCGCAGGCTCGGGCTCCGCCGCTGTCACCGGCGGGGCCGGCTCCACAGGCTTCGGCCGCTTCTCCATGCGATAGCCGAGCGAACGCAGGATCGAGGCGAAGTCCTCGCCCGAAGCGCCGGTCAGCGATGTCATCGCGCCGGTGACGGTGAAGCCGAAACCGTTGACCGCGCCGGCCGGCTTCACGCCGGACGAACCCTCGCGCCAGGTCAGCGCCGGCCGGATCAGGTCGGCCAGCCGTTCGAGAATATCGACGCGGATGGCGCGCTCGCCGCAGACACGATAGCCGATGGTGCGGTAGAGCGCCTTCGGCGTGTCCTTGTCGATCGGAATCGAGGTGCGTCCGCTCGACGCGAGCCGCTGCAACTCGTCGAGCCCCTTGGCCTCGGGGCTCTCGTGCTTGAGCATCCAGAGCTGGGCCGCGAGGCTGCGCGGCGCGGGCTTGAGCAGCGCCGGCATGTAGAGATGATAGGCGCCGAAGCGCACGCCGTATTTGCGCAACAGCGCGCGCGAGGGCTGGTCCAGTCCCTTGACGTCCTCGGCCACTTTCTGCCGTTCCAGCACACCGATCGACTCGATCATCTGGAAGGCGACGCCGCGCGCGATGCCGGTGATGTCCTCGGCAGCGGCGAGCGCGTAAAGCGGACCAAGCAGCCGCTCGATGTGGTTCTTGAGCCAGAGATCGAGCCTCGTCTGCACCGCCTCGCGCGACGCGCCGGTCAACTGCTCGTCGGCGATGACGCGCAGCCGCGGCCGCATCACGTCGTCGCCGGCGATCAGCTTGCCGACCGGCGCACCGGTCCAGCGCACCGAGCCGTCGGAGGACAGCACGAACTCGCGGTCGGGCGCCTGCGTGACCTTGATCGCGCGGGCGTCGATCTCGCCGGCCAGCGCCGAGCGTGCCGCGCCCTGCAAGGTCTTCGCCTCGGAGCCCGCGGCGGATGCGTCGGCGACGAAGGTGAAGCCGTCGATGCGGCCGATCTCGTGACCCTCGACCACCACCTCACCGGTTTTTTTGATTTCAGTGTCCAATGTTGCGTTCTCGCGCAGCCGCCGCATCAAGACGCTGGTGCGGCGATCGACGAAACGCTCGGTAAGGCGCTCATGCATCGCATCCGAGAGCTTGTCCTCCACGCTGCGGGCGACCGCCTGCCAATGCTCCGGATCGGCAAGCCAGTCCGGCCGGTTCGCCACGAAGGTCCAGGTCCGCACATGCGCGATCCGGTTCGACAGCGTGTCGATATCGCCATCGGTCCGGTCGGCCTGGGCCACCTGGGCGGAGAACCAGTCGACCGGGATTTTACCCTCCCGCATCAAGAATCCATAGAGGGTCACCACAAGCTCCGCGTGCGTCGCCGGGGCGATTTTGCGGTAATCGGGAACCTGGCAAACCTCCCACAACCGCTCGACGGCCGCCCTGCTCGTCGCCATGGCGCGGATCTCTTCGTCGCGCGCGGCGTGCTCCAGCACCAGAATGTCCTCGGCGATGGGCGCGCGGGTGAGGCCCGCCTCCGTCGGCGTCACGGCGAGCGAGGCCTGCAGCGCCCCGATCGACGCGAAATCCAGATCGGTGTTGCGCCATTGCAGCATCTTGATCGGCTCGAACGAGTGGCTTTCGAGCGCGCGGACCAGATCGTCCTCGAACGGCGCGCAGCGGCCGGTGGTGCCGAAGGTACCGTCGCGCTGGGCGCGGCCGGCGATCTGCGCCATTTCGGCCGGGTTGAGCCTGCGGAACTGGTAGCCGTCGAACTTGCGATCGGAGGCAAACGCGACATGGTCGACGTCGAGATTAAGCCCCATGCCGATGGCGTCGGTGGCGACGAGGTAATCGACGTCGCCGGACTGGTAGAGCTCGACCTGGGCGTTGCGGGTGCGGGGCGACAGCGAGCCCATCACCACCGCGGCGCCGCCGCGCTGGCGGCGGATCAATTCGGCGATGGCATAGACCTCGTCGGCCGAGAACGCGACGATGGCGCTCCGCCGCGGCAGCCGGGTGATCTTCTTGTCGCCAGTATGGATGAGCGTCGAGAGCCTGGGCCGCTGCACGATGTTGGCGCCGCGCAGGAGCTTCTCGACCATCGGGCGGATGGTGGCGGCGCCAAGCACCAGCGTCTCCTCGCGGCCGCGCCGGTTGAGCATGCGGTCGGTGAAGACGTGGCCGCGATCCAGATCGGAGCCGAGCTGCACCTCGTCGATCGCGACGAAGGCCAGATCGAGGTCGCGCGGCATGGCCTCGACGGTGGCCACCCAGAAGCGCGGGTTCTGCGGCTTGATCTTCTCCTCGCCGGTAATCAGGGCGACATTCTCCACCCCCACCCGGTCGACGACCTTGTTGTAGACCTCGCGGGCGAGCAGCCGCAGCGGCAGCCCGATCATGCCGGACGAGTGCCCGAGCATCCGCTCGATGGCGAGATGGGTCTTGCCGGTGTTGGTCGGACCGAGCACGGCGGTGACGCCGGCGCCACGCAGGCGGCCGTCGCGGGTCACAGGCGACGAGAACGAAATGGGCATCAGTTTTCCAGGGTGGGGCGGCGCGCTTCAGCGGGCGGGCCGCCCTTGTGTATCACAATGCGACGCCGGACCAGCGCGCACTTAACCTTTGGCAACGAGTCTGGAACGAACCCGGCCCGAATCGGTGACTCCGGCCCAATGCGGCTTCGTTCACTGCGACATCTGGCTGAGTCTCCCTTGGCAGCCACAACATCGGGTAGCGAGGCTCGCCGCAACCCCGCAAAACACCGTCCAATCGTTAACGCGAGGGCGAAGTGGCGCCGGACGTCGAGTCAATCCCGAACCCTTCAGAGCCTGTGGATAAGCCTGTGAATAACTGGGAGGCCGGAAGCCGCCGCGCAAGCGCGTCTATTGGGTTTTGGGGCCGGCCGCCGCGGCACGGGGTTGCGCCACCGAGACAAACTGCGTCGCCTGCATCACGCCGACGCCGACCGGCGTCGGGATCGAAATCCGGTACGGCACCAGCACGCGGGTGGCGGCGACCGGCGCCAGCCACACCTCCATGTCGCGCTGGCTCGCCAGATACTTGATCGCGGCGCGCGAGGGAACGAAGCCGGCGATCGGCTCGAAATAGACCGCGCAGACCACCACCGGGCCCTCGTAGCCCTTGTCGGTCTTGACCTGCTCGATGCGCTTGTAGGCGAACTGCAGATTGTAGCGCATGCGGCCGTCGAAGATCGGCGTCGCCCGCTGGCAGGCCGCCGGCCCGACCGGATTGCCGGTCCCCGACACGCGGATCAGCGAACCGGTCATCGGATCGCTCACGCCGTGGCGGTGCGCGTCGGTCAACGGCACCCGCTCCGGGTCGTCGAGCGGCGGCGGATTGACGGCGAACTCCTTCACGTCGCCCGAGCCGAGCGTCATGCGGATTTCTTCGGTCTTCTTATCGGAGGTGATGTTGGCGGCGAAGGTCGCGGGCACCGGATTGCCGCCGACGATGTAGCCGCGCGAGGCGCCGCTGCCCTGGCCGCTGGCGAAGACCCGCAACAGCCCCGCGGTCGCACCGCTGGCCGCGGCGGTGTACTGGTTCTCGGCGATGTCGATCACCCAGGCGCCCTTGCCGACGGGCACGCCGCCGAGCGAAACCGCGTAGCGGGCGTCCACCCGGCCCTGCGCCAGCGCCGGGCCGGCCGCCATGGCGGTGGCCGCAACAGCAACGCCGATCGCAGACCGAAGGGTGGGCACGATTTCATTCTCCTCGAACGCCGCCATCCGCTTTGCCGTGCCGGGAGGGCCGGATCAAGGCATTGCCGCGGGAGAAAAGCCGCTTATCCCCGATCTCGGGGTGGAATGCGTCGTTTCTATGATCCGGAACCGGCGGTCCGGCCCACCGTTAGGGCTGCCCTGACGGCCTTCCTTGACGCTTTGGAGCCCCGACACTATACGTCCGCGGTCCATTACAACGCCGTATCGGCGCCCAGCCCTTTCTCGGAAGGACCGCGCCTGCTGCAATTCCAAGGGTAACGCTATGTCACGCCGCTGCGATCTCACCGGCAAGTCCGTCCTGGTCGGCCACAAGGTGAGCCACTCGAACGTCAAGACCAAGCGGCGGTTCCTGCCGAACCTGCTCAACGTCACCATGATGTCGGACGCGCTCGGCCGTTCGGTGCGGCTGCGGGTCTGTGCCCGCGCCCTGAAGTCGGTCGATCACCGCGGCGGGCTCGACGCCTTCCTGCTGCGCGCCAAGGACGACGTGCTGGCGCCCAAGATGCGCGACCTCAAGCGCGCGATCGAGAAGAAGCAGGCGAAGGCGGGCTGAGTTTCTTCTTGTCCCGGATGCGGTGCAGCGTGAGCGCGAAGCGCGAAACGATGCGCCGCTGATCCGGGACCCCGGTAAAATCAAGAAAAGCTGGGTCCCGGTTCTGCAGCGCATCACTGCGCTTTGCTTGTGCTGCGCTGCGCCCGGGGCACGCGCCGCTGCTTCCTGCCGACGCTATTCCACCAGCGTGAACTGAAGCAGCAGGGTTCGTTGCAGCGGCGAGAAATTGTCGTCGGAGATCAGCGTCAGCACCAGCGCGCCGTCGGCCCCGCGATGCACCGACAGGCCCTCCATGTTGTCGATCTGATGGCCCATGTCGGCAAAGATCAGCTCCCGGCCATCGACCAGCGCACCGGGCTTGATCGACGCCAGCGGCACGCTGCGGATACGCATCGCGATGCCGCGCGCCCATGAGAAGCGGCGCTCCAGCACCAGCAAATTGCCGTCCGGCGCCGCCGCGCAGTCGCTGACGTCGAACTCGTCGGTGCGCTTGAGCGCGAAGGCGCCGCCATCTCCCTGAAGATCCCGGCCGCCGATCAGGAAGCCCTGCAGGTTGCCGCCGGCATCGAGGCCGCGCTCGGCAATCGAGATCAGCGTGCCGGCGAGCGGGCCGCCCTTCGGTCCCATCTCCAGGCATTCGATGCTTTGGTTGGCAGGCAGCGCTTTCATGGCGGGCGGCACGACGACCGGGCGTCCCCGCGCACGCAGGTTTTCCCTGACGGCGTCGAAACGCACGACCTGGCTCACACGTTCGATCCCGACATAGACGGTGCCGCCATCCTCGGCGAGCGCTTCGGTGTCGTACCAGCCGCGGCTCTTAAGCGGCCGGCCGTCCAATCCAAGGATCGGCGCCATCTCGGCGTCGGCGATCGCAACCGGGACCTTGCCGCGGTAGACGATGCGCCCGCGCAGCCAGTTGCCCTTGTCGGTGACCGCCAGGAACCGCTCGCCGTTGGCCGCGACACGCAGCCCCGAGATACCGCCGAAATCGCGATGGCGGGAATCGAGGACGAGCCCGCCGCGGAAGGTCAGCACGCCGAAGCGCGTGCGCTCGGGCTCGCGCGGGTCGAAGGCTTCGACCGCCTGGGCGCGGATTTCGATTTTCTGAATCGAATCGGCAGCGGCCGGTGGCTGCGCCGCCGCCGGAATCAGCGCGAGCGCAAGGATGGCCAAAAAGGCCAAGGCGCGAGACAGAAAACGATTCAAGGCAATCCCCTTAACAGGGACAGTTTACCGCGCCGCACGCCGCACCAGCGCCGGAGTCGCGGGATTATTCGTCAGTGTAGTTTACGCTTCAAAGCCCTCATCGGACGCCGCATTTCGGGCATGGCGTCCTCCTCGAACAGCTCGGCAAGCTTCTCGGTCATCGCCCCGCCGAGTTCTTCGGCATCGACGATGGTCACGGCGCGGCGGTAGTAGCGCGTGACGTCGTGGCCGATGCCGATGGCGATCAGCTCCACCGGCGAACGGTTCTCGATCTCCTCGATGATCCAGCGCAGGTGCCGTTCGAGGTAGTTGCCCGGATTGACCGAGAGTGTGGAGTCGTCCACCGGCGCGCCGTCGGAGATCATCATCAGGATCTTGCGCTGCTCGGGGCGGGCCAGCAGACGCTTGTGCGCCCAATCCAGCGCCTCGCCGTCGATGTTCTCCTTGAGCAACCCCTCGCGCATCATCAGGCCAAGGTTCTTGCGCGCGCGCCGCCACGGCGCGTCGGCCGACTTGTAGATGATGTGGCGCAGATCGTTGAGCCGCCCAGGGTTGGCAGTCTTGCCGGCGGCCAACCACGACTCGCGCGACTGTCCGCCCTTCCAGGCCCGGGTGGTGAAGCCCAGAATCTCGACCTTGACGCCGCAGCGTTCGAGCGTGCGCGCAAGGATGTCGGCGCAGGTGGCGGCCACGGTGATCGGGCGGCCGCGCATCGAGCCGGAGTTGTCGAGCAAGAGCGTCACCACGGTGTCGCGGAAATTGGTTTCCTTCTCCTGCTTGAACGACAGCGCGTGCAGCGGATCGATGATGATGCGCGGCAGCCGCGACGGATCGAGCAGGCCCTCCTCCAGATCGAAGTCCCAGGCGCGGTTCTGCTGTGCCATCAGGCGGCGTTGCAGTCTATTGGCGAGGCGGGCGACGACGCCCTGCAGGTGCGAAAGCTGCTTGTCGAGATAGCCGCGGAGCCGGTCGAGTTCCTCGGGCTCGCAGAGATCCTCGGCGGCGATGGTCTCGTCGAAGCGCATGGTGAATGGCCGGTAGTCGGGCCCGCGCGGCTCATTCGGCCGGTTGCGCGGCCGCCACGGCTCGGCCGCGGTCTCGGATTCGCCCATCTCGGAATCGTCGGCCATGTCGGCGGAGGGCGCATCCACCGCCTCTTCGGCGGATTCGGAGGCATCGGCGGACGCTTCCGCGTCCTCCATGCTCATCTTCTCCATGTCCTCGGAGTCGGCGGCCTCGCCCTTCTCGCCGGTCTCGTCCTTGCGGCGGTCCTGGTCGCCCTCCTCGCCCTCCTCCTCTTCGTCGGAAGACGAGCGGTCCTCGCCCATGTCGAGCGATTCCAAGAGATCGTGGACGGCGTCGCCGAACTTGCGCTGGTCTTCGAGCACGCGCTCCAGCTTGTCGAGGCCGCGGCCGGCGCGATCCTCGATGAACGGGCGCCACAGATCGACGAGCTTCTTGGCGGCCGGCGGCGGCGGCTGGCCGGTCAGCCGCTCGCGCACCATCATTGAGATGGCCTCCTCGATCGGCGCGTCGGCCCGGTCGGTGACTTCGTCGAACTTGCCGCGGTGGAAGCGGTCGTCGATCATGGCGGCGAGATTGCCTTTCACGCCGAGCATGCGGCGCGCGCCGATCGCCTCGACGCGGGCCTGCTCGACGGCGTCGAACACGGCGCGCGCCTGCTGGCCGCCGGGCATCAGCCGCCGGTGCACCGCGGGGTCGTGGCAGGCGAGCTTCAGCGCCACCGCGTCGGCGTTGCCGCGCACGATCGCGGCCTCGGCGCGGGTGAGCTTGCGTGCCGGCTCGGGCAGCCGCACCTTGCCGCCGACTAGGCCGGGCCGCTCGGCGGCGAACGAAACCTCAAGCTCGGCTTTCTTGGCGATGGCGCGCAGGCAACTCGTGACCGCCCGCTTGAACGGCTCGGTCGGGGATTCCTTGCTCTGCGCCTTGGGCTTCTGGTTGGAAGACATGAGGTAACGAAAGCTCAGCTCAGCGCCACGTTCACCGATGACTCCGGCAGTTCCTGGCCGAAGCAGCGCTGATAGAACTCCGCGACGATGGGCCGCTCGAGCTCGTCGCATTTGTTGACGAAGGTCAGCCGGAACGCGAAGCCGACGTCCTTGAAGATGTCGGCGTTCTCCGCCCAGATGATGACGGTGCGCGGGCTCATCACGGTCGAAAGGTCGCCGTTGATGAAGGCGTTGCGCGTGAGGTCGGCAACGCGGACCATCTTGTTGACGATCTCGCGGCCCTCCTCGGTCTGGTAGTGCTTCGCCTTGGCGAGCACGATCTCGACCTCGTTGTCATGCGGCAGGTAGTTCAGCGTGGTCACGATCGACCAGCGGTCCATCTGCGCCTGGTTGATCTGCTGGGTGCCGTGATAGAGGCCCGAAGTGTCGCCCAAGCCGATGGTGTTGGCGGTGGCGAACAGCCGGAACGCCGGATGCGGGCGGATCACGCGGCTCTGGTCGAGCAGAGTGAGCCTGCCGGAGGATTCCAGCACGCGCTGAATGACGAACATCACGTCCGGGCGGCCGGCGTCGTATTCGTCAAAACACAGCGCGACGTTGTTGACGTAGGCCCAGGGCAAGATGCCGTCGCGGAATTCGGTGACCTGCAGGCCGTCCTTGATGACGATGGCGTCCTTGCCGATCAGGTCGATACGGCTGATGTGGCTGTCGAGGTTGACGCGCACGCAGGGCCAATTGAGCCGCGCCGCGACCTGTTCGATGTGGGTCGACTTGCCGGTGCCGTGGTAGCCGGACACGATCACCCGGCGGTTGTGGGCGAAGCCGGCCAGGATCGCCAGGGTGGTCTGCCGGTCGAATTGGTAGTCCGGATCGACGTCGGGCACATAGTCGTCGGGCTTGGAATAGGCCGGGACCTCCATGTCGCTGTCGATGCTGAAAAGCTGCCGGACCGACACCTTCATGTCAGGCATGGCGGACGTGGCAGGCGTGGTCTGCGGTGCGGTTGCCATTGTTACTCCGTGGCCCCGGAACGGCACGGGGCCGCGATGTATTGCCGGGATTCGCTATGGAAAGAGCGGTGAATCTAGCAGAGGCTGGTGCAGTGCGAAAGCCGCCCTGCGCATAGCTCGAATGTAGGGATTCCGGCTGGATTGTCGAGGAAACCGGGGAATGCCTATGCTGCCCTGTTGGGTGCAGGGCGCAGGACAAACGCCGCCAAAAGGGAGGCTTCCATGGCCGACGTCGATCTCAAGAGCCGCAGCGACACAAGAGTGGGCGGCCCAAAGGACGGTGAGGTGCGCTTCTACGGGGTGCACCATCTGGCCCTCAACACCGACGACATGAAGATGACGGTCGATTTCTACGTCGGCGTCCTGGGCATGCGTCTGGTGCATGCGATGAAGGTCCCGCCGGGCTTGGGCACCGGGCCGGGCAACCGCGGCAATCCGCCGTTCGAGGAGGTCCGCCACTATTTCTTCGACATGGGCCGGGACGGGCTTTTGGCGTTCTTCGAAATGCCCAAGGGCGCCAAGGAGCGCGGCGACCGCAATGCGCTGGGCGCCATGCAGCACGTCTCCTTCGCGGTGTCGCCGGAGAGCCAGGCCCGCATCTGCAAGCGGCTCGAAGCGGCGAAGGTGGCCTATGACGGACCGATGGAAATCCTGCCGGGCATCTTCTCGATCTATGTGTTCGACCCAAACGACATCCGGTTGGAGTTCTCCTGCCAGCCGGGCAACGGCGAAGGCGAGCCCTGCATCGTGCCGCAGGTGACGCAAACCAAGAACGAAGCGCTGGCCGAGCTGAAGACGCTGACCGGCGACCGGGCTTTCCTCGACCGGGCGACGTCGGGCTTGGCCGACTAGCACCCGATGGCGGCACGCAACGCGAACCCCGTCGCCATCGCGGGCGGCGGCATCGGCGGGCTCGCCTGCGCGCTGGCGCTGGCGCGGCAGGGCTTCCGCTCGCTGGTGCTGGAGCAGGCGCGTGAGTTCGGCGAGGCCGGCGTGGGGCTTCAGGTCGCGCCCAATGCGCTGTCGGTGCTCGACGCGCTGGGGGTGGGCCACGCCGCGAAAAAAAACGCGCTGCTGATCGAGCGGCTCTTGATGATGGACGCCGTCACCGGCGAGGAGATCGCCAACATTCCGCTCGACGCGCGCTTTGTACGGCGCTTCGGCAATCCCTATGCGGTGTCGCACCGCGCAGACATCCACGGCGCGCTGCTCGATGCCTGCCGTGCGAACGAGCTGATCGACCTTCGCACCGACAGCCACGTATCGGACTTCAAATTTGAACCGCCCGGTGTGACGGTTTTCCTCGCCAGCGGCACGCCGATCGCGGCGCCGGCCCTGATCGGCGCGGATGGCGTGTATTCCAATGTGCGAAAGCGCATCGTCGCCGACGGCGATCCGCCGTCGGCGGGCGCCGTGATCTTCCGCGCCACCATCCCGGCGGCCGAGATGCCGAAGGACTTGCAGCATCCCTACCCGACATTCTGGGCCGGGCCCGGCTGGCACGCGATCTACTATCCGGTGCGCGACTGGAGCCTGTTCAATCTCGGCTGCACGCTGGCGACCGACAAACTCGAATACGGCGACGGCGCGGACGTGTCGCCGCTCCAGGTGCTGCCGAAATTCACCGGCGGATGCGAGACGCCGCTGCGCGCGATGCAAATCCCGAAAGCGTTCCGTCACTACGTGATCCGCCACCGCGAGCCGGTCGAGAACTGGACCCTGGGCCCGGCGACGCTGATCGGCGACGCCGCGCATCCCATGGTGCAATACATCGCCCAGGGCGCGGCGATGGCGCTGGAAGACGCGATCTGCCTCGCCAGCGCGATGCATGAAGCGGACGGGGAATTTTCCAGCGCGTTCCGGCGATATCAGGCGCTCCGCATCGTGCGGACCGCACGGGTGCAGATCTCATCGCTGATGATGGACCGGATCAACCACGCCAGGGGAATCGAGCGAAAGGTGCGCAACTCCCTGTTCGAGGGCCGCACGGCGGAGGACTATTACGACCGCTTGGCGTGGCTCTACACGCCGCCACCCTATGTCCGGTAATCCCATCGACGAATCCTCGCCCCGCTACGCCGGCTGGCGCGTGGTGCCGGCGTGCTTTCTGGTGGCGCTGTTCTGCTGGGGCTTCGCCCTCTACGGCCACGGCGTCTATCTCACAGAGCTCAATCGCCTGCACGGCTGGCCGACGGCGTGGATTTCCGGCGCCATTACCCTGTTCTACCTGCTCACGGCGGCGCTGGTGGTGTTCGTCAGCGATGTCATCGCAAGGTTCGGCCCCCGGCGCGTAATGCTGGCCGGCGCGTGCTGCCTGGGCAGCGCGGTGGCGCTGCTCGCGTTCATCGACGCGCTATGGCAGCTCTATCTCGTTTACCTGCTGATGGCCGTGGGCGCGGCATCGATGCACGTCGGCGCCATCAGCAGCGTGATCGGCCTGTGGTTCAACCGCCAGCGCGGTCTTGCGCTGAGCCTGGCGCTGAACGGCGCAAGTTCCGGCGGCATTCTGGTCACGCCGGTGCTGGTGCTGGCGATCGCGCATTATGGATTCTCGAACGCAATCATCGGCGCGGCTGTCGCAATGGCCGCGGTGCTGCTCCCCGCCATTGCGCTGTGGATCGGCCGGCCGGCGGTCGCGGCCACGCAGCCCGGCGCCGCCCCCGTCACCGCCGCCTGGACCCGGCGCAGCGCGCTGCGCAGCCTGAGCTTCTGGAGCGTGGCGGCGCCGTTCGCCATGGCGCTGACGTCGCAGGTCGGATTCCTGGTGCATCAGATCGCGATCCTCGAACCCGCGGTCGGCCGAGCGCAGGCCGGATTCTCGGTGGCGGCGCTGGCCGCTGCCGCGATTGCCGGGCGCTTCGGCCTTGGCGCATTCGCAGCGCGTCTGGACATGCGGCGATTCACTGCCTGGTCGCTGGCAAGCCAGGCCGCCGCGCTTGCTGCGATGGCGTGGACGACAAACCCCACGGCCCTGATGGCCGCATGCGTGGCGTTCGGATTCTCCGCCGGGAATCTGATCACGCTGCCGTCGCTGGTCGTTCAGCGCGAGTTCGAAGCGGCCTCATTCGGCATGCTGGTCGGGCTGTCCTGGGCGATCACCCAGTTCACCTATGCGTTCGGGCCGGGAATTCTCGGCGTGATGCGCGACCTGACCGGCGGCTACACCGCGCCGCTCGCGCTGTGCATTGCGCTCGATCTTGGCGCGGCCGCGCTCATCCTGCTGCGGCCGAGGCAGCGGTGAATCAGCAAATCCCGGTGGATTTCAGGTACTTGTAGGCCTGGATGATCTCGCGCAGCTTGTCCTCGGTGGCGCGGTCGCCGTTGTTGGCGTCGGGATGATGGCGCTTCACCAGCACCTTGAACCTCGCCTTGATCTCGGCCTTGTCGGCACCGACATCGAGACCCAGTTCGTTGAGCGCCTTGCGCTCGGCGTTGCGGATGGCGCGCGGCGGCTCGGCCCGCTCGGTCTTCGCCTTGGCGCCAAACTCGCGGAACACATTGAACGGATCGCGCGCCGCGTCCGGGCCAAGCTCGGGTCCGGGATGGTTGCCGGTTCCCATCTTCCAGGTCGGACGGTGGCCGGTGATCGCGTCCTTCTGGTACTTCATCACGGCATCTTCGCTCATGCCGGAGAAGTAGTTGTAGGAGTGGTTGTACTCGCGGACGTGTTCGAGGCAGAAGCGCCAATGCTCGTTTTCGCGCGGCCGGGCCTTGGGCGCGCGATGCGTGGCCGCGTTAACACATCCCTTCCAATCGCAGCACGGCCCATCGGGACGCGCGCGGCGATCCTGGTCAGGCTTGACGCGAATACGATCGAACAAGGGCGAGTCGGATTTCATGACCGAACACTATGCGGAGTTCACGATGACACCTTCAAGTCTTGACAGAGCGTTTTTCCAACAGGTCGTGGTGCGTCGCGACGATTGACCCTCGCGCCACCCTCGCCTACGTCAGGTTCCATGGAAACGAAGACCCAGATCGCCGAAAAGCTCGCTGCCGCGTTCGCGCCGGAAAGTCTCGATGTGGTCGACGAATCGCATCGGCACGAGGGCCATGCCGGCCACCGGCCGGGCGGACAGACCCATTTCAGGGTTCATATCGTGTCGGAATCGTTTCGCGGTAAGAGCCGGATCGAGCGCCACCGCATGATCAACCGGACGCTTGCGGGGGAGCTTGCGGCCGGCGTGCACGCGCTGGCGATCCACGCCAGCGCGCCGGGCGAAGGCAAGGCGTAGCGCGATTGCGCTACTGCGGCGCGATGTTCGCCGCCTTGATGATCCGGCCCCACATGACCCGCTCGGCGCCAATGCGGGCCGCGAACTCCTGCGGGCTGTCGCCGATCAGCCGCGCCCCGGATTTGCTGAAACGCTCCTGCATCGCCGGCGTGCGCACCGCGGCGGCGATCGACCGATGCAGCCTTGCGACATTGGCCGGCGGCGTGCCGGCCGGCGCGGCGATGCCGAACCAGGACGACGCCTCGTAGTTGGCGACGCCCTGCTCGGCCGCTGTCGGCACGTCGGGCAGGAGCGCCATTCGCGCTTTCGCCGCCACCGCGAGAGGACGCAGTTTGCCGGACTGAATGTGCGCGATCACGGTCGGCGGATTGTCCACCACACCGTCGATCTGGCCAGCGATGAGATCGGTGATGGCAGGCGCCGCGCCGCGATAGGGGACGTGCGCGATCTTCAGGTCGGCGGCATGCATCAGCATCGCCAGACCGAGATGCCCGGTGGTGCCGATGCCGGGCGAGCCGAAGTTGAGCTTGCCGGGCTGGGCCTTGGCAAGCGCGACGAATTCCTTGAGCGTCTTGGCCTCGACCTTCGGATTCACCACCACCAGCATCGACATGTCGGCGACGTTGGAGACGGGGATGAACGCGGTCTCCACGTTGAACGGCATCTGCGCGTAGAGGAACGGATTGGCGGTGAGGATTCCCGCCGACGCCATCAGCAGCGTATAGCCGTCAGGTGTAGCCTTGGCGACGGCATCGGCGCCGGTGTTGCCGCCGGCGCCGGCGCGGTTCTCGACGATCACCGGCTGGCCGAGCGTCTTGCTCATCTCGTCGCCGACCGCGCGCGCAAGCACGTCGGCAAGGCCCCCGGCCGGGAACGGCGCGATCAGCCGGATCGGGCGATCGGGATAATTCTGCGCCTGCGCGGCGGATGCGAAGAACAGCGCGAAAACAGCAAGCAACGTCCGGCACAGCACGGTCACGATTTCCCTCCCTCGATTTATGTTCTTGCCGTCACGATAGGCGGGAGGCGCCCGAAGTCAACGCGACATGCTAGCCTTGAGTCGATCAACCCGCTCGCGCCAGCGCCACGGGCTTGCGCACCAGCGGCGTGATCCGCAGCGCGGTGATGCGGTTGCGCTGCTTGCGCATCACGCTGAAGCGGAAGCCGTGGAAGGTGAAGCTCTGCCCGACGTCCGGGATCGAGCGCGCCTCGTGGATGACGAGGCCTGCGATCGTGGTCGCGTCGCCGTCCGGCAGATTCCAGTCCATCGCCCGGTTGAGATCGCGGATCGGCACCGAGCCGTCGACATTGACCGAACCGTCCGGCTGCGGCCGCACGCCCGGCACCGGCATGTCGTGCTCGTCGGAAATATCGCCGACGATTTCCTCCAGAATATCCTCAAGCGTCACCAGCCCTTCGACCTCGCCGTATTCGTCCACCACCAGCGCGAAATGCGTCTTGCGCCGCCGGAACGCCTTGAGCTGCTCCGACAGCGGACGGATGTCGGGCACGAACCAGGGCGGCAGCGCGATCGCCATGACGTCGATCTGGCTCATGTCGCCGTCGGCCTTGTTGAGCGCGCGGAGCAGGTCCTTGGCGTGCAGGATGCCGACGATGTTCTCGGGCGTGCCGCGCCACAGCGGGATGCGGGTGAACTCCGCCCTGAGCACCGAGTTCACGATCTGCTCCGGCGGATCGTCGGCGTTGACCGTCACCATCTCGGTGCGATGGACCATGACGTCGGAGACTTCGAGCTCGCCGAAGCGGAAGACGTTCTGGATGTATTCCGCCTGGCCCACCTCCATCTTGCCGTGCTCGGCGGAAACCTCCACCAGCCCCTCGATCTCGACATCGGTGAGGATTTCCTGCTGCGAACCCTCCTTGACGCCAAGCATGCGCAGGATCCCGCGCGAGGCGGCGTTGAGCAGCCAGTTCAAGGGGTAGAACAGAACAAATGAGACATAGAGCGGATAGGCGATCCATTGCGACACCGGCACCGGCTCCCGGATCGCCAGGGTCTTCGGCACCTGCTCGCCGACGATGATGTGCAGCGAGGAGAACACCAGGAACCCGACCAGGAACGACGTGAAGTGCAGGGTCGCGTCCGACAGTCCGAGCGGGATCAGAACCGGATGCAGCAATGCGGCAACGGTCGGCTCGCCGACCCAGCCGAGGCCGAGCGAGGCCATGGTGATGCCGAGCTGGCAGCACGCCAGATACGCTTCGATGTTGCCCAGCATTTTCTGCAGCAGCCGGGCGGCAAAGCGATTCTGCTCCGCCATCGCGTTGATGCGGAAGCCCCTCGCCTTCACCAGCGCAAACTCCGCGGCAACGTAGAACGCGTTGGCGGCGAGCAGGAACAGGGCGATCAGCAAGCTGACGATCGTGTCGGTCATCGCGCGCCGAGCTTTTCAGCGATGAAGGCGCGGACCTCGGCGGCATCGACGTCGCGGGTGACGAACGCCTGGCCGATGCCGCGCACCAGAATGAACGTCAGTTGGCCGCGCTGCACCTTCTTGTCCTGCGAAATGAGATCCATCATGGCGTCGACCGTGGGCCAGTTGCCGCCGGGCACGGCTTTGACATGGGTGGGCAGGCCGGTCGCCGCAAGGTGCGCGATGACGCGGGTGGCGTCATCCTGCGAGATGAGCCCGCGCCGGGCCGAAAACTCGAAGGCCATCGTCATGCCGAGCCCGACCGCCTCGCCGTGCAGCAGACGGTCGGAGAAGCCCGCCGCCGCCTCGAACGCATGCCCGAAGGTGTGGCCGAGGTTGAGCAGCATGCGGTCGCCGGTCTCGCGCTCGTCGCGGGCGACGATGGCGGCCTTGGCGCGGCAGCTCACCGCGATGGCATGTTCCCGTGCGGGCCCGCCGGCGAACAGGTCGCGCCAGTTGACGTCGAGCCATTCGAAGAAGTCCGCGTCGCCGAGCAGCCCGTATTTCACCACCTCGGCGTAGCCGGCGCGGAACTCGCGCGCCGGCAGCGTGTCGAGCAGCGCCGTGTCGGCCACCACCAGGACCGGCTGGTAGAACGCGCCGATCAGGTTCTTGCCGTGGCGGGCGTTGATCGCGGTCTTGCCGCCGACCGACGAATCGACCTGGGCCAGGAGCGATGTCGGCACCTGCACGTAGTCGACGCCGCGGCGAACAACCGACGCGGCAAAGCCGCCGAGATCGCCGACCACGCCGCCGCCGAGCGCCACGACGAGATCGCCGCGCTCGATCCTGGCAGCGAGCAGCCCATCGCACACCTGCTCAAGCATGCGAAAGCTCTTGCTGCTCTCGCCGGCGGGCACCTTGACGGACGAGACGCCGATGCCGGCGCCTTCAAGCGCGGCTTTTGCCGCCGCGAGATGATGGCGCGCCACCGTCTCGTCGGTGACGATCGCGGCCTTGCAGCCCGGACGGAGCCTGGCGATCCGCTCGCCGAGCGTCGCGATCAGGCCGCGCCCGATCGCGATGTCATAGGCGCGGGTGCCGAGCGCGACATTGACGGTGATCAGATCGCTCGCTCGCAATGGCGCAGTCATGGCGCGGGGCCTTCCGGCGCCGCGCCTTCCGGCGCAATCCGGCCGCGCAAGCCTTCAAGGATTTCATCGACGATGGCCTCGTGCGGCACGTCGCGCGATTCCACCGTGATATCGGCCTCGGCATAGACCGGGTAGCGCTCGTCGATCAGCCGCCGCAGCGTCTCCACCGGATCGGCGTTCTTGAGCAGCGGACGATCGCCCCGGCGCTTGATGCGCCGGTTGAGGACTTCGAGGGTGGCGCGCAGCCACACCGAGATACCCTTGGCCCGCACCGACGCGCGGGTGTCGGCGTTCATGAATGCGCCGCCGCCGGTGGCCAGCACCTGCGGGCCGCCCTCCAGGAGACGCGCGATCACCCGCGTCTCGCCGGCGCGGAAATACGGCTCGCCGTGGGCTGAGAAGATTTCGCTGATCGACATGCCGGCGGCCTTTTCGATCTCGGTGTCGGCATCGACGAACGGAATGCCGAGCCGGGCGGCGAGCCTGCGGCCGATCGAGGACTTGCCCGCGCCCATCATGCCGACCAGCACCACCGAGCGGCGGCCCAGCGCTGCGCTCAGGTCCGCCTGCGGCCGCGGCGCGGCTTCGTTGTGCGTGACGACATCCGACATGCTATACTTCTATCCAAATCCGACGATGGCATAAACCGTGACCTGAAAAGGTAAACGCCGCCGATTCGGCGGTCTCCGAGCGCCAAAATGCCGAGCTTGTTCCGATTTCTGCTGGTGGTGGGGGTTCTGGGCGGCCTTGTCTACGCCGGCGCGTTTTCGCTGACCCGATATGTCGAGCCGCAGCCGCGCGAGATGAGCGTGACTATTTCGCCCGACAAGCTGTTCAAGCCGCGCTGAAGCGGCCGCCCCCGGATGGCCCGCCGGCCGCGCCCCAAGAACGAATCGCTGATCAAGCTGTTCCTCGACATGCTCGCAGCCGAACGCGGCGCAAGCGCCAACACGCTCGATGCCTACCGGCGCGACCTCGCCGATTTTTCCGCCGATCTCGGCAAGGCCGGCGACAGCATTGCCGCGGCGGACAGCGACGCGTTGCGCGCCCATCTCGGACGGCTCGGCAAGCGCGGGCTCGCGCCGGCGTCGGTGGCGCGGCGGCTCTCCGCCATCCGCCAGCTCTACCGCTTCCTCTACAGCGAGGGCCATCGCGGCGACGATCCGGCCGCGGCGATCGAGGGGCCGAAGCGCGGCCGCAGCCTGCCCAAGGTGCTGAGCGTCAAGCAGGTGGACGACCTGTTGGCGCAGGCGCGTGGCGGCTTGCAGGCAGAGGCGAAATCCGAGCGGCTTCGCGCGGCGCGCTTGAACTGCCTTCTGGAGGTGCTCTATGCCACGGGCCTTCGCGTCTCCGAACTGGTGGCGCTGCCCGAGGCGGCGGCGCGGCGCGACCAGCGCATGCTCGTCGTCCGCGGCAAGGGCGGACGCGAGCGGATGGTGCCGCTCAACGACCAGGCCAGGCGCACGATGACCGATTACCTCGCGCTGCGGACCGAGGCGAAACTGGACAAGTCCAAATGGCTGTTCCCGTCGTTCGGCGAGAGCGGGCATCTCAGCCGCCAGCACTTCGCCCGCGAGCTGAAGGCGCTGGCGGCGGGCGCCGGCCTCAAACCCGCGCAGGTCAGCCCGCATGTGCTGCGGCATGCCTTCGCCAGCCACCTGCTGCAGAACGGCGCGGACCTGCGCGTGGTGCAGACGCTGCTCGGCCACGCCGACATCTCGACCACGCAGATCTACACCCATGTGCTGGAGGAACGGCTCAAGAGCCTGGTGCGCGACCTGCACCCGCTGGCGGAGGAGTGATTTAGCCATATTTTCTTGGTAGGATGATTTCCATGAACAGACAGGCCGCCATTGCAATCCTGCAGCGGAACGCCGACGCCCTACGGGCGCGCGGCGTGCGGCATGCCGCGCTGTTCGGATCGATGGCGCGCGGTGATGCTGGACCGCAAAGCGACATCGACATCATGATCGACTTGGATCCTGACGCTCGACTGGACGTCTTCGCTTACGTTGGATTAAAGCGATTTATAGAAGAGCTGTTCGATCAGCCTGTCGATGTTGTAGATCGAAATGCGCTCAAGCCTTACGTACGCGGCCCGGCGATTGCTGACGCAATCAATGCCTTCTAAATCGCCTCTCGTCCCTCTCAGCAATATCAAACACAATATCTTGCTGGCACAGCGGTTCATGTCTGGATTGTCGACTGAAGCGTTCCGAGCCGACCGGCGTACTGTTTACGCGGTGACGCGGTGTCTCGAAATCATTTCTGAAGCGTCGCGAAAGCTGCCGCTCGAACTGAAGCAACGCCATCCGACCATTCCCTGGCGCGACATGGCGGGCGCCGGAAGCATTTATCGCCATGACTACGAAGAGGTCTCGGACGAGGCAATTTGGGACACTGCGCGGAAAAGTCTTGAGCCATTGCTTGCCGCAGTCGAAGCGGAACTTGCAAGGCTTGGGGGCTCGTAGAGTGCCGAGCCGTTGCTTGACTTAAAGCCCGCCAAAAGGCCAGTTTCCGCCCGGCCCGGCGGGGCGACCCAGAGGTAATATTCTCTTCAAATGCGCAGTTATCTCGACTTCGAAAAGCCGGTGGCCGAGCTTGAGGCCAAGGTCGAGGAGTTGCGCGCGATGCAGGCCGCGGGCAACGCAACCGACATCGCCGAGGATATCGGCCGGCTCGAAACCAAGGCGGCGATGGCGCTGCGGGACCTCTATGCCGAACTCACGCCCTGGCAGAAAACGCAGGTCGCCCGCCATCCGGAGCGGCCGCATTGCCTCGACTACATCAACGCGCTGATCCCGGAGTTCATCCCGTTCGCCGGCGACCGCAAGTTTGCCGAGGACGAGGCGATCGTCGGCGGCTTCGGCCGCTTCCGGGGCGAGAGCATCTGCGTCATCGGCCACGAGAAGGGCTCGTCGACCGAGAGCCGGCTCAAGCACAATTTCGGCATGGCGCGGCCGGAGGGGTACCGCAAGGCGGTGCGGCTGATGGAGATGGCCGACCGCTTCGACATTCCCGTGCTCTGCCTCGTGGACACCGCGGGCGCCTATCCCGGCATCGACGCCGAAGAGCGCGGCCAGGCCGAGGCGATCGCGCGCTCGACCGAGGCCTGCCTCAATCTCGGCGTGCCGAACGTGGCGGTGATCCTGGGCGAAGGCGGCTCGGGCGGCGCGGTCGCGATCGCCACCGCCAACCGCGTGCTGATGCTGGAGCACGCCATCTACAGCGTGATCTCGCCGGAGGGCGCGGCCTCGATCCTGTGGCGCGACACCACCAAGGCGCAGGACGCCGCCACCAATATGAAGATCACCGCGGCGGACCTCACGGCGTTCGGCATCATCGACGGCATCATCACCGAGCCGATCGGCGGCGCCCACCGCGATCCGGCCGCCGCCATCGCCGCCACCGGCGAGGTGGTGGCCAATGCTTTCGCCGAGCTCAAGGGGCTCAACCGCGAGACTGTGCGCCGGCAGCGCCGCGACAAGTTCCTCGCCATCGGCCGGAACCTCGAATAGGGCGGCGGAACCCGCCGGGCGGGTCCGCCTTCCTCGCGGGCCCAAAAACCGCGCGAATCGTTGAAGCGCCTGCGTTTATCCAGGGAATCGGCCACAATTTTACCGTTCGTTCACCCTAGGCATGCTCAATCAGCATCCTGCTTTGAGGCCGGGCCCTTGCGGTTTCGCCCCCTATTTGGGAAAACGCCTGCATGATGGCTCGGGGACTGCCTGCCGCTTTTGGGGGAGTTTGCGTTTGAACCGAAGCCCGCTCGCCCGCGCAATTCTGGCGTCGGCCGTGCTCAGCGCGGCGGTGGCGCTATCCGGCTGCAACACCGACAGCATCCTGCCGATGAGCGAGAAGGCGGCGCGGCCGCTGTCGGACAAGATGGTGAAGGATATCCAGTCCAAGAACATGGACATGGAGTCGCCAATTCTGGTCCGCGTGTTCAAGGAAGAGTCCGAGCTGGAAGTGTGGAAGCAGGACCGCGAGGGCCGCTTCGCCCTGCTCAAGACCTACCCGATCTGCCGCTGGTCGGGCGAACTCGGGCCGAAGATCAAGGAAGGCGACCGTCAGGCGCCTGAAGGGTTCTACAACATCACCCCCGGACAGATGAACCCGAACTCGCAGTTCTATCTGTCGTTCGATCTCGGCTATCCGAATGCGTTCGATCGCGCCCACGGCCGCACCGGCGCACAGCTCATGGTGCACGGCGACTGCTCGTCGCGCGGCTGCTACTCGATGACCGACGAGCAGATTTCGGAAATTTACGCGCTCGGCCGCGACTCGTTTTTCGGCGGGCAGAAATCGTTCCAGGTGCAGGCCTATCCATTCCGGATGACGCCGCAGAATCTCGCCAAGCACCGCGGCAATCCGAACATCGCGTTCTGGAAGATGCTCAAGAAGGGCAACGACCATTTCGAGGTGTCCAGGCTCGAACCCAAGGTCAACGTCTGCGAGAAGCGCTACGTGTTCGACGCCGAGTCGGCCAACGGACGCGCGCTGTCGTTCAGCCCGACCGGCAAGTGTCCGGTGTTCGCGGTGCCGGAAGAGATCGCCAGCGCGGTGCAGGAGAAGCAGCGCAAGGACGAGATCCAGATCGCCGAGTTGAGCCGCCGCAACACGCCGCTCGCGCCGATCAAGACCCATACCGACGGCGGCATGCATCCGGTGTTCGTGGAGGCCGTAAAGAAGAACCAGATCGGCGTCGCACCGCAGGAAGCCACCCTGTTCGTCTCGACGCCGCCCGGCACCATCCCCACCACCGTGCGGCCGCCGCGCCTGCCCAAACTCGCCAACGCTCCGGTCGTCGCCGGCGTCGCGCCGACGCAGCATCCTGACGGCGGAACCGCATCGTCCAGGTTGGCCATCGCCGAGACCGCACCGCCGGCGCCGCAGCCGGCTGCGAAGTCGAGCGGCTCCAGCATGTTCGGCAGCCTGTTCTCGTCGGGCTCCAAGAGCGCTGATGCCAAGCCCGCCGACAGTGCGCTTGACCGCATGGCGCGCCTGGTCGGCCTGCGCAGCGACAAGGATACCAAGACGGCGGAAGCAGCCCCTCCGCCCACGCCGAAGCCCAAGCCCGCGGCCAAACCGGCCAGCGCGACCTCCAATGGTGCGATCCGGCAGAAGCCGGCCGAAGCAGCGCCGGTCCAGACCGCCGAGCCGAAGGCGCCGGCCGGCGCTGTCGCCGCGGCCCGCCCGCAGACCCCCCCGGCCGGCACCGCGATGACCGGTGCCGCACCGGTGGTCCCCACGGGCAACTTCGACAACCGCTGGTCGGCGTTTCGCTAAGCGCGCGTCCGTCCTGAACCGAGGCCGGGCCGGAGTGCCGCAGCGGCGCCGTTCCTAGCCCTCGCGCAAGCCCAGGCCCCGAGGCTACAATTGCGCGCATAAGCAAACGGGGGAGACATCCATGACACCGACAACGAGGTGCGGCCGGTTCGCCGCGCTGTTCCTTGGCCTCGTATTATCCGCGACGGCTGCGCAGGCCCAGTCCCAGACGCCGGCCTGGCCGGACCGAAGCGTGAAATTCGTCCTGCCATTCGGCGCGGGCAGCGCGACCGACATCGCAGCGCGGCTTCTCGCCGAACGGCTCAGCGCCAAATGGGGCAAACCGGTGGTGATCGAGAACCGCCCCGGCGGCGATGGCCTGGTAGCGATCAATGCGTTCATCTCGGCCAACGACGACCACGTTCTGCTCTACGCATCGAGCGCGTCTTTCATGGCGCATCCCTACACTCAGGAGAAACTGCCCTACGAGCTCGAGCGCGATTTCGCGCCGATCGCGCGCGTCTGCGACACCGTGCTGGCGGTCGGGGTGCCGGCCGCGAGCGAGTTCAAGACGGTTGCCGACTTCGTGACCAAGGCGCGCGCGGAGCCCGCCAAGTACCACGCCGCGGGCGCGGCGGGCGTGCCGGAGTTCGTGCTCGGCGCATTCCTGAAGACCGAGAAACTCGACGTCACCAAGGTTCCCTATCGCGACGTGGTGCAGGCGGGACGCGACCTCGGCGAGTCCCGCATCCACTTCCTGCTGTCGTCCTATGCCGTGGTGCGGCCACTCGTGGAAGCGGACAAGGTGCGGCTGCTGGCAACCGGCGGCCGCAAGCGCGCCACGGTCGCGCCCAACGTGCCCGCGGTGATGGAAACCGGATACCCGGGCCTGCTGACCGAAACCACGTCGGGGCTCTACGGTCCGAAGGGCATGCCGCAGAACCTGCGCGAGCGCATCGGCGCCGACGTGATCGCCGCCGCCAGCGATCCGGTCGCGACGCAGCGCATCGTCGCGTCCGGTCAGGACATGAACCCGGGCGGGCCAGCCGAGCTTGCCGCCACGCTCAAGCAGCAGGCCAATTCCATCGCGACCGTGGCCAAGGTGCTCGGCATGGAGCGGAAGAAGTAGCCGCCGCGACATCGGACGAAATCAAAGCCCGGCCTCGCGGCCGGGCTTTTCCATGCCCAATGGACGTGCGGTTCTTACGCGAACCGCCCGTGGCAGTGCTTGAATTTCTTGCCCGAGCCGCAGGGGCACTCTTCGTTGCGCCCGACCTTGCCCCAGGTCCCCGGATCCTTCGGATTGCGCTCGGCCGCGGGCTTCGGCGTGATGCCGGCGCGCGCCAGCGTCGCGGCTCCTGCCTCGGCCAGCGCCAACTCGTCCTCGCCGGTCGACGGGTCGACATGGGAGGCCTGCATCGGCGGCAGTTCCGGCACGCCGCCATCCGGCGGCTGCTGCACGATCTCGACCCGCATGAGCTGGGCGGTGACGCCCTCGCGCAGATTCGTGCCCATGGTCTCGAACAGGTTGAACGCCTCCGCCTTGTATTCGTTGAGCGGATCGCGCTGGCCGTAGCCGCGCAGGCCGATCACCTGGCGCAGATGCTCCAGCATGACCAGGTGCTCGCGCCACAGATGATCGAGCGTCTGCAGCAGGATCGACTTCTCGACATAGCGCAGGACGTCGGGGCCCCACTGGGCGACCTTGCCGGCCATGTGCTCGTCGGCACGGCGCAAGATGCGCGCCAGCAGCTCCTCGTCGGCGATGCCTTCTTCCTTGGCCCATTCATCGACGGGCAGATCGAGGCTCAGGACGCGGGTCATCTCTTCCTTGAGGCCCGCCACGTCCCATTGCTCGGGATAGGCGTTCTCCGGAACGTGCTTCTGCACCAGGGCCTCGATCACGTCATGACGCATGTCGTTGACGATTTCGGCGGTGATGTTGTCCGACATCCATTCGACGCGCTGTTCGAAGATGACCTTGCGCTGGTCGTTCATCACGTTGTCGAACTTCAGGATGTTCTTGCGGATGTCGAAGTTGCGCGCCTCGACCTTCTGCTGCGCCTTCTCCAGCGCCTTGTTGATCCAGGGGTGAACGATGGCCTCGTTCTCCTTCAAGCCGAGCTTGGTCAGCATGCCGTCGAGCTTGTCGGAGCCGAAGATGCGCATCAGATCGTCTTCGAGCGAAAGGAAGAATTTCGAGCGGCCCGGATCGCCCTGGCGGCCGGAGCGGCCGCGAAGCTGGTTGTCGATGCGGCGGCTCTCGTGACGCTCGGTGCCGAGCACGAACAGCCCGCCGGCCTTGAGCGCCATCTCCTTCAGCCGCGCCACCTGAGTCCTGATCTCGGCCGCCGCGGCGTCGCGCTGCGCGCCCTCCGGCATGTCCTTGAGCTCCTGGCGGATGCGCATGTCGGCGTTGCCGCCGAGCTGAATGTCGGTGCCGCGGCCGGCCATGTTGGTGGCGATCGTGATCGCGCCCGGCACGCCGGCCTGCGAGACGATGTAGGCCTCCTGCTCATGGTAGCGAGCGTTGAGGATGGCGAAGACCTTGGTCGCCTTGGCGCCCTCGTCGCCGCTGTAGAGCGCAGCGAAGGCGTTCGGATCGGTGAAGTCGTGCTGTTCCCAGCCGGCCTGCCGCAACATCTCGGCGAGGCTTTCGGATTTCTCGATCGAGGTGGTGCCGACCAGCACCGGCTGGCCGCGAACCTTGCAATCCTCCAGGAGCGTGATGATGGCGCGGTATTTCTCGATCGCCGTCCGGTAGACCTCGTCATCCTGGTCGTCGCGGATCATCGGCAGGTTGGTCGGCACCTCGATGACCTCGAGGTTGTAGATGTCCATGAACTCGTCGGCCTCGGTGAGCGCCGTGCCGGTCATGCCGGCCAGCTTCTCGTACATGCGGAAGTAGTTCTGGAACGTGATCGAGGCGAGCGTCTGGTTCTCGGGCTGGATCGGCTGGTGCTCCTTGGCCTCCAGCGCCTGGTGCAGCCCTTCCGAATAGCGGCGGCCCGGCATCATGCGGCCGGTGAACTCGTCGATGATGACGACCTCGCCGTTGCGCACGATGTAGTCCTTGTCGCGCTGGAACAGCTTATGCGCGCGCAGCGCCTGATTGACGTGATGGACGGTCGAGACGTTTTCCACGTCGTAGAGCGAATCGCCCTTGAGCAGGTCGGCCTCGGTCAGCAAACGCTCCAGCTTCTCCATGCCGACTTCCGACAGCGCCACGGTGCGCTGCTTCTCGTCCACGTCGTAGTCGGCCTTGTCGAGCTTGGGGATGTAGGCGTCGATGGTGTTGTAGAAGTCGGAGCGGTCGTCGAGCGGACCGGAGATGATCAGCGGCGTGCGCGCCTCGTCGATCAGGATGGAATCGACCTCGTCGACGATCGCGAAGGTGTGCCCGCGCTGGACCATATCCTCCATGCGGTACTTCATGTTGTCGCGCAGATAGTCGAACCCGAGCTCGTTGTTGGTGCCGTAGGTGACGTCGCAGTCGTAGGCAGCCTTGCGCTGCTCGTCGTCGATGCCGTGCACGATCACGCCGGTCTTCAAGCCCAAGAAGCCGTGGATCTGGCCCATCCATTCGGAGTCGCGCTTGGCGAGGTAATCGTTGACGGTGACGACGTGCACGCCGCGGCCGGCGAGCGCGTTGAGATAGACCGGCAAGGTGGCGACCAGCGTCTTGCCTTCGCCGGTCTTCAACTCTGAAATCTGGCCTTCGTGCAGGATCATGCCGCCGATCAACTGCACGTCGAAATGCCGCTGGCCGATGGCGCGCTTGGCCGCCTCGCGCACGGTCGCGAACGCCGGCACCAGGATGTCGTCGAGCGTCTTGCCGTCGGCGAGTTCTTTCTTGAAGGCATCGGTGCGCGCGCGCAGCTCCTCGTCGGAGAGCTTCACAAGCTCCGGCTCAAGCGCGTTGATGGCATCGACCCGCGGCTGGTACTTGCGCACGCGCCGGTCGTTGGAGGAGCCGAAGATCTTGCGGGCGACAGCGCCAAGCATTGCGGTTCAAATCCTTGCCTTGGGCAAGCCGCCGGTGCGGCCATCGTTAAGGGAAATGCGGCACTTCCCGGGCATTTGCAATGGGATAGCTATCATCGAGCAGGGCCGCGCGACATTCGAGACATAGGAGGGGGTCCAAGCCTTGTCAATTAGTGCGGTTTTGGGCCTCTGGCGTTCAAATCAGCCCCATTATTCGATCACGGCGTCGTTAGCCGGCCATCCCATTCTGTCGTTGCCAAGCCGGAGCGATTGCGCGACAAGTCGCCGCCCTCCGCCCCTATTGGCGGTGCCACCACCACAAGGAACGCCATGACTGCCCAGATCGATGCCCGCCCCGCGACCGCTCGGTCGGGGCTTCCCGCCCTGCGCGCGAGCGCGCTGGGACTGATCGCCGTAGCGCTGCTCGCGGTGCTGCCCGCGAGCCCGGCGCTGTCGCAGGCCGATCCGGTGGTCGCCAAGGTCAACGGCATGGAAATCCGCGAGAGCGACCTGGCGATGGCCGAAGAGGACATGGGCCAGAACCCGCAGACCCAGGCGCTGACCGGCGACGCCCGGCGCGACTATCTGGTGTCCTACATGGCCGACGTGATGCTGGCCGCCAAGGCGGCCGAGGGCAAGAAGGTCGCCGACCAGAAGGAGTTCAAGAGCCGCTTGGCCTTCATCCGCAACAAGCTCCTGATGGAAACGCTGCTGCAGCAGGAGGGCAAGGCCGCCCTGACCGACGCGGCAACGAAGAAGGTCTACGACGACGCGGTCAAGCAGATGGGCGCCGAGCAGGAGGTGCGCGCGCGCCACATCCTGGTGCCGACCGAGGACGAGGCGAAGACCGTGCTCGCGGAGATCAAGAAGGGCACCGACTTTGCCGACTTTGCCGAGCTCGCCAAGCAGAAGTCGAAGGACCCCGGCGCCGCGGCCGAAGGCGGCGACCTCGGCTATTTCGCCAAGGAGCAGATGGTGCCGGAGTTCGCCGAAACGGCGTTCAAGATGGACAAGGGGCAGGTGTCCGATCCGGTGAAGACGCAGTTCGGATGGCACATCATCAAAGTGGAGGACAAGCGCACCAAGCCGGTGCCGGAGTTCGACAAGGTGAAGGAGCAGGTCGAAACCTACGTCGTGCGCAAGGCCCAGTCCGACTACATCCACAAGCTGCAGGAAGGCGCCAAGATCGAGCGGCTGGATAAGAAGTAAACGCGACGAGTGTCGCGCCACCGTAGTAATTTCCAACTCATCAACGTCATGGCCGGGCTTGTCGCCCAAGTCGGGGTTACCCGACT
>CAMAWG010000013.1 GCA_945861855.1 Rhodoplanes serenus
CGCGAGCCAGGAGACCTGCCGTCAGCAGTGGTCATGCGCGAGCATGTCGGTCGGGGTGTACTGACAGTAGCCGAACCAATCGCCCTTATGGGACGAATGGGGAGACTTCGTTCGCGGTGACGCACCACTAGGGCGTGCCACCCGAGGAGTCTGTCATGCGTTCCGTTACGTTTGTTGCGTCGCTGCGCCATGTGCGCAGTGTTGTCGCCGCGTTTTTTGGGCTCGTCATCTCGCTGCTGCCCGGGCTTGTCGAGCCCGCTCGAGCCCAGAACACGCTCGCGTTGCCGGCCATTGACGTGGTCGTCAGCCCGACCTTGATCCCAACGCCGGCCAACCAAACCGCCAGCGCGGTGACCGTCATCACCGCGGCTGACATCGAGCGCGATCAGCGCCGCACCGTGCCCGACGTTCTGCGAGCCGTGCCGGGGCTCAACGTCGTGCAGGTCGGAGGCGTCGGCGGGCAGACGTCCGTCTTCATGCGCGGGATGAACGCGAACCACGTGAAGGTCATAATCGACGGCATCGACGCGAGCGATCCCAGCAGCTTCAACGGCGCGTTCGACTTTGCCCATCTCCTGGCCGGGGACATCGAGCGCATCGAGGTGCTGCGCGGCCCGCAAAGCGGCCTTTATGGCTCGGATGCGATGGGGGGCGTGATTTCCATCACGACCAAGAGGGGCGAAGGCCCGCCAAAGGTGAAAGGAATGGTCGAAGGCGGTTCCTTCGGGACCTTGAACCAGACGGCGGGCATGAGCGGCTCGCAGGGCAATTTCGACTATGCGTTCAATGTCCTGCACGTTCGTTCGACGAACGTCCCGGTGACGCCGCTCAACTTGCTCGCGCCGGGCGTGCGGCGAAACAACGACAGCTACAACAACTGGACCTACTCGGCGAACCTCGGCGCCAAGGTCACCGACACTCTCGCTGTCAGGCTCATCAGCCGCTATACGCAGGCGAAGCTCGGGTTCACCGGCGACGATTTCGTCAACTTCGTCCCGCCTGCGCCGGAACGATTCCAGAGCACCCAGTTCAACCACAATACGTATCTGCGCGGCGAGGCGGTCTGGCTGCCGTTCGGCGACAATTTCAAGAACATCTTCGGCGTGAGCTATAGCAATCTTTGGAATCGAACCGTCAATCCCAATCCCGACGGGTTTTTCACCGTGTTTCCCCCGCCCGTGGTGAATCTGGGAAAACGGACCAAATACGACTGGCGCGGCGAAACGACGCTCACGCAGGGGCAGATTCTTGTCGTGGGCCTGGAGCATCAGAAGGACACGCTTCGGACGGATTCGACCGGTGCGTTCGATCAGTTCTTTAATTTCTTCCAGACGACAACAACTGCGAAAACCGCGAACAGGGCTGGCTTCCTCGAACTCCAGTCGGACTTCGGCAATCGCTTCTACCTCGCATCGAACATTCGCCTCGATGACCACGACAGCTTCGGCCGCCACACGACTTGGCGTCTTGCCCCGGTTTTCATCGTTCCGGTGACCGACACCAAGCTCAAGGCGTCTTACGGCACGGGCTTCAGGGCTCCGACTCTGACGCAGCTCTTTGTAAACAATCCCTCGTTCGGCGTCGTCGCCAATCCCAATCTGCAACCGGAAATCAGCAAGGGTTTCGATTATGGCTTCGAGCAGTCGCTGCTGAACAATCGCTTCGGCTTCGGGGTGACGTACTTCAGAAACGACATCGAGAATCTCATCGTCGGGACGTTCGATCCCGTGACCTTCATCTTTTCCAGTACGAACATCGGACTGGCGAAGACGCAGGGCTTTGAATCCTTCGCGTCCCTTTCGGTCACGGAATGGTTCAAGGTCCGTGCCGATTACACCCGGACCTTCACCCGCAATCAGGCGACCGACCTTGGACTGCTCAGGCGCCCCGGAAACAAGGTCAGTCTGGCGGCGATCTGGAATCCGATCGACCGGTTCACTCTCTCGACAACGGTCCTCTATGTCAGCTCGTGGGTGGACATCACGCGCACCGGCGACATTCCGAGACTCAATGCGCCCGACTACACGACGGTCAATCTCGCGGCGAACTACGAGGTGGACAAGCACCTCAGCGTGTTCGCCCGGGCCGACAATCTGTTCAACCGTCAGTATCAGAATCCCATCGGCTTCCTCAGTCCGGGCCTGGGCGTGTTTGGCGGCGTACGCGTGACGAATTGAGGCGCGGCCGGCGGCGCCGGTTTGGAGGCCGGTGCCGCCGGTGCTATGAAACACTGAAATGCCGGGCGCCGCGATCGCTTCGCGCTGACAGCAAAGGACCTCGCCATGTTGACCCAATCCCATTCCGATCTCGATCACGGCCGCTCCGCCGCGTGGCTGTGCGCCGCGCTGCTGGTCATGGCCTGCGCCTCGGCCAGCATGGTTTTCGCCTGCGCGGCGCCATTTGCCGCTTTCGCGGTTCTGGCCGCGGCGGTGCTGCCGCTTCGGCCAGCGCTGATCGTCATCGGCCTCGTCTGGGCGGTGAATCAGGCGCTGGGCTTCGGCATCCTCGGTTATCCGCGGACTTTCAATAGCGCCGTCTGGGGCCTCATCATCGGCGGGGCGGCGCTTGCGACGACAGCCGTCGCGGCGGGCGCGTTCCGCCGGTTTGCGCGGTTGAGCCGCTTTGCGGTCTATCCGTTCGCTCTGGTGGCCTGCTTCGCGGCCTATGAGCTCATCATGCTGGCGATGGTTCCGATGCTCGGCGGCATCGAGTCGTTTTCGCCGCAGATCGTGGGCCAACTCGCCTTCGTGAACGCGATCTGGCTCGCTGGGCTGATCGTGGCCTACGAGCTTCTGCGGCGCGTCAACGGCTGGGTGCCGCGCCGCGCATCCGGCGGGCGCTCGCTGTAGCCGGTGTCCCGCACCGCTGAGGCCGAGGTTTGAAAACTCCCGCCGCGCCTTGAGCCGATGCAATCTGCTGACCTATCCTCGCGTGACGGCGTCAGGGAAGGGCTTGCATATGGCTGAGGCGAAACTGACCGGAGGCACCGAAGACGACCGCAAGGAAATCCTCCGGCTGCACGAGAAGTACATCGACGTGAACACCCGCTTCGACTGGGAGGGCCTCGCGCCGCTCTACAGCCCGTCGCCGGACGCGACCTATTTCAATCTCAACGGCCACACCTACAACGGCCGCGACCACTGGATCCGGCTCTGGAAGTTCTACGGGCAGAACGTCGCGTCGACCTACTGGACGCCGTTCGACATCGGCGGCGCTGTCACCGGCGATCTCGCCGTGGTGTGGTGCCACCGCAAGACGCGGCGGCAATGGACCGGCAAGGAGCCGCCGCCGAAAAATATCAACTATGACGGTACGGAATTCATCTCGCGCTCGACCATGGTGTTCCGCAAGGAGGACGGTGCGTGGCGGGTGGTTCACGCGCATTTCTCGCCGGCGGATTCCGGCCCGCGCCCGGGCGGGGTCTGAAGCGTGGCGAAGCTTCCGAGGCTCAGCGTCCGGCTGCACGGCGGGATGACGCCGCAGGCCTGCGTCGAGCAGGCGCGGGCCGCGGAAGCGGCGGGCATCGACGCCATCTGGTTTGCCGAGAACCCCTTCGCGCGCGGCATCGTCGCGGCCGCCGCCGCCTGCGCGCTGGCGACGAGGACACAGAGCATTGGGGCAGGGGTGTTCAACCCTTACGGCCGCCACCCGACGCTGATCGCCATGGAGATCGGCGCGCTCGATGAGTTGTCCGGCGGGCGCGTGCGGCTCGGCATCGGCTCAGGCCTCGGCCATGCGGTCGAGCGCATGGGATTCAGCACCGCGAAATCGCTCACCACCTTGCGGGAGGCCATCGTCATCCTGCGTGCGCTGCTGCGCGGGGAAGAGGTGACCTTTGCCGGCACCGCATTCAACGTGCAGCGGGTCAAGCTCGACTACAAGGCGCGCGCCGACATTCCGATCTTCATGGCGGCGCGGGGGCCGAACGCGGTGAAGGCCTGCGGCGAGATTGCCGACGGCATGATCGTCTCCAACATGTGCACGGCGGGTTTCTCGGCCAAGGCGGTGGAGAGCCTGCACCAGTCCGCGCGCACCGCCGGCCGCGCGATGCCCGGCGTGGTGCAGTACATGCCCTGCGTTCCGCGCGCCGACCGGGACGAGGCCCACCGCTCCGCCAAGCGCGCCATCGCCGACATGCTGCCGGCCTACTGGACGTTGGCGCAGAAGCTGCCGGGCGCGAAGGCCGCGCTGATGGACGGCAGCGGCATTTCGGAAGACGATTTCGCGGCGGCGGTGGCGCGCCTCAAGAGCGGCGAGGCACCCGATGCGGTGCTCGATGAGCGTTATGTCATGGCCTTCGCCATCGCCGGCAACGCCGACGACTGCCGCGCGCAGGCGGCGGCCTATGCCGCGGCCGGCGTCACCGAACTGGCGCTGACGTTCTTCGGGCCGACCTTCGCCGTCGACATGGCCTACATCGGCAAGGCTTGGGCAGCGAGATAGAGCATGATCCCGAAAAGTGGGAACCGGTTTCCGGATAAGGTCATGCTCAAGTAGAAGCGGCTCACATCTTCTGCAGGTTCGCCACATCCACCGCGCGCTTCCAGCGCACGCGCTCCTCGGCGAAGAATTTCTCGACTTCGTCCGGCGTGCCGCCGATCGGCTCCGATCCGATCGCGCGGATCTTTTGAATCACCTCGGGCTTGCGCAGGATCGCGTTGGCCTCGGTGCTGAGCTTGGTTACGATCTCGCGCGGAGTCTTGGCCGGGACCGACAGCGCATTCCACGAGCTTGCCTGATAGCCCTTCACGACGGTGCCGATCGGCGGCACGCCCGGCAGCAGCGCCACCGGCTCGGCGGTCGAGACGCCGATCGCAATGAGCGTGCCGGCCTGAATGTGCGGCAGGATCGGCCCGAGATTGTCGATCATCATGGGGACGCGTCCGGTGATGACGTCCTGCAGCGACTGGCTCGTACCCTTGTAGGGGATGTGGTTCATCTCGACGCCCGCAAGCGCCATGAACAGCGAGATGCAGAGGTGGCTGGTCGAGCCGACGCCCGAGGTGGCGTAGTCGATCTTGCCGGGCTCGGCCTTGGCCTTGGCGATCAGCTTTTCGATCGATTTGACGCCAAGGGAAGGGTGCACCACCAGAACATTGGGAAACCGCGCCACCATGGTGATCGGCGTGAACGACTTCTCCATGTCGAACGGCAGAGTGTTGTAGAGGTAGGCGTTGATCGCGTGGGTGGCGGGCGGCGCCATCAGCAAGGTGTAGCCGTCGGGGTCGCTGTTGGCGGCGAAGGCCGCGCCGATGTTGGCGCCGGCGCCGGGCTTGTTGACGACGTTGAACGGGCTCTTGAGCGTAGTGGAATACTGGTCCGCCATCACGCGGGTGAGAATGTCGGTGTTGCCGCCGGGCGGGAACGGCACCACGATCTGCGCGGGACGGGACGGGTAGTCGCTCTGGGCGGCCCCGGTGGCCGCTGCGGCGATAATGAGAGCCGATGCCGCCATTCCAACCAGGATTGCGCGTTTCATGTGAATGTCTCCCATCCGCCGATGGATGTTTCGAAGCAAAAGTCAGGCCATTCCACTTACAAAATTCAATCTGCCGCCATGCCGCCACCCATCGGGCCGAGCGTGTTCCGGCGCAGTGCGCGGCCGGGCCGGTCCCCGGTCGCGGCGCCATCGTTCCACACCGTGCGGCCGTTGACCATCACGAGCGCGATGCCGGCGGCGGGTGTCTTCGGCCTGTCGAAGGTCGCCGTGTCCGCGATCGTGTCCGGATTAAACAGCACGAGATCGGCGCAGGCGCCGGGGCGCAGGCTGCCGCGATCCTTCAGTCCGAATTGCGCCGCCGGCAGCGCGGTCATCCGCCGCACCGCCTCCTCCAGCGGGAACAGCTGCACGTCACGCACATAGTGGCCGAGAACGCGCGGGAAGGTGCCCCACAGCCGCGGATGCGGATGCTGGTCGTGCGGTAACCCGTCGGAGCCGATCATGGTGTGCGGATAGGACAGCACGCGCCGCACGTCGTCCTCGCTCATCATGAAGTAGACGGCGCCGGCCGGCAGCAGCCGGTTCGCCGCCTCCGTCATGTCGCAATTCAGCTTCGCCGCGATCGCATCGAGCGTCTGGCCGGCGAATTCGGGATGGCTGTTCGACCAGGTGACGATGATCTTGCTCGCGAGCGGAATGCGCCGCGGGTCGAGCATGGTCGAGGCGGCGACATAAGGATAAACGTCGAGGCCGAGTTTCTGGGTCTTGCGCGCCTCGTCGATCAGCTTGAGCGTGTCGTTCACGAGGCCGTGGTTGGGCGTGCCGCTCGCCTTGTGATGCGAGATCACCACGGGAATGTCGGCCGCCTTGCCGATCGCGATAGTCTCGTTGACCGATCGGACCAGATGCGAGGCCTCGTCACGCATGTGGGTGGTGTGGATGCCGCCATAGGCGCGCAAGGGCTTCGCCAGCGCGATCACCTCCTCGGTCGGCGCATCCTTGGCCGGCGGATAGTACAGCCCGGTGGACATGCCGATGGCGCCGCTTTCCAGCGACGTTTCCAGCGTCTGCCGCATCGCGTCGATCTCGGGTTGTGTGGCGGCGCGATCGAACCGGTCCATCGCGCCGGCGCGCAGGGTCGTGTGGCCGACCTGACAGGCGGCGTTGAGCGCCGGCGGATCGCGGTCGAGTGCCGAGAGATAGCCGTCGAAGCTTGCGAAAAACTGCTTGGGCTCCCGCCCGATGATGTCGAGCGGCGGCGGCGGGTAGCGGTCGATCGACAGCGGCGCGAGGCTGATCCCGCAATTGCCGGTGATGACGGTGGTGACGCCCTGACTGATCTTGCACTCCATCAGCGGATCGCTCAGCAGCGCGCGGTCGTCGTGGGTGTGGGTGTCGATGAACCCCGGCGCCAGAGCGAGGCCGTTCGCCGGTATTTCGCGGCCGCCCTTCATCTGCGACAGATCGCCCATCGCCGCGATCCGGTCGTCCTTGACCGCGAGATCGCCGCGCACGCCGGGCCTGCCGCTGCCGTCGATCAGGCGCGCGCCGCGGATGATCAAATCGGGCTGTGAACCGTCGGATGGCATGGCGAACTCCCGGAACTGACGCGGCATCATAGTAGCGGACGCCTACACCGGCACGAACAGCTCTTCCGGCGCGACGACACGGGGCACAAGACCCTGCTCGTGCAGATATTGGCCGATGGCGGTCAGCGCCGGCCGGTTGGGTTCGATGCCATAGGCGAAGAAATCCGCGCCTAGAACGCCCCGAGTCTCTTCAATGTGGTCGATCAGCCAGGGCAGCGACAGCCGCAGCGCGTCGGTGTCGTAGAGACCGTTCGCCGCGAGATCGCGCGCCTCGCAGAAGGCGCGGTAGAGGCTCTTCGCTGCGGAAGGGTGCTCGTGGTGCACGTCCTCGCGGATAACGACGACGTGCATGATCGGGAAAATCCTCGTGCGGCGGAAATAGTCCTGTTCGGTTGCCTTGAAATCGGGAAACAGCCGCGCGATTCCCGGCCAGCGTTGGTCCCACAGCGCCGGAAAGTGGTTCGAAAACAGCACGTCGATCTGGCCCTCCTTGAACATGTCCTCCAGCGTTCGGTCGGCGGGCAGGTGTTGCATCTGCACGCCAGGCGGCGGCGCGGGCGGCTGGGCCGACGGCGGCACCGGCGCGTGCAGCCCGCCGATCCACCAGCTCATGTCGCGCTGGGTGACGTCATGATCGTGATCGAGCATCCCCTTCGCAAATACGACGCCGGTCGAGGTGAACTGCGCCGTGCCCGCGCGCTTGCCCTTGAGATCGGCCGGCGAGCGTATCCCGGCGTCGCTCCTCACATAGATGCAGGAGTGCCGGAACATCTTCGACAGCATCACCGGAATACCGACGAACGGGCATGCGCCGCGCGCCTTCATTGCCGTGTAATTCGCCAGCGACATTTCCGCGACATGGAACTCGTTTCGCAGCATGGCCTGGAACGCCTGCTGCGGGCGCATCAGGCTGATGTCGAGTGCGATGCCCTCCGCCTTGACGCGGCCGTCGATCAGCGGCCGGGTGCGGTCGTAGTCCCAGCAGGCGAGTGTCAGCGGGAGCATTTTTATTGCGCGCCGGTGATTTTGGCGGCGGCGACGACGTCCTTCCACTTCACGATATCGGTTCTGATCCGCTCGGCCACAGCCTCCGGCGGGCCGGGCTCCGGATCGACCCCCTGGATCGTCAGCGCCTGCTGGATCTCCGGCAAGGCGGCGACCGCGAGCACGGTCGCATTGAGCTTCTTGACGATGTCGGCGGGCACCCCGGCCGGCACCACGATCGCGGTCCACAGTGCGGCTTCGCAGCCCGGAACGCCGGCCTCGGCGACGGTCGGGATGTCCGGCAGCGTCGCGTTGCGTTTCTCGCTCATGGTGGCGAGCGCGCGAAGCTTGCCCTCGCGGATGAACTGAAGCGTCGGCGGGATGGTGCTGACCGAAAGTTCGATGCGGCCTTGCATCAGATCGACCATCGACTGCGCGGTGCCGCGGTAGGGGACATGGGTGACATCGATTCCGGCCTTGCGTTTGAACAGCTCGCCGCCGAGATGCGCGAGCGTGCCGGTGCCCGCGGAGGCATAGCTCAGAGCGCCGGGCTTTGATTTCGCCAGTGTGACGAACTCCTGCAGGTTCGAGGCCGGGACCTGCGGCGCGCTGACCAGCACGAAGGGCGAACTGCCGATCATGGCGACCGGCGTGAAGTCCTTGATGGGGTCGAACGGCAGGTTGGGATTGAGCGCGGCGCTCGCCGCATGGGTCGTGGTGTTGGCGAGCCCGATCGTATAGCCGTCGGGCGCCGCCTTCGCGACCGCGTCGGTGCCGATCACGGTGCTGCCTCCGACCCGGTTCTCCACCACGATCTGCTGCCCGAGCCGCTCACCGGCCTTGGCGGCAATCAGCCGCGCGATGATATCGGAGCTGCTGCCCGGTCCGAACGGCACGATCATCTTGATCGGCCGCTCGGGCCATTCCGCACAAGCGGGGCTCCCGCCGATGCTTGCCGCGGCAACGAGCGCTGCAAGAATGATCGTTCGTATCATGTTGCCATCTCCATCACGCAATCTGCTCGGCCTCGCGCAAGCTTTCAAACAGCGCCGTCCGCAGCAGGAATTTTCGCGCCAGGACCGGATCCTCGGCCTGACGCCGCAATTCGTCGTGGTTGCGCTTTCGCACCGCCGGATCGCGTTCTTCCAGCATGCGCTTGTTGCGGATGGTCTGCGCCTGGGTGTGTTTGACCGCCACATGCCGCCGCTGCCGCTCATATCTGTCGAGTTCCGCATCGTCGGCGGTGCCATGCAGGATGCGGGCCAGCTTGTCAGCGAGGTTGAAGGCGTCGTGCACGCCGCTGTTCAATCCCATGCCGCCGATCGGGCTGTTGACGTGGGCGGCATCGCCGGCAAGCACCACGCGGCCCGAGCGGAACTTGCGCGCGACGCGCTGGTGCACCGTATAAAGATTGCAGCCGCAGATTTCGAAATCGCGATCGAGGCCGAGAAATTTCTTCAGGCGATTTTGCAGCGCTTCTGGGCGCTTCAATTCGTTCTCGTCGTCGTCGATGTTGGTCGGGAAGTGGATGCGCCAGCGGTCCGGCGGGCCTTTCCAATGGAACAGGTTGGAATATTCGTCCGGATCGGAAATGTAGTTGCGCTCGGTGTAGCCGTGCTGTCGGAAGTCGTATGCCACTTCGATATTGATCGTGCGCTCCGGATAAGTGAAGCCTTCGAATTCGACATCGAGGTCTTTCCGGGCGATGCTGCGCGCGCCCTCGGCGCTGACGAGATAGCTGCCGCGGACGATCTCGGTCTCGCCGGCGGCATTCTTGACATGCGCCAGCACGGCGTCGGCTGTCTGCTCGAAGCCGGTGAACTCCGTCGCCATGCGCACCGCGATCAGCGGGTGCGCCTTCACCATCTTCAGCGCCTCCTCGATAATCTTGATGCGCTCGCACTGCAGCACGTAGGGGAAGCGCGTGTCGTCTTTCAGCAGCGCATGATCGAATTCGGCGATCAGCGCGTTGTCCTTGCGGTCCCAGTATTGGAACTTCGGCGCGATCAGGCCGCGCGGCTCCATCTTTTCGTAGAGGCCGATGCGGTCGAAGAATTCCAGCGTGGTCGGATGGTTGGAGCCGGCGCGCGGCACCTGATCGAGAAAATTCTCGTCCGACATCGCCTCGATCAGAACGGCGGCAACCTCCTGCTGCGCCAGCGCAAGCGCCAGGCACAGGCCCACCGGGCCTGCGCCCACGATGATGACGGGATCGGGTTTCGCCATCGAGCGTCCGACGCGGCGCGTCACTTCTGCGGCACGACGTCCTTCACGGCGCCGGCCCAGCCGGTGTGGGTGAGGTCGAACACGAGGCCGGTCGGCGACTGGTATTTCGCCTCGTAGAACGACTTCGGCGAAGTCGGACGCCCGGCGAGATATTTTCCGCCCGCACCCACCACCTTTTTCTCCGCGGCGTCGAGGTCGTCGACCCACATGCCGAAATGATAAAGGCCGAGCTTTTCGTCGCCTTCTTTCTTGAGCAGCGCGACATTGAAGATGCCGTCCGACATATAAATGCCGCGCCGGGCGGTGCCCGCGCGCTTCATGTCGAAGGCCTCCTCGAAGAATTTCGCCGAGGCTTCCGGATCCTCCACGATGACTGCGATGTGCCGGAGCTTGGACATGGGTCGGTTCCTTTCGATTTGTGCGCCATGATGCGGCACCCGACGCTCGCGCGCAACCTTGCGAATCTCAGTCGTAAACCGTGTCGATGTAATGGTCGGAATCGACCACAGCCTCGATCACGGTCGGCCCCTTGGCCGACAACGCCTTCGTCACGGCGCCTTCCAGCGCCGCTGCGCTGCGCACGCCGACTGCAGGCACCCCGAAGTAGTGCTGCGGCGGCTCGGTGTACTCCTCGGTCTGCAGCTCGGTGCCGTAGAGCGGGAACTGGCGGCGGATCTGCTTGACCTTGATCAGCGCCAGCCACTTGTCGTCGAGCACGATGACAGGCAGAGCAATTCCCATGCGCTTGGCCACCGCGACCTCGCCGCAGGTCATCTGGAAGCAGCCGTCGCCCAGCATGCAGACCACGGGCAGGTCCGGCCGCGCGAGCTTGGCCGCGATCGCGCCCGGCAGGCCGAAGCCCATCGACGACCAGCCGTTGGTGATGTGGAAGGTCTTCGGTGCGTGCGCGGTCCACTGGCTGGCGATCTGGTGGGTGTGCGCGCCGACGTCGAAGGAGAGAATCCCTTCGCGCGGCAGCGCGCGCCGCACTGCGTCGATCGCGGCGTGGGCGGTGAAGGTGTTGGTGGCGGGGCGCAGCGCCGCATGGAACGCGCGCCGGTGGTCGGCGAGGACCGCGGGCGTCCAGGTGTTGGTCGAGGCGGGGAGGGCGGCGAGCTTTTCAAGCGAACGATCGAGATCGCCGGTCACCTCATGCGCCATCGTCACCGAGGGCGCGACATCGGCCTTCTCGATATCGATCTGCAGCAGCGGCACATCCGCGATCCACGCCTCGTATTCGACTTCGACGGTGTCGTAGCCCAGGCCGACGATCAGATCGGCCGAGCGAAGCAGCTTTCGCTGGATCTGCCGGCACGACCGCTCGATCACGCCGATCGAAAGCGGATGATCCTCGCCGATCATGCCCTTGGCCATCGTCGTGGTGGCGAACGGCAGGTTGTGCCGCTCGATCGCCTGCAGCAGCAACTCCGGCCTAGCCATGCGCATGGCCGAGGAGCCGAGCACCGCGATCGGCCGTTTCGCCCCGGCGATCAACTCACCGGCCTTGGCAATGGTCGCGTCGGACGCCGGCACGATCTTCGAATAGGCTCTCATCGCGGCCGTATCGTTCTTCACCGGCGCCAGCGCCACGTCCTCCGGCAGATCGAGATGCACCGGGCCGCGCGGCTCGCTCATGGCGATGCGGATCGCCTCTTTCACCGTCTCCGCGATCTTGCCCTTCTCCAGCCGGAACGACGCCTTGGTGATCGGCGCAAACAGCGCGTGGTGGTCGATCCACATCTGGATGCGCCGGCCGAGCTGATCGGTGTTGAGGTTGCAGGTGATGGCGATCAGCGGGGAGCGGTCGAGCCAGGCATTGCCGACGCCGGTGGTGAGATTGGTCGCGCCGGGGCCGAGCGTGGCGATGCAGAGGCCGGGCTTGCCCGTCATGCGGCCGGTGACGTCGGCGGCGAAGCCGGCGGAGCCCTCGTGCGCTGTCAGCACGAAATCGATGCCGCCCTTGCGCATCGCCTCCATCAGCGGCAGCACGTTGCCGCTCGGAATGCCGAAGCCGCGGTCGATGCCGGCCGCCTTCAGCGTAGCGACGATGAGATCGGCGTTGTTCATGGAGGGAATGCGCCCTGGCCTGTGTCGGGCGCCATGTATCACACGGCGCCGCCAAAATGCTCAAGGGGCGGCGCATGGCTGCACCGCCCCTTGAGTTCGCGCTCACCTCTCCGCGTCATGCCCGGCCTTGTGCCGGGCATCCACGCCTTTCTTTACCTGGTCCAAGTAAGGCGTGGATGGCCGGGACAAGCCCGGCCATGACGTTGATGGGTTGGTGCTCGTTGCCGAGTGCCGCTACCAGGCAGCGTCACGTAAAAATGTCGGCGATGATGCCGGCGTACCACCCCATGTTCTCCACCTGCGTCTGCTTGCGAAGCTCGGCGGTCTCGCCGGTCTTGGAGACGAAGGTCTCGGTCGCCGCGATCTTGCCGTCCTTGGCCGCGTAGCTGCCGCCGACCTTCACCGTGTCGTCGGTCTCGATCAGGCTCCAGCAGGTGTTGGTGTAGCGCGCCGGAAAGGTGCGGCCATTGGCGAGTTCGCCCCGGATCATCATCGCCGCCACCTTGGCCTGGCTGTTGGCCGAGAAGCCCGACTTCGGCATGTCGCCGGGGATGCAGGAGTCGCCGACGATGTACACGTTGGCGTCGGTCGCCGAGCGCATGTTCTCCGGATTGATCGGGCAGAAGCCGCTGGCGTTGGCTAAGCCCGCGTCGCGCGCGATCTTGCCCGCCATCTGCGCCGGGATCACGTTGATGAGCTGCGCCTTGTATTCCGCGAGATCGGTCTTCACCGTCATCGACTTGGCATCGACGTTCTTGACCCCGCCGTGCATCTTCGGGTCCTGCCACTCGATCATACCGGCGTAGTGCTTCTGCCAGCCCTCCATGAACAGGCCCTGCTTGGAGAAGTTCTCCTTCGGGTCGATGATGACGATGCGCGATTTCTTGTGGCCCTTGGCCTTGAGCACATGCGCCATCATCGACACGCGCTCGTAGGGGCCGGGCGGGCAGCGGTAGGGATTGGGCGGCGCGATCATCACGATGGTGGCGCCGTCCGACAGCGCGTTGAGTTGCTTCCGCAGAAGCTGGGTCTGCGCGCCGGCCTGCCAGGCGTGCGGCAGCTTGCGGCTCGCCTCCTCCGACCAGCCGGGCACCGAGTCGAACTTGAGATCGATGCCGGGCGCCAGCACCAGCCGGTCGTAGGCCAGCACGGTGCCGTTGGCGAGCTTGACGGTCTTCTTCTCGCGGTCGACCGAAGCCGCCATCTGGCGGACGTGCTTGATGCCGTAGGCCTTGGATATCTTGTCGTAGGAATGGGTGATCTGCTCCCAGGTCTTGAAGCCGCCGAGATAGAGGTTGGAGTGGAAGCAGGTGGTGAAGCGCTTGGCCGGCTCGACCAGGCTGACGTCGAGGCCGCCGTCCTTCGCCACGTATTTCGCAACCGTCGCGCCGCCGGGGCCGCCACCGACCACGACCACCTTAGGTTTCGCCTGCGCGAACGCCGGCATGGGGAACGTCGAAGCCGCCAGCGCCCCGACGCCACCGATGAATTGTCTTCTGTTCGCTTTCATTGTCATCCTCCCGTTATGATCGATTGGCTTTTCACTTCGACTTGAGATTGCCGAAATAGGCGGCGAGCGCCGCGATCTCTTCCTTGGAGAACTTGCCAGCAATGGTCTGCATCACCGGATTGTCGCGCCGCTTCGCCCGGTACTCGTCCATGATCTCGACGAAGCTCGCTTCCGGCCAGCCGACGATCGGCGGGATGCCCTGGTATCGGCCACTGAGCTGATGGCAGGTCACGCATTCGGACGAAAGATACTCCCCGAGCGCGCGGTCGCCGGCGGCTACCCCGATCTTCGGAGCAAACGGCAATAGAGCGAGTAAAGCTGTGGCGGCAACGAGGCACGATGTCGCCCGCGTCCTCCGCATGGCTATTCCACCTTCGGTCCCTTGCCCGGCTCCGGCGTCACGTCGATGGCGCGGGCGCGGCCGGTGATCCTGGCCGCGCCGGGAAGACAATTGTTCATGCAGGGCGATTTGCGCCACAGCGACTTCTCCGTCACGTCGCGGTCATCATCGCGGAAGTTTCGCTCGTTGGGAAGCTTGATGCTTTTGAACGAATTGGCATTCAACTCGAAATGTTCATCCTGGATAATGTCGTTCAGGTAGAAAACGTATGCTGTCACCGCGTAGAGCTCGTCGTTGGTGAGCGACTGCGCGTTGCCGAACGGCATGGCGCGGCGGATGTAGTCCATCACCGTCGAGGCGTAGGGCCAGTAGGAGCCGACCGACTTCACCGGGTCGTGGGTGGCGAGCGTGCCGGCGCCGCCGGCGACGATTGGCCAGCGCCCGGCGCTCTCGCCGAACTCGCCGTGGCAAGCGGCGCATTGCTGCATGTAGATGGCTTCGCCCTGCTTCACCGTGCCCTTGCCGGGCGGCAGGCCCTGGCCGTCGGGGCGGATATCGATGTCCCAGCCGGCGATTTCCTCCGGTTTTGCCTCGCGGCCGATGCCGAGGGGCTTGGCTGCTTCGGCATGGGCGTTCTGCTTGGTGGCCTTCGGAGCGGCGGCGATCATGCCGGCGCTCGCAAAGACAAGCGCAAGCACGCCGGCACTCAGCACGGCGAGTCTAGACGACTTCGACATTCTCAACCTCGCCGCTCTTGTGCAGGTGCCAGGTCTGGATGCCGTTGTTGTGGTAGATCGAGTTGACGCCGCGAAGTTTTCGCAGCTCCGCCTTGCTCGGCTGCACGTAGCCGGTCTCGTCCGTCGCCCGCGATTGCAGCAGCAGGTCGCTGCCGTTCCAGTCGAACTCATAATAGAAGCGCGTCAGCGCCTTGTCCCAGGACGGGCCGTCGATCTTCGCCGCCCTCCAGTTTCGGCCGCCGTCGAGCGAGACATCGACGCGGGCGATCCTGCCGCGCCCCGACCACGCGATGCCGGACAGCACCGTGAAGCCCTTCTTGTGATTGACCGGCGCCTGCGGGCTCGGGTTGGTGATGACGGATTTTGCCTCCATCACATAGGTGAAGCGCCGGGCCTGGCCGTTTTCCATGAGATCGGTGTACTTCGAGGTTTCCTCGCGGGTGTGCCAGGGCTGATCGCCGACCTCGATGCGACGCAGCCACTTCACCCACATGTTGGCCTCCCAGCCGGGGAGCACCATCCGCGCCGGATAGCCGTTCTCCGGATAAAGCATCTCGCCGTTCATGCGGTAGGCGATGAGCGCGTCATCGAGCGCCTTGGCGAGCGGCAGCGAGCGGGTCATCGCCGCGGAATCGCCACCCTCCATCAACAGCCATTTCGCCTTGGGCTTGAGTCCCGCCTCGTTGAGCAGAACTTTCAGCGGCACGCCGGTGTACATCACGCAATGCACCATGCCGTGGGTGTATTGCGCGCCGTTCAACTGCGCGCCGCGCCACTCCATGCCGGAGTTGGCGGCGCATTCGCAGAAGTAGGCGCGGTTGATCCGCGGCATGCGCTTGAGGTCGTCGAGCGTGAAAATGAGCGGCTTATCGACGAGGCCGTGGATCATCAGCCGGTAGTCGGCGGGATCGACCTCGGCGATGCCGGAGTGGTGGCGCTCGAAGCACAGCCCATTCGGTGTGATCGGCCCGTCGATCTCGTGCAGCGGCGTGAAGCTCACCGAGCTTTGCGGCGAGGCGGTGAGCCACGACACATCGCGGCGGCCGATGTGCGCCTCGGTTTTTGCGGGCTTGCCGTAGGTGCGCGATGCGACGCCTTCGCCGAGCATCTTGGTCCAGTCGGCGACGTTTGGCGGCAGGTTGGCGGGATTGGGTTCCGCGCCGAGGGCCGGGGCGGTCAGCGCTGCCGCGCCGCCGGCGAGCCCTGCCCGGAGAAAGCCGCGGCGTGAGGCGAGCTTGGACTTGTCGCTGTTGTTCATGCTTTCCTTCCCAGGCGGCTATCTATGCACAAAATTGCATATGTTCGGGAAAATTTTTCGGTATTCCCGGCTCTTATTTCAGGTCCCCAGGACACGCACGCGGCCGGCTTCGCCCGGCGCAACCACGCGCCGCTTCTCGATGTGGCGCATCACCACGTCCCAGATCGCCGGACCCTCGGTTCCCTCGTTCACGCTGGCCCAGCCGGTGACGACATAGTCCTTGGCCGCATCGAGGGGCTTGCCGGTTCGCAAGGATTTAAGATCGCTGATCCGGTGGCCGGCGTTTTGACTTACATCAATGGTGAACGACACGCCGCCCACGCGCACCATGTCGCCGCCCTGCTGGTAGTAGGGATCGGGGTTGAACAGGTTGTCGGCCACGTCCTCCAGCACCTCCTTGAGCCGCGCCCCGGTCATGGTGGTGCGATAGGCTGCGGGATAGGAGAGCGCGGTGGCGTTGTAGATGTCTTCCCGGGTGATGTCCTGCCCCGGCAAGAGCGAGTTGCCCCAGCGGAAGCCCGGCGACAGCGCGATCTCGGCGTCGCGTTCGGTGAGCAGCGCATCGCAGATCACGTCGTCGAGCGTGCCGTTGAAGTTGCCGCGGCGGTAAAGCAGCGTTTCGGTCCGACCGATCGCTTCGCCCAGCATCTTTTCGTGGGGCGCACGGATCGCGGCGATCTTCCCGGCCATCTCGGCGTCCGGCGCGATCACGTCCGAGAAGATCGGGATCAGCTTGAAACGAAAATCCTTCACCTCTCCACCGCGCACGTCGAGGTCGAGCCGCGAGACGAATTTGCCGTGACTTCCTGAAGCCACCAGCAGGGTCCTGCCGATTCGCACCACGTCGGGCAGCGCATCGTGGGTATGGCCGGTGAGGATGACGTCGATGCCCTTTACCCGCGCCGCAAGCTTGCGGTCGACGTCGAAGCCGTTGTGCGACAGCAGCACCACGAGGCCGGCGCCCTGCTGGCGCGCCTTCTCGACATTGCCCTGCAAGTCCTCCTCGCGGATGCCAAACGACCAGTTCGGCATCATCCAGCGCGGATTGGCAATCGGCGTGTAGGGGAAGGCCTGCCCGATCACCGCGATCTTGACGCCGCCGCGCTCCAGCATGGTCATAGGCTCGAACGCCGCCTCGTTCCATTCGGTGTCGCGGATGTTCTGGGCGAGGAAGGGAAATCCGAGCTTCTCGGCGATCGCCTTGACGCGCTCGGCGCCGAGCGTGAACTCCCAGTGGCCGACCATGGCGTCGGGCTTCAACAGCGCCATGCAGTCGACCATGTCCTGGCCTTTGGTGAGCATGGACGTGTAGCTGTTCTGCCAGGTGTCGCCGCCGTCGAGGAATACGGTGCGGTCCCCCCGCTCGGCGCGGATCGCCTTGAGCACGGTCGCGATTCGGTCGAGGCCGCCGAGGCGGCCGTAGCTTCTGGCGAGAGCCGTGAAATCCTCGGAGGTGAGCGCATAGGCGGCCGCGCTGCCGGCCGGAATCTTGTAGAGGTCGAGAAAGTCCCGCCCCGTCACATGGGGGACGTGGCCGCGCGCGTCGCCGACGCCGAGGTTGATCGACGGCTCGCGGAACAGCACCGGCATGAGCTGGGCATGGATGTCGGTAAGGTGGACCAGCGTGACGTTGCCGACCGCCTCGAAGCGGAGGAGATCGGCCTGCGTCATGCGCTGTTGCGCGAACGCGCGCGACCAACCGCCCGGCGCGAGTGCCGCCGTCGCCGCCCCGACCTGGAGAAGTTCGCGCCTGGAGATCATTTCAGCATTCCGCGCTCATGGGCGTATCGGGCGGTCTGAGGTCTCTCCACGTCATGCCCGCGCTTGTCGCGGGCATCTACGTCTTCAAGGCAGTGCAACAAGAAAAGCGTGGATGGCCGGGACAAGCCCGGCCATGACGGGGTGGTGTCTCAATGTTTCTAACTAACCTTGATCGTTTCTTCGCCGACGATCGTGGAGCCGTCGTCGTCGGTCCAGGTCAGCACCACCGGGCCGGACTCTTGGGCCTTGAACTTGAACTGGATGTACGGGTTCGCCGAGATCGCCGGCTCGAAGTCGGCGGCGAACACCTGCTTGCCGGCCACCGTGCAGACGAACTTGTTCAGAATCTTGCGCGGAATGGTGTTGCCCGCACTGTCCTTGCGCTGGCCTGATTCCATGACATGCGACACAAGCGCCTTCACTTCGACCAGGTCGCCCTTCTTGGCTTCCTTCTTGTCGAGTTTCATGCGTGGTTTGACGGCCATTGGTATCTCCTGGAAATGAGTTGCGACGGCGGGGCTTGCTCAGCCGCCGCAGCCGCCGATCGTGACCTTGACCTGCTTGCGCGCCATGAAGAACGAGCCGTCGTTCATCTTGGCGACGGCGATCACGTCTTGCGTCGCCGCGAGGCGGATCCGGGTGTTGGCCTCGGCGATGCCGCTCGCCGGTGAGAAGTGGAATGTCGCGACGCCGGAGCGGGGATTTTCGCTCGCGAGGATCAGCACGTCGGTGACATGGGACTGTTCGGTCATCGGGCTTTCCACCGTGACCGTCATCGGCACCGTGTTGCCGTTCTCGGCGATCTCGGGGAGGTCGAGCTTGACCTTGCCCTGCGCCGGCGTCTTGCCGCCGGTGAATTTCGCGATCGCCTCGTCGGAGTCGTTCTTGGCCAGCGCCGGGCCGCTTGAGGCGCCGAGCACCGCCACGGTGACTGCGCCGGCGCCGAGCGCAAGGGCCTGACGGCGATTGAAGTTCGGTATCATTTCAGCTCCTTCAAGTCCCGAATTCCACAAACCGATGCTCGAAGCGGGAGCGATTGTGCGCTTGTTTAGGCCGGCGCGCCAATGCGGCGAACGGTCATCGCCTGCATGGCGGCTATCCGTCAAGCCTCCCTGGCGCCCGCTTTGGCAGCGGAACATATTCATTTTCATGCAAGTATCTAGGCGATCGATCGGGCCTTTGCAACTGCTTTTGCGTCTCCGCGCAATTGTATTCCACGGATTGTGCGGTGCGTGCTTTCCCATTCCAGAAAGTGCATATATTCTGGCATGGATCGGCTGCGGCGTTTGTCGAGCTTGACTCCGGCAGAGCGGCCAAGAAACAAGAAGACAACGAGCAGTGGAGGAATCGGCGTGAACAAGGGTCTCATCATTCTGGCTGCGTGCTGCGCGGCGGTCGCCGCGGCGCCGTTTGCACTGGCGCAGGACGAAACCGAGAAGGGCGTCGAGAAGTATCGCCAGATGCTCAAGGAGGATCCGTGGAGCAATCCCGGCCTGCTCGACGCCGACCGCGGCGAGGGGCTTTGGAAGACGGCCGCCGGTCCGAACAAGGTCTCGCTTGAGAAATGCGATCTCGGCAAGGGCGCCGGCGTGGTCGACGGTGTGTTCGCCGAATTGCCGCGCTATTTCGCCGACGCCAGCAAGGTGATGGACCTTGAGACGCGCCTGATGTGGTGCATGGAAAAACTCCAGGGCTGGAAGCACGCCGATCTGGTCAAGAAGCCGTATCCGGCCGGCGGCCAGCCGGTGAAGGACCTTGGCGCGATTGCCACCTATGTCGCCAGCAAGTCGAGCGGCATGAAGTATGCGGCCAAGCTCGACAAGCCGGAGGAGAAGGCTGTGGTGGACGCAGGCCACGCCATCTTTTTCCGGCGCCAGGGCCCGCACGACTTCTCCTGTGCCACCTGCCACAACGATTCCGGCAAGCGCATCCGGCTGCAGGGGCTGCCTTATCTCGCCGATCCGAAAGAGGCCAAGCAGGTCATCGGCCAGTGGCCAGCCTATCGCGTCTCCACCACGCAGGTGATGACGATGCAGCACCGCATGTACGACTGCTACTGGCAGATGCGCATGCCCGAATTGGAGATGGGCTCGGATGTGAGCGTGGCGCTCATCGCCTATCTGACCAAGAGTGCCGAGGGCGGCGAGATCGCCGCTCCCGGCCTGAAGCGCTGAGCGGGCAGGAGAGCATCATGAAAAAGACCGCCATCGCCATCGCCGCTGTCCTGATTGCCGGCACCGCCGGTTCGTCCGCGCAGCAGAAGCCCGCCGTCGACACGGCGAAGATCGGCGCTGCCATCGTCGCGGCATTCCCGACCGCGCCGGCCGACTGGAAGTCGCGTTTCGAGCAGGACGAGACGATGAAGGAATGTTCGATCCACGAGAATTCGCCGCCGAAGGCCGTGGCGGACGCGATCCAGAAGCGCGAGAAGGCCAGGATCGAATACCCCGCCGACGGCAAGCTCGTGGGCGACTGGAAGGCCGGCGAGCGGCTGGCGCAGTCCGGCTACGGGCTCCGCTTCACCGACTATCCGGCGCGCAACCCCAACGGCGGCAACTGCTACGCCTGCCATCAGTTGACCAAGGCCGAGGTGAGCTACGGCACCATCGGCCCGACCCTGCTGAACTACGGAAAGATCCGCAATTTCAGCGAGGCCGATACCAAGGCGGCCTACGAGAAGATCTACAATGCGCAGGCCGCCTATCCCTGCTCGAACATGCCGCGCTTCGGCACCAACAAGGTGCTGACCATCGACCAGATCAAGAATCTGGTGGCGCTGATCATGAGCCCGGACAGCCCGGTGAACAAATAATTTTCCAATATAGAAGCCCTTGGAGGCCTATCATGTCCACCACCAGCAGGCGCGGATTTCTTGGCGCAATGGCCGTCTCCGGCGCGACGTTCGCGGCATCGCGGGCCGGCGCGGCGCCCGGCAAGCTCGATCTGTCGAAGCTGAAGAAGGACACCGACGTCGCCTGCGTCTATCACCTGGATTTCGGCGATCCGCAGCGGTTCGGCTAGCTCATCACCAACATGAACAACCACCTCAGCGTCTACGAGTTCGACACCATGCGGGTGAAGCTCGTTCTCGTCGCGCATGGCGCGGGGCTGAAGTTCTTCCTCGACGATCTCACCGGTACGCCCTGGGCCAACGACAAGATCGATCCCGATCTCTACAAGCGGTTCACCGGGCTCACCAAGTTCGGCGTCGAGGCGTATCTGTGCGAGATCACCTACAAGCGCCAGAACATCGACATGGCCAAGACCAAGACGGACTCGTTCCTGAAGTTCGTGCCGTCCGGCGTCGCCACCGTCGCCGAGCTGCAGGCCAAGGGCTTCGCCTATCTGAAGGTGGGATAAGTCCTCGGAATGACGCGGAGAGGGCCTTAGCTGTTCGCCTTGATATAGTCGCGCAGCGTGCCTTTTTCATAGCCGCGCTCCGCCACGAATCGGAACATCGTCAGGAACGCCGCCGGCGCGAGATAGCCCTGGATGCGCGAGACCTCGCGATCCTTTGGCTGCTTCGCCGCGAGGCCAGTCAGACTGTCCGCAAAGAACTGAATCGTCGGCGTGTAACGGACGCCGTATTTCTGCGCCAGGGCCTTTTCGCTGAGCTTCTGGCCGTCGAAATCCGTCACCTCGCGCGAGCCGATGATGTTGAGCTGCAGGATCTCGAATCGCTCCCGGATGTAGCTCGTAATCTCCGGCTTGGCGAAATTGACCAGATGCGTTTCCTTACAGTAGGGGCAGCCGCGCAGCTCCCACATGATGGCGAGGCGCTTCTTCTTCTCGCGCGTGGCGGCAAGGTCGTCGGCGAGTTCGAGGAAGCTTTCGAGAAACCAGGGTTGGGTGTAGATGCCGTCGTCGGTCAGAATCGCTTCTGCGTGCGCGGAAGCGTTGATGAGGCCGAGTGCTCCCGCGGCCGATCCGGCGAGGAAAGTGCGGCGTGACAGCATCGGGCCATTCCTGATATGCAGAATCCTGTATATGTATATCGAGGCGGGCGGGCGAACGGCAAGGGTTCATGGCCACCAGGAACAATAGTGGATTGAGCCCCACCGGCCGCGGCATGCGGACCCAAGCAAACCATACCCTCGCGTGGCGCGGGCTTGCGGCGCTTTTTGCAGCGCTGTTTGTGGCGGCGTTTGCAGCAACCGCCGCCCCGGCCGCGGAGCTTGTCATGTTCCGCCGCGACGGCTGTCCGTGGTGCGCGAAATGGGATCGCGAGATCGGGCCGATCTATTCCAAGACCGAATTCAGCCGCCGCGCGTCGCTGCGGCTTATCAATCTCGACCGCGACCCCGCCCCGACGATCGTTCATGCACCGATCCACTACTCGCCCACCTTTGTGCTGGTCGAGGGCGGCAAGGAGTTGGGCCGCATCGAAGGCTATCCGGGCGACGAATTTTTCTGGGTCCGTCTGCAGAATTTGCTGGAGCTTTTGCCGGCACCCGCGCCCAAGGAATCGCGTAAGGGCGGCCCTGTGTCCGGCACTGGCACGGAGCGCCTGCTGTGAAGGCCCGCGCCACTCCGTCCCGGTCCGCCGCCGCGCCGAAGGTGAAGCCACCGGCGGGCCTCGACATCGACATGATGCTGTCGAACGCGAGACTGGCGAGCGAATTTCTCAAGGCGCTGTCGCATGAGGTGCGTCTTCTCATCCTCTGCTTTCTCATCGAGGGTGAGAAGTCGGTGAGCGAGATCGAGAAGATGCTCAAGCTGCGGCAGCCCGCGGTGTCGCAGCAGCTGGCGCGGCTTCGCGCCGAAGGCCTGGTCGAGGCGCGGCGGAACGGCAAGAACATCTATTATTCGCTGGCCCGCTCCGAGGTCCGCGATGTGATCCAGGTGCTGCACGACGCCTTCTGCCGGACGCGCAAGACCCGTTGATGTGCTATTGAATCTCCCTCAATTCCGAGGAGGCTAAATGGCCGGGCTGCTCGCGGGCCTGCGGGTTCTCGATCTCACCAATGTGCTGGCGGGCCCGTTCTGCTGCTATCAGCTCGCGCAGCTCGGCGCCGAGGTGATCAAGGTCGAGACGCCGGGGACGGGCGATCTCGCGCGCCAGCTCGGCGCCGATCCCGAGCTCAATCGCCGCCTGATGGGCGCGTCATTCCTGGCGCAGAACGCCGGCAAGCGCTCGATCACGCTCAACCTGAAGAACGACAAGGCCCGCGAGGCGTTCACGCGGCTGGCGAAGACGTCCGACGTGGTGGTGGAGAATTTCCGCCCTGGCGTGATGGACCGGCTGGGGCTCGGCTACGACACGCTGAAAGGCATCAAGCCCGACCTGATCTATTGCGCGATCTCCGGCTTCGGCCAGGATGGGCCGCTGAAGCTCAATCCGGCCTATGACCAGATCATCCAAGGCCTGTCCGGCGTGATGAGCGTCACCGGCGACGCGCAATCGGCGCCGCTCCGCGTCGGCTATCCGGTGGCCGACACGATGGGCGGGATCACCGCGGCCTATGCGATCAGCGTCGCGCTGTTCCGCCGCGAACGGACCGGCGAGGGCGAGTTCATCGACGTGTCGATGCTGGAGTCGACCCTGGTGGCGATGGGATGGGTGGTGTCGAACTGGCTGATCGCCGGCGTCCGGCCGGAGCCTTTGGGCAACGAGAACATGACCGCGAGCCCCTCCGGCACATTCCGCACCGGCGATGGCCTGCTCAACATTGCCGCCAACCAGCAGCAGCAGTTCGAGGCGCTGTGCCGGTTAATCGGCCGGCCGGAGCTCGTGGCCGATCCGCGCTTCGCCGGCCGTGAGGACCGCAAATGCAATCGCTTCGAGCTGAACAAGGAGATCGAGCAGGCGCTGGCGGTTCGCTCCGCGAAAGAATGGTCGGCGCTGATGAACGACGGCGGCGTACCGGCCGGCGAAGTGCTCGACGTGCCCGCGGTGCTGGAGCATCCGCAGATCGTCGGGCGCGGGCTTCTGCGCACATTCACCGACGTGCCGGATGTCGACAAGGACGTGAGCGTGGTGCGTTCCGGCTTTCGTCTTGCGAGCGGCGATCCCGCGCCGGCCTCGCCGCCGCCGGCGCTCGGCGCCGACACCGGGAGCCTGCTTGCCGAGCTCGGCTATTCCGGAAGCGAAATTGAAGCGCTGGCGCGCGACAAAGCCATCTAGGGAGTGACGTCGGTGACGAAATCCAGAGTTCGCAGGAAAAGGCCGGAAAAGACCCCGGAGGAGTGGTGGTCCACGTCCATCATCGACATGAAGCCGGGCATGATCCGCTTCCGCGGCTACGCCATCGAGGATCTGATCGGGCGCGCCGGCTTTGCCGACATGGTCTATCTCCTGACGCGCGGCGAGCTACCGCATCCGGAAGCCGCGAAGCTGCTCGAAGCAGCCTTGGTCGCGGCGGTGGATCACGGCCCGCAGGCGCCGTCGATCGCGGCGGCGCGCATGGCGATGACCTGCGGCGTCGGCATCAACAATGCGATGGCGTCGGCGATCAACATGCTGGGCGACGTGCACGGCGGTGCGGGCGAGCAGGCCGTTGCGTTCTACAATGCCATCGCCATGCGCCTCGGCAAATCAGCCGACAAGAAACGCATGGCGCAGGCGGTGAGGGCCGAGATCGACGCGCTGGCGAAGCAAGGTGTCCGCCATGTGCCCGGCTACGGCCACCGCTTCCATCCGCTCGATCCGCGCGCCCCGCGCCTTCTGGCGCTTGTCGATGCCGCGAAAAAATCCGGCGCGGTCAGCGGCCGCTTTGCCGCCGTCGGCCGCGCCATCGAGGCGCAGCTTGCCGAAAGGGCTGGCCATCCGATCCCGATGAACATCGACGGCGCGACCGGCGTGGTCTATGCCGAACTCGGCTTTCCGCCGCCGCTCTGCCGCGGGCTTTTCGTGCTGTCGCGCTCGGTCGGTGCGCTCGCCCACGCCTTCGAGGAGATGCAGTCCGGCGAGCGCAGCAAGGGTCCGATCCCGCGCCACCTGATCTGGAATTACACCGGCCCGCCGCCGCGCAAGGCCCCCCGCAGAAAATAGCGCCTAGTGCGCGTCGCGTTCGTCGGCGTACCAGGACGGCTTTTCCGGATAATGCGGGCCGTCATAGACCTCGATCACGATGGTGTCCTCATGCGCGACCGCCGGGCCGTGCACATTGCCCTTCGGATTGCAGTAGAAGCTGCCCGCCGTCAGCACCACGCCGGTTGAGGTGTATTCGTACTTGCCCGAAAGGCAGATCATGAACTGGTTCGACGAATGATAGTGCGGCTGCGGAATCCCCGCGCCCTTGGCGAACCGGATCATCGCGATCGAGGCGCCGGTCTCCTCGTTCCGCCACAGCATCTTCTCCGAAATGCCTTTCAGCGATTTTTCCCGCCACGGCATTTTCGCGGTGTCGACCAGGATCTCTTCGAGCCTGGGCGCTCCTTCGGGCAGCTTGACCATCGGTTCCTCGTTTATCCCGGCAATTGCTGAAAGTCGGTCGAGAACGAATGCATCCGCCTCGCGCCATCGCCGGTGATGGTGATGGTCTCGGCGAACACGCAGCCGGTCTCGCCGTTGTGCCATTTGGGATCGAACAGGTCGATGTTCATGGCGAACACCATGCCGGTCTTGAACTCGTCGCCGATCGCCTTGAGCGCGACGTCGTCAGCGCCATGCACATGATGGCGGTAGCGCGGATATTCCAGCGAGGCGAGGCCGTGGCCGTGGATGCCGGCTTCGCAGATGCCAAATCCCGACCCGGTGATGACGTCGCGCACCGCATCCATCGCCGTCGAGATCTTTGCGCCCGGCTTGAACAAATTGAGCCCCGTCCGGTATGCGGTCAGGCACGCCTCGTAGATGTCGAGATAGCGCGGCTCGGGTGATCCCAGACAGAAGGTGCGCTCGACGTGGGTGTAATAGCCGCCGAACTTCGGGTGCATCTCGCAGATGATCATGTCGCCCTTCTCGAGCGGGCGCATGGTCGGCACGCGGAACGGATGCGGGTAGGGATGCTTGTCGGCGGCCCACAGGAACAGCGTCGGTTCCTCACCGCCGTTCGACATCATCGCATGCATCATGTTGGCGTAAACCTCGCACTCTTTGACGCCGGCGCGCGCCGTGTCGCGGCAGGTCGCGAGCATGAGATCGCCGAGCTTCGCCGCCTTGTCGAGCGCCGCGATTTCCTCCGCGCTCTTCACCACGCGAAGCTTCTCCATCATGTCTTCGAGATTGACGAGGTCGATGCCCGGCAGCCGGTCCTTGAGCCGGTTGTAGAGGCTGTGCGGCGTCCAGCCGTCCGGGTCGAGTGGACCGGCGAGGCCGTCGATGCCGATCTTCGCATTGGTCATTTTCAGCTCGGTCAGGCGGCCGGCGATGCTGTCGGCAAAGGTGCCCTTGCGCGAACGCACGTCGGCGACCCAGCTCTGCGCACCCTTCCAGTAGTCCGTGAACACCGGCGAGAAGACGAAGGTGGTTGGTTCGCCTGCCAGCGGAAACACCAGCACGTTGTGCTCGGAATTGCCGCCGATCGGGCAGAGATAGCGCGCGTTGGCGATGTTGAAGTCCCACATCGCCGGCCAGCCGATCAGCACGAGGCAGTCGAGGCCGCGCTTTTCCATCTCGGCGCGGGTGAGCGCCCAGCGCCGGTCTCGCTCTTTCAGCGACAGCGTCGGATATTCGGTAAGCTTGCGCATGGCCGTTTCCTCGATTTTCTTTTAGACGCCGAGTTTCTTCAGCGCCGCCAGATAATCCGCGATGCCCTTTTCCAGATCGTATTCGGGCTTGTAACCCAGCTCGTCGCGCGCGCGGGAAATGTCATAGACGCCGGTTGCGGGATAAGGAAAGCCGTAGAAATTTAGGCCCCCACCGATCTCCATCTGCGCGTTCGGGATGTGCTTCTTGATGACGCGCTCGAAGTCGCGCAGCGTCACGCCCACGCCGGTGCCGATATTGTAGACGCGGCTCTTGAGCTTTTCCGCGACGGTCGCGAGATAGATGCCGAGCGCCGAGTCTTTATTGTAAACAAAATCGTCCTTGTCGTCGCCGCCCTGTTCAAGCTTGAACGGCAGCCCATGCGCCGGGTTCTCGACGATCCGGCTCATCACCGCCATCGGCCCGTGCCGCGCGGTCTTGCCGGGACCGTAGGTCGAGGCAAAGCGCAGCGATACCGTCTCGATGCCCATGTTGTCGTTGTAATAGGCGCAGACGTTCTCACCCATGAACTTCGCCGAGTCGTAGATGCGCTTCGGCTTCGCCGGCAGGTCCTCTGACATCGGCTTCCAGGTCGGCGAGCCGTATTCGCCGAGCACCGGGCCGTAGACGCCCTTTGCGCTGGTGAATACCACGCGCTGCACGCCGAGCGCGCGGGCGGCCTCCAGCACGTTGACGAGGCCCATCACGTTGACCTGGATGCTCAGCGCCGGATTGCCCGCCGACACCGCACCGACGAAGGCCGCGGCATGCACGACATGCGTGACCTTGTGCTTCTTGATCGCCTGCAGGATGCGCGGCATGTCGAGCACGTCGCCCTGCTCGAAGTCGAACTTGTCGAGGATGTCGCCGACCAGGCTGTCGTCGCGGTGGCGGGCGAAGATCACCGGCCGGTGGCCTTCGCGCACGAACTTGCGGCTCGTTTCGGCGCCGATGACGCCCATGCCGCCTGTGATCAGGACCTTCACGCCGGTGCTCCCGACGCCGCGAGTTGTTCTCTGGCGTAGCGCCGGTATTCGTCCGGCGTATCGAGATCGTGCGCGAGCCCCGGCCGGCGCAGGATGCGAGTTCTCATACCTTGCGCCTTCGCCGCGTCGAGATGCGCCTGAAAGCTGTCCGGCCCGAAGCGGAAGAAATCGGGTGTCGGCGGCGCCAACGCGAGCGCGTTGGTTCCCTGCTCTTGCTCGTCGGGCGCGATGACGCAAGCTGGCCCGGCGCCGAGCGCCGAGACGAGCGCCTTCACGTCGTCGGCTGTGACGGTGGGAAGATCGCTTGGCAGCACCGCGACGGCGCGTGCGCCGTGTTCCGCGGCATATCGGGTGGCGAGGCTGAGCGCCGCGTTCAAGCCGCCGCCCGTGTCCTCCAGGGCATGCAGCCCCTGGCCGCGCATCAGCGCGAGCAGCAGCGGGTCTGCGGTCACGACCACGGCATGCGCGGGCTTGAACGTGTCGAGCGTCACGTCGAGCACGCGGCCGAACAGCCGCCGGTTGAGGGCGGCCCGGTCGTCGGTGCCCAAAAGCCCGGCCAGCCGCGACTTGCCCGCGCGAAACGGTTTGACGGGGATGATGGCCCAGCATTCCATGCGCTATTCCACTGCTTCCGTGGCCAGTTCAAAGGCGAACCCGACCGCATCTTGCGCCAGCCGCCGCTTGTCGTCGAGCGTGCGCATGATGGTGTCGCAGACCTTGACCCGGCAGCCCAGCGCCTCGATGGCCGGCGCCAGATCGCGATCGACGGTGTCGATGACCCAGCCGCCGACCAGCCGGCCGTAGTGCTGCGCCACGCCGAGGGCAGAAGGCTCGACGCCGAACTCGCCCATCATCTTGCCGAGCGGCCCCTTGATCGCCTTGCCGCCGACGATCGGCGAGACCGCAGCCACCGGGCGCCTGCGCAGCGCGTCCTTGATTCCGGGCAGCGCCAGGATCGGATCGATGCTGACGAATGGGTTGGACGGCGCAATGACGATGGCTTGCGCGCGGCCGAGCGCCTGCCGGAACGCTTCGCCCGGCTTGGCCTTCGCCGCGCCCCGGAACGTCACGCCGCGAAACGTCGGCTTGCACTGCCGCCGCACGAAATAATCCTGGAAATCGAGCGTGCCTTCGTTGGTCTCGACCACGCTGCGGATAGGATCGTCGCTCATCGGCAGGACCGAATGCGCGATACCGAGGCGGCGCGCCAGGAGCGCGGTGACCTCCGATAGCGTGCGGCCCTTGGCCAGCGCTTCGGTCCGCAGAACATGCGTCGCCAGATCGCGGTCGCCGAGCTTGAACCAGGTCTGCCCGCCGAGCCGCTCCAGCGCCGCCATGAAATTCCACGTCTCGCCGGCGAGCCCCCAGCCGCGCTCAAGATCGTTCATATCGGCGAGCGCGTAGAGCACCGAGTCGACGTCGGGCGAAATGTGCAGGCCAAGATGAACGAAATCGTCGGCGGTGTTGACAACGATGGCGAGCCGTTCGGGTGGCAGCACGGCGGCAAGACCGCGGCAGAATTTTCCGCCGCCGACGCCGCCGGCCAGTGCGAGAACGAGTCTCTCATCCGTCATGCGGCCCCTCAGCGGAACAGGTCGATCTCGCGCGGCCGGATCAGATCGTCCGCCGATCCGTCTGCGACGGGCAGAGTGAGCCCCCGCAGCAGCACGACCGGAGTGCCTTCGCCGGCCTGGCCCATCAGCATTGACGCTGCCGCGGCGATCTCGTCGGCGATGCCGACCTCGGTGGAGCGCAATTCGCGGCCGAACAGGTCGGGCGTGCCGCGGAGATCGAGCAGCGTTGGCAGCCCAGCCGCGCCGAGCGCCACGCCGACCGTGCCGTTCCGCCACGCGCGGCCCAGGCTGTCGATCATCAGCACGCCCGCCTCGATGCCGGTGTCTTTTGCAAGCCGCGCCCTGATCTCGCGGCACGAGCGGTTGCAGTCTTCCGGCAGCAGCAGCACGCGATGCTCGTCGGCCGACACGTTCGAGGCATCGATCCCCGCGTTCGCCAACACGATGCCGCTGCGATGCGCCACGACCAGCACGTTCTTGCGGTGCCGCACCACCTCGGTGGATTCGCGAAGGATCAGCTCGACCAGCCGCGGGTCCTTGTCCACCTCGGCGGCGACTGTTTGCGCGCGTGCCGATGGCGTCACCTCGCGCAGATCGACAACGCGCCTTTCGGCCTTGGACACGATTTTTTGCGCGACGACGACGATGTCGCCGCGCCGCAACGCAAAACCGGAGGCGGCCAGCCCTTGCAGGATCAGGTCGGCGACGTTGTCGCCCGGCTGCACCAGCGGAATCCCCGCCAGCGCCGAGATGCTCAATTCGGCGGCGGGCTTGGCGCTGGGTTTTGCGGCGGGACTAGCCATCGGTCGCCTCCGCCGGCAGTCCGGTGATGGCAATCCCGGAATGCTTCACTTTGTACTGGCGGTTGAGGGTGATCAGCACCGAGGTCAAAGCCTCGGCCACCACGGAATTCGCCAAAGGCCCCGCGTGGAACGCGCGCATGCCGGCGTCCCGCGCCAGCGCGATCACCTGCGCGCGCGCGTCGCGGTCGTCGCCGCACACCAGCACGTCGCAGTCGATGGCATGGCCGATCTCTATCAGGAGTTCCGCCGAGACGTTCTGGAACGCCGAGACGACCCGCACGCCGGAGCCAAGCATCGCCTGCGCCTTGACCACGGCAGAGCCGCCGTCCGGCAGTTGCACGCGGCCGACCTGCGGCGGGACGAGCGGCACGGTGACGTCGACCAGGATTTTTCCGATAAGCGCGGTCTTGACCTCCTCCAGGGTCGGAAGCTGCGCGGCATAGGGCACCGTAAGCACGACCACGTCGCTGCTCTGCGCCGCGGCGAGGTTGCCTGTGCCCTCCGCGCGATCCACGCCGACACGCGCGTTGATTGCGGCGGCGGCGGCCTGCGCGCGCGCGGGTTCCCGCGAGCCGATCACGATATGGTGGCCGGCATGGGCCCAGCGCAGCGCCAGGCCCGAGCCCTCCTTGCCGGTGCCGCCGAGCACGGCGATTTTTTGCTTTGGTTCCGGATGCATGGCGTTCAGCCCGCCGCGAGCGCGCGCGGCCGGGCGGCGCGCGTGGCAATGAGCGGCGCCAGTTCCGGCGCCCGGTACGACGCCGCGCGGCGGGTGGCCGGAGCGTCCTTGTAGAGCGTCGTGCGCTGGCGTGGGGTGCGCCCGAGTGAAGCGATCAAAACGTCCATCTGCTCGGGCGAAAACTCCTGGCCGTGTTCGGTTCCGGCCGCCCGCGAGATGCTTTCGTTCATCAGGGTGCCGCCGAGATCGTTGGCACCGGCGTTGAGACAGGCGGCGGCGCCGTCGGACCCAAGCTTCACCCACGACACCTGGATGTTGGGGATCAATGGATGCAGCACCAGCCGCGACACCGCGTGCATCAGCACCGTCTCGCGGAATGTCGGGCCCTTGCGGGCGCGGCCCTTCAAATAAAGCGGCGCCTCCATGTGCACGAACGGAAGCGGCACGAATTCGGTGAATCCGCCGGTGCGTGCCTGCAGATCGCGGATGTGCAGAAGGTGCCGCGCCCAATGCTGCGGCCGATCGATATGGCCGAACATGATGGTCGCGGTGGTCGGCAGGCCGCGCCGGTGCGCTGCCTCGACGATGGCCAGCCACTGCTCCGTCGAAAGCTTGTCGGGGCACAGCACGGCGCGCACCTCGTCGTCGAGGATTTCCGCCGCGGTCCCGGGCAGGCTGCCGAGCCCTGCATCGCGCAGCCGGTCGAGATAGTCGCCGATGCCAAGCCCAAGGCTGGTTGCGCCGTGATGGACTTCGAGCGGCGAGAAGGCATGCACATGAATGTCGCTCACCGCGCGCCTGGCGGCGTCGAGGATCGACAGGTAAGTGTCGCCGGTGTAGCGCGGATGGATGCCGCCCTGCATGCAGACTTCGGTTCCGCCGCGGGTCCATGCCTCGCGCACGCGGCGGGCGATCTCCTCGCCGTCGAGGTCGTAGGCCGGGCCGCGCAGCGTGTCGCCGAGCCTGCCCTTGGAGAAGGCGCAGAACCTGCAGCCGTAGCTGCAGACGTTGGTGTAGTTGATGTTGCGGTTGACGACGTAGCCGACAGTGTTGCCGCTGACGCTCTTTCGCAGATCGTCCGCTGCGGCGCAGACGGCATCGAACTCACCCCCGCGCGCCTGGAACAGCGCGACGATCTCGTCCTCGCCGAGCCGATGGCCTGCTTCGGCGCACCGGACGATCCGGTCGAGCGCCGACGATGCGATGGCCGGCGCCTTCAATGAATTGCTTGCTTGTGCCCCGCCTCGTCGTCCCGGCGCCCATTCCTCGCCGCGCGCGAACCCGTCCGCGTCGGAGGCGCGCAGCACCGCCGTCTGCCCCGCCGGGTCGAGCCATTGCACCGGCTCGCGCACGTACGCCGGATAGATCGCCAGCCGTTCGGTTAGGCACTTGCCTGCCGCTGCCGTCTCCGCGCGCAGGCGCTCGATCGCGGGCCACGGCGCTTCGGGATTGACGTGATCGGGAGTCACCGGCGAGACGCCGCCCCAGTCGTTGATGCCGGCGGCGATCAGATCGGCCATGAGGCCGGGGCTGAGATTCGGCGGCGCCTGGATGTTCATGTCTGGCCCAAACACGATCCGCGCCATCGCCACGGTCCAGAGCATGTCGGTGCCGGATGGTTCAGCCGCGCGGGCCATGCCGGTGTCGTCCTTGGCGCGAAAGTTCTGGACGATGACCTCCTGGATATGCCCGTGGCGGCGATGCGACGCCTCGATCGCCAGCAGCGAGTCGATCCGCTCGGCCCGCGTCTCGCCGATGCCGATCAGGATGCCGGTGGTGAACGGCACCTTGAGTTTGCCCGCTGCCTCGATGGTTGCCAGCCGGACAGCCGGCTCCTTGTCGGGCGAGCCGTGGTGCGGGCCGCCGCACAGGCCAAGGCGCGGCGAGACGTTCTCCAGCATCATGCCCTGCGACACCGACACGCGGCGGAGCGCCGAAACATCGGCCTCGCTCATCACTCCGGGGTTGACGTGCGGCAGGAGCCCCGTCTCGCGCAGCACCAGCGCACATATCGCCACGAGATAATCGACCGTGGTCGCATATCCGAGCCGCGCCAGCGCCCGCCGCGCGGCCTCGTATTTCAGCTCCGGCTTGTCGCCCAGTGTGAACAGCACCTCCTGGCAGCCGGCGGAAGCGCCTGCGCGGGCGATGGCCAGGACCTCGTCCGGCGAGAGATAGGCGGACGCGACCCCGCGCGGGCCGCGCACGAAGGTGCAATAGCGGCAGGTGTCGCGGCAAAGCCGGGTCAGCGGGATGAACACCTTGCGCGAGTAGGAGACAATCTGTCCGTGGCCCCGGTCGCGCAGCCGCGCGGCTTCCGCCATGAGTTCGGGGAGGGGCGCCGCGGCCCAGCGTTCGATCGCATCGCGGGGCGCCGCTGCCGTCAGCACGTTGGAATACTCCCGATACCGGTCGAAAACGTCTGAACTGAGCGAGCCCGCCCTGCTTTGGCGGTGCAGCATGGCCGAAGTTGCGGCGGCGGTGCAATTCGCTTGTCCCGAAGGGGCCCATGCCGTCCGCGCATTCGGGATCGGGTGCGGCTGAATGCTGGTCTCGCCGGCGCTCTCGGCCGTTCCAAAACCGGGTGAATCTCGAATTGTACCAATGTATTCAATGGATAAGCCCGGATTTTAACGCTTCTTTCACCCTGATAGGCAAGCATGTCACGACCGTTGGGCCGTCAGCGATACCGCCGGACAGGCGGTGGAAAAGATCATGTAAGTGTCGATGACGGCGGGACATTCCAAACCGCGGCGCATGTTTCGTGGGCTCAGCGCAAGCATTGCGTTGAAGCTTTATTGCTTCGCGTTCCTGGCCCTGTTGGCCGTGGCGTCGCTTTCGATCGCATCGATCTATTTTTCCAGGACGACGGAAAGCGCCGCCCACCGTCTTTATGGCGATGGCCTCCTCGGCGTCCTGAGTTCAACCCGCCTCGAACTTCTGCTCGCCAAACATCGCCACACCGTGGAGCGTATGCCGGGCGAAGCGGACCGGATCCGGCGTCAGGCGCTGCGCCATGAACTCGATCAGTTCAGCCTCCGGCTATCGGACCTGATCGGGGAGATCGCCTCGAAAGCCGTGCTCGATCCGGATTCTCTGGAAAGCCGCATCGCCGAAGGCCTGCCGCCGCTGTTCGAGGCGGCGGATCAGGTCGCGCTCCACGCCGCCGAATCCGCGCCGGACAAAGCTGCCGAAGCGGCCAGCACCTACACACTGATCGCCGGCGGTGTCGAACTGCTGATCAAGGATTACCGCGAGTTTCGCATCAAGGAGGCGCAGGAGGCCATCAGCTTCGTCAGCGCGGCGGCAAGGTCGCTCTCGCTGTGGGTTCTGCTGTCCGCTTTCGCGGCGATCGTGCTGGTCGGCCCGATCGGGCTCGCCACCATGCACCGCGGGCTGGCGCGGCTTGGCGGCATCACCCAGGCGATGACGAGGCTTGCCCGCCACGACACCACCACCATCGTCCCGTCGCGCGACGACCGCGACGAGGTCGGCGCCATGGCGCGTGCCGTGGAGGTGTTCAAGGACAACGCCATCCAGCTCATCGCCCGCGAGGTCGAGCTCAAGCAGCTCAACCGCCGCGTCGACATCGCCTTGAACAACATGACCCACGGGCTGTGCATGTTCGATGCCGAGCTGAAGCTGATCGTCTGCAACAAGACCTACGTCCAGATGTACGAACTCACTCCCGAGCTGGCGAAGCCTGGGACGGTGCTGCAGGCGATCGAGAACTATCGCGCCACCATCGGCAACGGCGCGATAGCCACCCCAGAGCAGATGGCGGCAGCGACCGCCATCGATGCGCGCGAGGCCTCCGCCTTCACCCAGGAGCTGATGGACGGCCGCGTCGTCGCGGTGTCGCAGCGGCCGATGCAGGACGGCGGCTGGGTCGCCGTGCACGAGGACGTCACCGAGCGCCGGCGCGCCGAGACCAAGATCGCGCATCTGGCGCGCCACGACATGCTGACCAATCTGCCCAACCGCGTGCTGTTCCGTGAGCATCTGGAGAATGCCTTCGACCGCGTTCAGCCGGGCCGGGGATTCGCCGTGCATTGCCTCGATCTCGATCATTTCAAGACCGTCAACGACACGCTTGGCCATCCGATCGGCGACGAGCTCCTGAAGCTGGTGGCCGCGCGCCTGATCGAGGCGGTGCCGTCCACGGATTTCATCGCCCGCATCGGCGGCGACGAATTCGCGGTGGTGCAGACCGACGTCAGCCGGCCCGAGCAGTGCAGCCAGCTCGCCTCCCGCATCGTCGAACTGGTCAGCCGGGCCTACGACATCGACGGCCGCCACATCGTGATCGGCACCAGCATCGGCATCGCGATCGCGCCCAACGACGGCTCGAACCCCGATATGCTCCTGAAGAACGCCGACATGGCGCTCTACCTCGCCAAGGGCGACGGCCGCGGCACCCATCGCTTCTTCGAACGCGAGATGGACAAGCGGCTGCAGTTGCGCCGGGCGCTGGAGCTCGATCTCCGCAAGGCCATTGCCGGCGGCGAATTCGAGATCTATTACCAGCCGATCCTCTATCTTCAGACCGGCAAGGTCAGCGGCTTCGAAGCCCTGCTGCGCTGGAACCACCCCGAGCGCGGCATGATCTCGCCGGCCGACTTCATTCCGCTGGCGGAGGAAACCGGACTGATCCTGCCGCTCGGCGAATGGGTGCTGCGCACCGCCTGCACGCATGCGGCCAAGTGGCCGCAGCCGGTCGCCGTCGCGGTCAATCTGTCGGCCAAGCAGTTCAAGGGCCGCAACCTCGTGCAGTTGACGCTGAATGCGCTGGCCGCATCGGGCCTGCCGCCGGGGCGCCTCGACCTTGAGATCACCGAGTCCGTGCTGCTTCAGGACGAGTCCCATACGCTCGCGATCCTGCATCAGCTTCGCGAGCTGGGCGTGCGCATCTCGATGGACGATTTCGGCACCGGCTATTCGTCGCTCGCGTATCTGCGAAATTTCCCGTTCGACAAGATCAAGATCGATCGCTCCTTCGTCCGCGACATGCTGGTGCGCAAGGATTGCCAGGCCATCGTTCGCGCGGTGGTGGGCCTGGCGCGCAGCCTCGGCATCACCACCATCATCGAGGGCGTCGAGACCAAGGAGCAGTTAGAGACCGCCAAGGCCGACGGCTGCGACGAGGGGCAGGGCTACCTGTTCGCCAAGCCGATGCCGGAGGGCGAGGTTGCCGAATACCTCGCCCGATGCGCGCGGGTCGCCGCCGCGGCGTGAGCGGGCCTCTCGGATCGGAATGACAGGCGAGAGACGCTCGCGCTCGGCTTTACTCATCCCGGCGCGTTGCTAAAGTGCCCCTCGAAACCGGTTGCTCGCAGGGAGATCGCCATGGGCTACGACAAGGGCCACAAGGAATTCCACGGCGTCGACATGAAGGAGGGATTCCACACGGTGCCCGGCTATCCGTGGGGCTTCTCGGAAAAAATCCTGGCGGGCTCGCTCGACGAGAAGAACAAGGTCGGCAACCGCACCCGCATCCTGAAGATCGAGGCGGGCGCGTTCTCAACCGTGCCCTTCGTGCACGAATACTGGGAAGAGGTGTTCCTGGTCTCCGGCGACCTGGTTTGCGGCAGCGACGCGCAGGGCAAGGGCGGCGAGTCGTTCACCGGGCCGACCTATTGCGTGCGTCCGCCCGGCGTCTATCACGGCCCGTTCACGTCCAAGAACGGCTGCCTGCTACTGGAGACGCACTACTTCGTGCCGAAGTAGCCCGCGCGCCCGGGATCGCCGCTCCCGGCACCCGGCGGGACGGCTTGCGCTCGACCACGATGGTGCGCGGCGCCGAGGCCGGGCCCGTGAACACGACCGACTTTTGCAGGTCCTTGCGTGGTGGAGCCAGTTTAGGCAGCGCGGCACGGACCTGATCGACCGGCAGCCCCATCAGCGAGGCGGCGATTCCAGCCTGTTCGTCGAGCTCGTCGGACAAGCCCCGAGCGGCGGCGATGGCTTCCTCGAGCGTCGGCGCTTCCTGCCGGACGCGGCGGGGGCCGTACTTGGTCTTCCATATATCGTTGTTTTTGCTCATGAATCCAAATCTCTTGCGTCGCGATCCGCACCACCTTGCCTTAAATGGTGCGTCGCAGCAAGAAATATTGTGCGATGCGGTAGATCGTCCCACCCCGCGAGGCCTACCGCGTGTACCTCAGTGCTCCAGCAGCAGCGACCCGAAGCCGTCGATCCGGTCGTCGATGCCGTTCTGGCGCAGCGCCCACCAGTAGATGCAGGTGTTGATCGCCAGCACCGGCTTGTCGAGCCAGAACTCCGCCAGGCCGGCGAGCCGCGCCATCGCCAGGTTGGTGCCGACCTGGACGATCGCATCGACGTCGGGCCCGTTCACCTCGACGATGGCGTCGCGCAATTCGCGCTCCGAGACGTGCGCGATCAGCACCGGGCTTTTGCACTTGAGCCCCTTCAGCTTCACGATCTCGAAGCCGCAATCCTCGAAGAACTTTCGCACCTGCCCGTCGCCGACCGGCATATAGGGCGTGATGATGCCGAGGCGTTTGGCGCCGTAGCGCTTCAGCGCCTCCTGCGAGGCGTCCGAGCCCATGCAGACCTTGACGCCCGCCCGCTGCTCGACCCGCTGCTGCAGGAGCCTGCTGCCTTCCAGCCCGTCCCAGAATGTCTCCGACGACATCCCCATGACCAGATAGTCCGGCTCGCAGGTCATCACCCGGTCGACCGTCTCCATCATGGTCGTGCGGATGTTCTCCATCAGCCTGTTGAAGTCGTCGTCGTTGTGGATCGGATCGTTCGGGATCGAGATGCGCCCGAAGTGATTGGTGACGCCGCGCGGCGCCATGGCGTCGAACTCCGGCTGCACCGAGGTGTTGGTCGAAGGCGCGATCACGGCGAACTTCTTGCGGAATCCGAGGGAGTCGGTCATGGGGCTCAATGCTCGCTTTTGCCTTTCCGCATGATAGGGTTTTGCAAGCCGGGACCACAATGGGAGCCGCGATGCTGCGCACGGGCAAGGAACATCTGGAATCGCTGCGCGACGGCCGCGTGGTCTATATCGGCGGCGAGCGCGTCGATGACGTCACGAGTCATCCGGCGTTCCGCGAGGCGGCCAAGACCGTCGCTGCCATCTACGACATGAAGGCCGACCCGGCGCTCCGCGACGTCATGACCTTCGAGGAGGACGGCGGCCGCCATTCCATTTACTTCCTGCGCCCGAAATCCCGCGACGGCCTGCAGCGGCGGATGGAGGGTCATCGCCGGATCGCGGATTTCACCTATGGCATGTTCGGCCGTTCGCCCGATCATATGGCGTCCTACGTCACCGGCATGGCGATGAACCCCGGCGCGCTGCCTGAGCCGCACGGCCACGGCGACAACCTCGTGAAGTACCACCGCCACATCCGCGACAACGACACCTATGTCGCCCACGCGGTGGTGCCCCCGCAGGCCGCGCGCAATCCGGAATTCTATCAGCGCAAGAACATCGCGGCGCCGACGCTTCGCGTCATTCGCGAGGATGACGACGGCGTGGTCATCTCCGGCATGAAGATGCTGGCGACCGCCGCGCTCTATGCCAACGAAATCTGGATCGGCAACGTCATCCCGCTCGCCCCCGACCAGAAGAAGGAGTCGATCACCTGCGCCATCCCCTGCAACGCCCCGGGCCTGGCGCTGTGGTCGCGCAAGCCCGCGGCGGTGGGGCTCACGTCCGAGTTCGATTCGCCGCTCGCCTGGCGCTACGACGAAAGCGACAGCATGCTGATGTGCGAGAACGTCAAGGTGCCCTGGGAGAGGGTGTTCGTCCACGACGACGCGCCGTTGTCGCGCGACATCTACATCAAATCGGCGGCGCATTGCTTCGGCAATGTCCAGTCCTGCATTCGCTTCTGGTCGAAGATGCGGCTCCTGCTCGGCCTTTGCAGCCGGATTGCCAACGCCACCGGCGCCGACCAGGTGCCCGCGGTGCGGGAGAAGCTCGGCGAAATGGCGGCGATCGAGGCCACGATTCACGGCCTGATCCACGGCCAGATCAACGCCTTCGAGAACTGGCCGGAGGGCTACGTCTGCTTCAACCACCGTTTCATGTATGCGGGCCTCGACTGGTGCACCCAGAACTACAGCCGCTTCATCGACGAATTGCGCACGCTCTGCGGCGGCAGCGTGTTCCAGATGCCGGCCGACATCTCGGTGCTGGAGAATCCGGAACTTGCCAGGCAGTTCGACGCCTTCTGGCAGACGCCGCAGGCGGATTCGCTCACGCGCATGAAGCTGTTCAAGCTCGCCTGGGATATGACCGGCTCGGAGTTCGCCGGCCGGCATCTGCAATACGAGAAGTTCTACGCGGGCGCCGCGTTCATCGTCCGCGGCCACAGCTTCCGCGAGACCGACTGGGCGGAGTTCAACGCTCTGGTGGACAATCTGATGGCAAGCTACGACGTGCCGAACGTCGGCAAGCGCGTGGCGGCGGAGTAGGGCATGTTGCGCACCGGCAAGGAGCACCTGGAATCGCTGCGCGACGGCCGCGTGGTCTATATCGGCGGCGAACGCGTCGATGACGTCACCCGCCATCCGGCGTTCCGCGAGGCGGCGAAGACCGTCGCTGCCATCTACGACATGAAGGCCGACCCGGCGCACCGCGATGCGATGACCTACGAGGAGGACGGCGGCCGCCACTCGTTCTATTTCCTGCGCCCGAAGACCCGCGAAGACCTGCAGAAGCGCTCCGACGGCCACCGCCGCATCGCCGACTTCACCTATGGCATGTTCGGCCGCTCGCCCGACCACGTCGCGTCCTTCGTCACCGGCATGGCGATGAAGCCCGACGCGCTGCCGAAGCCGCACGCCTTCGCTGACAACGTGCTGAAATACCACCGCCACATCCGCGACAACGATACCTACGTCGTCTACGCCGTGGTGTCGCCCCAGGCGGCGCGCAATCCAGAGTTCTATCAGAAGAAGGCCATTCCGGTGCCGTCGCTCCGGGTCGTGCGCGAGGACGACGACGGCGTGGTCATCTCCGGCATGAAGATGCTGGCGACCGGCGCGCTCTACGCCAACGAGATCTGGATCGGCAACGTGATCCCGCTCGCGCCGGACCAGAAGAAGGAGGCGATCACCTGCGCCATCCCGTGCAATGCCGCAGGACTGTCGCTGTGGTCGCGCAAGCCCGCCGCGGTGGGGCTGACCTCGGAGTTCGATTCGCCTTTGGCCTGGCGCTACGACGAGAGCGACAGCATGCTGATGTGCGACAGCGTGAAGGTTCCCTGGGAGAAGGTGTTCGTGCACGACGACGCGCTCTTGTCCCGCGACATCTACATCAAGACCGCGAGCCATTGCTTTGGCAACCATCAGTCCAACGTGCGCTACTGGTCGAAGATGCGCTTGCTGCTCGGCCTGTGCAGCCGGATCGCCAACGCCACCGGCGCGGATCAGGTCCCGGCGGTGCGGGAAAAGCTCGGCGAGATGGCGGCGATCGAGGCGACCATCGGCGGGCTGGTCAACGGCCAGATCAACGCCTTCGAAAGCTGGCCGGAGGGCTATGTCTGCTTCAACCGCCGCTTCATGTATGCGGGCCTGGAATGGTGCACGCAGAACTACAGCCGCTTCATCGACGAGCTTCGCACGCTGTGCGGCGGCAGCGTGATCCAGATGCCGGCGGACATCTCCGTGCTCGACGATCCCGAATTGGCCAAACAGTTCGACACCTTCTGGCAGACCCCGCAGGCGGATTCGCTGACGCGCATGAAGCTGTTCAAGCTCGCCTGGGACATGACCGGCTCCGAGTTCGCCGGCCGGCATCTGCAATACGAGAAGTTCTATGCCGGTGCGTCGTTCATCATCCGCAATCACTCGTACCGCGAGACCGACTGGAGCGAGTTCAACGGACTCGTCGAAAGGCTGATGGCGGGCTACGATGTGCCCGAAAAGAGCAAGCGCGCGGCTGCGGAGTAGGGCTCTTTCCCTCTCCCCTTGTGGGAGAGGGTGCCCGAGCGAAGCGAGGGCGGGTGAGGGGTCGGTGTCTTGATGAATCGCTGCCCCCTCACCCGGCTCGTGCTCGCTGTCGCTCCGCACTCGCCACCCTCTCCCACATGGGGAGAGGGAAGAGCGTCCGTTGCGCGTTCGTGCCTATTTCCCCGGGATGACCGGCAGCATCACATAGGCGTTCCGCGAAGGCCCCGCGTGCAGTGTCACGTCGCCGCCGAACACCGCAGCGGGCCGGTCGCGCGGATCGTCGTGCCTGAACGGTCCAACGCCCGTGAAGGTGCCCAGCGTCTTCAACCCGCCGCCCGCGCCGCCCGGATAGACATAGTCCCTGCCGCGCACGGACAGGGCGAGGCGATAGCCCGCCGGCACCACGATGCAGGTCGGCCAGACCTCGACGTCGCACTCCACCACCTCGCCCTTCTTCAGCTTCTGCTCCTCGTCGTGGGTGTGATACGGCCGGTAGGGCAGGGTGAGCTTCCTGTCGAGCTTTCGGTGCGACGCGCGCAGCCAGCCCTGCGCCAGCGGGGTATGCGGGTCGAGCGCGCCCTGGAACACAAGCTCCTTCATGTCAGGTGAGAACGCCCGCACCACCAGGAACAGGTCGGCGTCCTCGGTCGCCGACGACACGAACAGCTTGGCCGCGATCGGGCCGGTGATCTCGGTGTCGCGCTTCAGCGGCTCGGTCATGAACGTCACGCCGTCACCCAGACCCTTGTAGGTGACGGACGATTTCTTCGCCTGCCGTTTGGTCGACAGCGAGAAATCCGCCGGGTCGAGGAAAAACTTCGTCCACTTCGACCGCTTGAGCGGCCATTCCTTTTCGTGCCGTTCGACGAACCTGTCGACGTGGCGCACCTGCAGCAGCACCTTCGGCTGCTTGTCCCAGCCGGTTTTCTCGCCTTTGAGGAAGTGGCCGAAGAACTTCTTCTGCAGCGCGACGCCGTAGTCGGTGTAGAAATGCGTCCAGTGCTCGAGGCCGTGGCTCTCCAGCCATTTCTGCTTCGAAGCGGCGCGCACGAAACCCTCGAAGTTGCCGCGCGGATGTAACCCTTGCCCGCCCCAGTTGGCGGCCGAGAACAGCGGCACCTTCACCTTCGACCAGTCCGGCATCCGCGACTGCCAGTATTCGGCGGTGTCGAGCTTGTGCTTGAGGCAGTCCTCGTAAAAATTGCGGCGGTTGGCGCCAAGCTCCTCGTCGGTCAGTTCCAGCGGCCCCGACACCCAGTCGCCGGTCATCCGGCTGCGGAAGCCGCGCGTGCCGCGGCCGTGCTGCAGCGTGTAGACTTGGTTCTCCGACCAGCCCTTGGTGAAGCCGTTGCAGAAGATGCCGCCGTGGTGCGCCATGTCGCGGTAGAAGTCGGCGGCGCCCTCCCAGAGGCAGATCGCGGCGAGGTGCTTGGGCTGCAAGGCCGCCGCCTGCCACTGGTTCTCGGCGTAGTAGGAAATGCCGTTCAAGCCCACCTTGCCGTTCGACCACGGCTGCACGCCGGCCCACTCGACGCACTGCGCCAGATCCTGCGCCTCACGCAGCGACCAGATGTCGATCGTGCCCGGCGAGCGCCCGGCGCCGCGGCTGTCGACGCGAATGACAACGTAATCGTCCGGCACCCACTTTTCCGGATCGACCACCTCCCAGCACTGGTACTTGTTGGTGGAGCCGGTCGGCACGTCGGGCCGCGTCTCGCACATGATCTTCCACTGCTCATGATAGAGATCGTCGAAATGCAGCCACTTGCCGTAGGGGCCGTAGGTCATGATGACGGGATATTTTCCGGCCTTGATCGGCCGGTAGATGTCGCAGCGGACGACGAGGCCATCGTCCATCGCGATCGGCATGTCCCAGTCGATCCGCATGCCGTCGCGGATTTCGCTGACTTCGCGGTAGCTCATGGCGTTCCCCCGGCGGCGCTGCGTGTCGGCTTTGCCGCAATTGTCCCCGCTCGGAGAGGCGTTGTCCATCGTAGTCAACCGGCCCGCCGGCTGTCGTCCAGAATCCGCTGCACCTGCACGCTGCGCCCGTCGTGGTCGCGCATCAGGTCGTTCACGGCCCAGCTCACGTCCTTGTTGCGGCGTTGCTCGCGCGGCTTGAGCTGGTCGGTGATGTAGGAGCCGTCGATCTGGCCCTGCCGCACGAGGCCCGAGCCGAACGCGCCCTGCTCGCGCTGGTATTTGGCCAAACCCGCATCGATGCCGAGCGCGGCGATGGAATCGGCCAGGTGCTCCGCGTCCATCGCGCATTTTGTGGTGCCGGCGCCCGGATGCGGCCGCGCCAGGAACGCGGCGTCGCCGAGCAGCGCCACGCGGCCGAACACGGTCTGCGGCGAGATGAAATCGAAGATCGCCTGGAAGAACGGCCGCGGGTCGCGCTCGAAAATCTCCGCGACCTGCGGCGCCACCAGCGCCCGCGCCTGCGCCTTGCTCCAGGCGATGACGTCGGGACGCAGCAGCGTCGGCGGGATCGATGTGCCGTGGCACTTGCCGCTCTCGTCGGTGCAGAGATCGGCGAGCTTTTCCGGAGTCGTCGGTCGGTACCAGACGATGTTGTAGGCGCGCTGGCCCGGCTGCGTCTCGTTGTTCCGTCCCGGAACCGGATAGGCGAGGAACAATTCGCCGGGCGGCAGGCAATAGGTGTAGTTGGTGAACAGCTCGGCGTGGATCGCCGGCGGCACGTCGCGCTCGTCCAGCATGGCGCGCCAGGCGACATAGCCGGCGTAGTCGGGCTTCGCGCCCGGCAGGAACAGCTCGCGCACCGTGGAGCGCCCGCCGTCGGCGCCGATCAGGAGGTCGCCGCGCTCGCGCGCGCCGTCCGAGAAAATCGCGGTGACGCCGCCTGCGTCCTGCTCGACGCCGGTGAGAGACTTGCCTAGATGGTAGCTCTCGTCCGGGATCGGGTCGCGCAGCGAGCGGAACACCCGGCCCCACGAGCTCATCAGGCGGGCGGTCGGCCGCTCGTCGGTGCACCGGCCGTCATGATCGAGGAAGATCACGTTGTCGATGGCGATCCCCATCGAGTCGTCGAACGGAATGCCGAGCCGCCGGGTGACGTCGTGCAACTGCGGATGCGTGCTGATGCCGGCGCCGCGGCCGGAAAGCTCCTCGGCATTGCGCTCGAACACCACCGCGTCCCAGCCGATGCTGCGCAGCATGTTGGCGGCGAATAGGCCGCCGACCGAACCGCCGATGATGAGCGCGCGGGGCTTGGTCATGCGTTGCGTCTACTGCGTGATCCGGTCAAGCTCGGCAACTTCGTCCGCTGGCAGCTTGACGCTGCCCGCACGCACATTCTGTTCGATCTGCTCCGGCGTCATCGCGCCCGCGATTACGCTGGCCGTCACCGGCCGCGCCAGAAGCCAGCCGAACGCGATGTCGAGCAGACTGCGATTCGACCGCAATGCGAAGTCTCGCAGCCGGTCGGCGATGTCCCAATTCCGTTCGTTGATGACGTCCGACGCGTGGTGACTGCTGTATGCCAACCGCGCCTCCTTCGGTAGCGGTTTGCCGCGGACATACTTGCCACTGAGAAAGCCACCGGCAAGCGGCGCGTAGGGCAGGAGCGACATGCCGCGCTTGCGCATCAGCGGCACAAGGTCGCGCTCGATCTCGCGCACCAGCAGGCTGTATTCGTCCTGGCAGGTGACGAAGGGTGCGGCGCCCAGGCGCGCCGACGTGTCGAGCGCGGCCGAAACCTGGGTGGGGGAGAAGTTGGAACAGCCGATCGCGCGCACCTTGCCGCCGCGCACCAGCTCATCGAGCGCACGCAGGGTTTCCTCGATCGGCGTGTTGGGATCGGGGAAGTGGACCTGGTAGAGGTCGATGTAGTCGGTGCGCAGCCGCCTCAAGCTTGCCTCCACGGTGCGGCTGATGGTCCGCCTCGACGCGCCACTCGGGCTTCCCCAGCCGAACTTGGTAGCGATCACGACCTGATGGCGCCGCTTGCCGATCGTCTCGCCCAGGAAGGATTCCGAGGTGCCGTTGCCGTAGGCGTCGGCGGTGTCGAACAGCGTAATGCCGAGATCGATGGCGCGGTCGACGACGGCGCGGGCGCCGGCGACATTGTGGATGCGGCGGCCGAAGTTGTTGCAGCCGACGCCGACGATGGAGACTTCGATACCTGAATTCCCAAGCTTCCGTTTGTCCACCGCGCCTGCCTCGCATTCGGCGTCATGCCCGGCCTTGTGCCGGGCATCCACGCCTTTTGTCCTTACTAAGCAAGACGTGGATGGCCGGGACAAGCCCGGCCATGACGGGGAGAGGTACTGCTGACACGCATCACTGCGACCGTTGCAGCCCCAAAATCGTCCGCGCCTCGTCCGGCGTCGCCACCTCGCGGCCGAGCCGCTGTGCGATGCCGACCATGCGGTCCACCAGCACGGCGTTGTTTTTCGCAAATTCGCCCGGCGTGATGAACGGGTTGTCCTCGTAGCCGACGCGCACATGCCCGCCGAGCGCGACCGCCAGCGCAAGGATCGACCACTGCTTCTCCGGGTTCATCACGCTGACGTTCCAGATCACGTCCGGCGGCAGGTTGTCGACGAAGAACTGCAGCGCCCGCTCGGTCGGCGGCATCCAGGTGCCCCCCGGCCAGCCGATGAACAGCGTGACGTAGGTCTGGGTCTTCAGGTATCCGGCCTTGCGCACGAAATCGAGATGCCAGAACGCGCCGGTCTGGAAGCACTCGCATTCGAGCTTGACCTTGTGCTCCTCGGCGGCCTTCGCATAGGCGATCAGTTCCTCGACCGGATGGATCGCCATCATTCTTTTCGGCGGCAAGGTCGGCACCGGCTGGAAATACTCGTCGTGGGCGTTGAAGGCCACCGCCATCATGTCGGGGCCGAGCTTCATCAGCTCGATCTTCTCCTCGATCCGCGCCGACGCCACGCCGTATTGCATGATCGTATCGACCTTCTCGGTGATCATGTGGTGCAGCTTTTTCCAGTCCGCGTGGTGGATGCGCGACACCATCCGGCCGTCGGACTGGATCGTCTCTTCGAGCGTGCGCCGCCCGTGAATGTGCGAGATGGCCGCGCCGGCCTTCGCAGCGTCGACGTATTGCTGCGCGCAGGCCGCGATATCCTCCTGCGGCGGACAGAGATTGTTGTGCGGATAGGAGGTGCGCGAGTCGGCGGCCACTGTGATGATCAGTTTTTCCATGACGTTCCCTCAATCGACCGCTTCTATTCTGCCGCTTTTGCCCGACCGTACCACGGCGTCGAACACGGCCATGCCGTGCAGCACCTGGTCAATCGCGACCGGGTAGGGCCGCTTCTGCTCGATACAACGCCCGAATTCAACAAGCTCGGCGTTGAGCGTGTCGAACGCCGGGCTCTCGATAATCTCGTCCGGCGGCGCGGTGACCGGCCCGGTCGGCGCCACCGTCGAGATTGGCACATAGCGAAATCGCGCCAGGTTCGGTTTGGAAAATTCCGCCAGACCCTTGGTGCCGAACACAGTGAAGCTCAAGGTCGTCGCGGTCGCGACCGAGCAGAACAGGAGGCCCGTCGCGCCGCTCTTGAATCGCAGCATGATGTTGCTGGTGTCGTCCGACGGCCCCGGAATGTAGCGGCCGGTGGTGCAGAGCACATCGCGGACCGGCCCCGCGAACTCGATCATGTGGTCGATCGAATGCACGCCCACCGCGGTGATCGCCCCGCCCGGCGCCTCGTCCGGCTGGGCGCGCCAGTTGCCGGCCGGGATGAACTGGCCGGTTGAGGTGGTGTGCGCGCCGACCATCGACATGACCTGGCCGACCCGGCCGTCGGCAATCCGCTTCCTGATCTCGACCACGGACGGATGGAAGCGCCGGTTGAAGCCGACCGCCAGCACGATCCCGGCGCGTTTGGCAGCCGCAACCGCGGCCTCGGCGCTCGGCCGGTCGAGCGTCAGCGGCTTCTCGACATGGATGTGCTTGCCCGCGACCGCCGCGGCCATAACCTGCTCGGCGTGCTGGCTGTGCGGCGTCGCCAGCACCACCGCGTCGATGTCCGGGTTCGCCAGCGCATCCTCGTAGCGGTCGAGCAGCGGGATATTTTTCTCGCGGCAATAGTCCTCCGCGCTGGCGCGCGTGCGCGTATAGGCCGCGACGAATTGGATGGCGTCGGTCTTGCCGTGCACCGCGTTGACCAGCGAACGGCCCCAGCGTCCCAGCCCGATGATGGCGGCGCGGACGGTCATGGCAGGGCCTCGCCTCCTTTACCTCTCCCCGCTTGCGGGGAGAGGTCGA